>CAZLMM010000004.1:23357-53788 GCA_964560495.1 uncultured Caldilineaceae bacterium
TGTTCGAGACCCTGTTGTATGCCTCGTTGGATTGCGCGACGTTCAATAGTTGTGATGTATTTCATCTTTTCTCTCTCCTCAAACTCTTTCACAACGTCTTCGAATTGCATCTCCAGTTTGTCTGGCAACACCATCACCCAATCGATAAATCGGAACAGATCCCAAACATATTCGCGGCGATAACCGCGAGCATGGAGCGTCTTGATGATGTCAATTTTCCAGCGTAGCCGATCCTGTGATTTGCGTCGAGTTTCCTGCGCCTTCAGGTGTGCCATTACGATCACCGCAAATGGACTTGGATTCTTTTCTAATTCACCCCAGTCAACGCCATAATCCAACAATTTGACAACCCTATACCGCAACGCCACGCCGCAATTCCAGCGATTGTAGCCAAAGGTCGGCGGACGCCAATCGGGGTCGCCATCACCCAACAAAGCCAGACTGATCACCTCGCGCCCAAAACGGTCGTAGATGCGATAACTGTAAATGTACATGCGTTGGGGAAAGCCAATGTCCACCTGACTTTGCAGTTCGATGTGGATCAGCAGCCAGGCGTCTGTTCCGTCCTTGAGCCAGACTTTGACAAGTTTGTCCACTGTGCGCCGCCCAGTCTTCGCCGTGCGCACACTGCGCTGGAACTCCTTATCCAAAAACTCTGGCGGCCGGCCCCAGTCGATATCGACATAGGCTTCTGGAAAGCAAAACGCCATGAAATCCTTGAAGAAGATCTCAAGCATTTCTTTCCACGGACTGTCGTACTCTGAACGCGTTCTCGGCATCGCCTGATCTTCCTCACGGTGAACTCGCCGCTGCTTGACACTCTGGGTAGGCTATCGAATTTTACCAAAACCTTGCGATGAATGCGAATACGAAGCAAAAACTGCATTGTGTCACTTTTTGTAGCGCCCGGCAGCACCACGCAGTAGTTTCTTTTTGTTTTACTGTGTCGTGTGAGCACGCTGTTTCCGTAACCACATGGACCCAATTGCGAGGTGACCGATGAAACGACCCACCCTCACCGACACGATGCGCCCCTTCTGCCGCACAATTTATCCGGCGGTTTCTGTAATGATTGCTGTAGCTCTCCTATGGTGCGGCGGCGCATTGGCTCACGCAGCCGAACCCGGCTCAAAAGATGCGCCGCCTCCGATCATCTTGCGCTATCTTGGCATGCAGCAGGCGCACCCTGGCGAACCGTTTGTCCTCAAGGCGCGCCTGCGCGACGGCATCTCTCATGCCCCTTTGGCCGGTCACTGGGTGCGATTCCACATAGGCAGTGAAGATATTCCGGCTCGAACCGACGGCAACGGGCTGGCCGTTGTGGCGACCTTTCCCTCGCAATTGCCTCCTGACGATGTCACGGTCGCCTATGTGGGCCCGCAACTCGACGCAGCGACCGCCTTGTTGTCTGCAGACGATGGGAAACCCGGCGTTGCTGGCTTGAGCGTCACCCAATTGATCACTGCGCCGTCTCTCACGCCAGCTGTGCTGACCGCGACGCTTGCGCCCGGGCAGACCATCAGTGAAAGCAAAGCCGCCTTGCTCCCCGGCGACCCGCAACCTGCCGACCTTGTTTTTTCCCTCGACGGCAACGAGGGCATGAGCGGCTTTCTTGCTGGCGCAAAAGGTGTCGCCGAAGACACTGTGGAGGCGCTGACCACTGACGGTCTGGACGTGCGCTTCGCCGTCATTTCTCATCGCGACTATCCGGCTGCGTATCAATCCTTTGGCTACGAAACAGCCGGTGGCCCTGTCGAGTATTCGCCCGCCGACGACTATGCTTACCATCTGGAACAGGCGCTCAGTGTGACCAAGACCGAGGTGTTGGCCGCCATCAACGCCATCGTCGCTGGCTCTACACCAGGCGACCCCCCAGCTAACTACAGCCGGGTGTTGTACGAAAGCGTCGCTGAGCTGCTGAGTGATCCTAACCCGGTGGAGGGGGTTCTCGGCTATCGGCCAGGCGCCGTTAAGATCGTCGCCCTGTTCGGCAATAACCTCCCCCACGACAACGATCTCAACGAAGACATCCCTGACGCCGTTGGTGTGAATTCCACTGGCGGCGACCCTGGCCGTGATGGTGTGATGCAAGAGACGAGCAATCCAGCCAATATCGGCGTGGGCAATGACGATCTCGACTGGCAGACCGTGCTCGACCAGATGCAAGGGCTGGGGGCGTCTCTCCTGGCGACGCAGTACACGCCGTTTGATCAGGGGCGATGGCAACACTGGGCGCAACGCACGGGCGGCGAATTGACACTCGACTACGATGCACTCCAGACAGCCATTCGTAATCGTGTTCTCTCTGGTGGACAAGCCGGCGTCGTCACCTTGCTGGCGTCGGCCGGCTATGGCAGTTGGGTAAGCGTTGAACCGGCTCAATACGTCTCTGTGACCTTGCCGGCAAATCTACCCTTTCAGGTGGAGATCACACCTCCAGCCGGAACGCCGCCAGGGTCCCATCATTTCACCATCAATCTTGTCGTTGATGACGTTGTGGTTGCCTCTCAATCTGTGACGATCACTGTAGCGGGCGCGCCCGATCTGCAATTGACCAAAACGAGCAATGCTGGCGAGCGTATCTCTGCGGGTGGACAGATCGTCTACACCCTCCATTACACCAATGTGGGCAATGTCCCTGCGACAGGTGTTCTGGTTACGGAGACCGTACCCGCATTCACCACCTTCTCGGCCGGCGCCAGCAGTCCGCATTGGGTATGTGAACAAAATGGGGCGGCCGGAGCGCAATGCATCCATGCCATTGATACGCTGGCGACAGGCGCAACGGGGCAGATCGCCTTTGCCGTGACTGTGAACCACCCACTTTCGCCCGACGCCACCGCCATCACAAATACGGCGTCAATCGGCGATGACCAGGGAAGCGGGGCAGATGTGACTCCGACGGATAACTCAAGCGGGGTGGCCGTTCTCGTCAGTCATCCTCCCGAAGCTGTAGATGATTCCTTCGACGTTGATGAAGACAGCGTCAACGCGCTTTTTGATGTTCTGGCGAACGACTTTGACATCGATCTCGATGCGCTCACGCTTGTGGGTGCAACTGCGCCAGCCCACGGCGTTGCGGTCGTGCAGGCGAACAAGGTCGTCTACACGCCCACCGCCAACTATCATGGCAGCGATGGCTTCGCCTACGTCATCTCCGATGGCGTGCTCACGGCCACGGCCAATGTCGCCATCACGGTGCGCTCCGTCAATGACCCACCCGCGGCGATGGACGATTCCTTCATCGTGCAAGAAGGCAGCAGCGCAAATGCTTTGGCTGTGTTGGGAAATGATCAAGACATAGACGGAGATACGTTGACTGTCACTGCAGTCGGGACGCCAGAACACGGGACAACATCATTGGTCGGCGGAATCGTGCGCTACACCCCTGCGCCAGACTTCGCGGGCGCAGATATCTTCACCTACACCATCAGCGACGGTGAAGATCAGGACAGCGCAACCGTGGCTATGGAAGTGACGCCCCGGCCAGGCTCGTCCTTCTCCCTGTCGCTCATTTCCCTTCGCACAGGTGACAACAGCGACGGGGTCATCACTGTGGGTCAGTTGGCGACAGTGACGATTGCTTTCACCAATACGGGGCAGGTCGCGCTGACCAATGCTCCGCTCGCACTCACCTTTGACCCATCTCGCGTGACGCCCATCGCCGCCCAACCTGCGCCGAGTCAGACAAATACAGGGCAGCTGACATGGCAGAATCTCATCAGTGGAGGGTCTCTTGCACCCGGTCAGCATATTCATGTTCAGGTCGTCTTGCGCGGCCAGGCGAGCACTCATGGGTCGCCCGGCCAGGCGATGACCATACAGAGCGCAGCGAGCGGAGTCACTGATGCCTTTGGCCGCATCCTGACACAGAAGGTTGGGGAAGACTCCCTGCGCATCACCAGGCCAGGAATGACTCTCACCAGCGAAGTCGTGGGGACAGGGAGTCAGGCCGCGCCCGTAGGGAGCCTGATCACTTTCACCGTGCGTCTGCAAAACACGGGCGACACTGTCATCACCCATGCGCCGCTGAACGAGCACTTTCCCGACGCCGTACTTGGTTTTGTACGCGCCAGCGTTGTGGGGTTCAGCCTCTCGAACGATGGCGCCACGGGGCGCGTTCAGTGGAATGATTTGACAGACCAGGTGGGTGATATTGGGTTAGGTCAACAGGTGGAGGTGCTGATCACCTACCGATTGCTCACCCCGGCGCCCACGTTCAGCCGCCAGACGACTATCGTTGGCGCGCGCGACCAGTTTGGCGATTCGTTGCCCTCTGTGACAGCCGCGACTACCATCGCCCGCATCGCCCTGCAACTACACATAGTGGCGACCCCGCCCGCCGGCGGTCAGCTTGCGCCTGGCGCCGAAGTGAGCTATGAGATTCAATTGACAAACAGCGGCGGCGTCACCCTGACTCAACTGAGTGTTGACGGTCTCCTCACGGGCGACGGCCTCCTTACGCCGCTGGTTTTGCAAGGCGCAACAACCGACGGAATCTGTCTCGTCACGAATGTACAAGAGCCGTCAACGGGAAGGCGCATCTATTCCGTCGCCCAGCTTGCGCCGGGTGTCTCGTGTTCAATTATCATACAGGCGCGCATGGCTCAGTCTCCACAACAAGGTGGAATGACCTTCTCCGTCAGCGTGCAAGCAGCGCAGATGGGTCAACCTGTCGTCGCACACAGCAGCCACACAGCCGGTTCGTTGACACCCGGCGTCGAGAGCTTCACTGCTATCACAGGAGCGATGGGCATTCGCCTGGAGTGGGTAACACGAAGCGAGACCGGCTTGACCGGTTTTCAAGTCTGGCGCGGCGCCAATACAGACCGTAGCCAGGCCGTACGCGTGACCGACGCGCCGATCCCGGCCAAAGGCGCAGCCGGCAGCAGCTATTCCTATTCAGAGATGCCGCCGCTCTTTGACACGACATATTTCTACTGGCTGGAGGTGATCAGCGACCAGGGGAGCGTGGACGAAGGTCCGCTTGGCGTGAGCCTGCCCGCGCTCGGGCGCACTTGGCTGCCGCTCATTCAGCGCGCCGGGCCGTAACAGCCTATCAACCGCGCAGCCGGATGAACTCGGGCTGCGCCTGCTGCATGGCATAGGGAGCCAGCCCCGCACAGAGCGCCTCCATGTCGTCGGCGACAAGGCGGCCGATGTTGAGCAACCCCTCGCCGATTGCCCCGGCGCGGTGGGATGAAAGTACGGCGTGTTTGACCCTGCGGATAGGATGATCCCGCGGCAGAGGCTCTTCAGGATAGACATCGATCCCGGCGCGGAAACGTCCTTCCGCCAGAAGCTCGGTCAGCGCGTCGAAATCGACTACGTGAGAACGGCTCAGCAGCACAAAGACCGCATCGGGGCGAATCAGGCTCAGCAGTTGGCGAGTGAGCAGTGCCCTATTGCTGCTGCTGGGAATCGCCAACACGAAGATTATCTTGGATGTGGTCAGGAGCGTTTCCAACGCTGTTGGCGTCACACCCTGCCCGTGCAGATACGCATCGGTCAGCCAGGGATCGTAGGCCTGGAGTGGGCAGCCAAAGGGCGCCAACAACAGTTTGAGACAGCGCGCCAGCCCCCCAAAGCCGATCATCCCCACTTGTTTGCCATAGAGTGTGAACGGCGTTCCGATCTCCGTATCGAACTGGGTGTGACTCCAGTTGGGGTCGTCGTGACGAAATGCCTGGTCGGTCCAGGCGATCTGACGTGCGCAGGCCAACGCCAGCCCCAGACCCATCTCGGCCACTGCCGGCCCAAAGGCGGGAGCGCAACTCAACACGCGAATGCCCCGTTGAAAGCATGTATGATAGTCTAATCCCTGGGGCGAAGGAAAACTGCCGCCCACCTCCATGATGGCGCGCAACCTGGGAAAGCGCGCCACATCTCCATGCCGCCAATTTCCGGTGATGATTGCCATAATCTCCCCAGCCGCCTGCTCGATTTCATTCGCGGACGCCGGCTCATCGCGCCCCCAAACAATGTCGGCGACAGCGTGAAGCCGCCTCAAGTCCTTGTCAGTGAAGATATTCGCCATACGGCGAAAAGCGGGATCGAGCAGGACCTTCTCCTTATGGTGAGACATAATCAACTCGCCTTGTGTAATTCATTGATCGATGATTGACGGTTGGCCATTGTCATCAGTGTAGCTACCATGCTGGAAATGAGCAAACCGCACTCGACTTGCCTCATTCATGGTATTGCCAGCCGGCTCGACTCGGAATCGACAATGCCTGGCGTTGGCGAAAATTCGCTCTGACTTGCCAACCATCGCTACTTTTGGTACACTTTCTGCTCGGAGCGCAGAAGCAACCGCAGGTTGCTGGCGAGGAAAGGTTCGCCGTTGTGGATTGCACAGGGAGGGCAACGACGCCGCGCCCCCAATGCAATCGAAAGCAGACAGACAAGGCGGCGCGATGTCGTGCATTGGTGGTGTACGACATAACGCCGTTGCTTTTTCTGTAACGACTTGATGCAAAGCTCGATGGTGAGCCACTGTGGGAATGATCGATCCACGTATCCGTGAGAGTGGGCATCTCACGCCCGCCGACATCGTTCTGTTGGAGCGCATTGCGGCGTGTATGCCCATCACAGCCGATGTCTGCCGCGCGGATTTGCTCTTGTGCATTCTGCTTCCCGATGGCCGGGCATTGGTCGCCAACCACGGGTTGCCGGACTCGATTTCGTCGCTCTATCAGGAAAATGCGACGGGACGCACCTTTACAGCCGAAGATCAGCCTCTCATTTTGCGCGCGCTGCACAGCGGCAGCGGCGGTCGGCGTCAAGGCGCGGGGGTGCGCAATGGCGCGCCGATCATCCAGGATGTCTACCCGGTGAGCAATCAATACAATCGTGTGATTGCAGCATTTCAAGTGGAAACCAACATGATTGCCCACGAGCGTCAGAAACGGCGCAACCGCCATTTCCGCCGAGCGACCAACCTGCTGCTGGAGATGTGTTTGCGCGGCGAACTGGAAGGCGCAGGCGCCCTGACGCGCTTTGGCCTCTACGATGGCATCTATCTGGTCGACCGGGCGCGCAACGTCATTTATATGAGCGGCATTGCAGCGAACCTGTTTCGCACTATTGGCGTGCAGGCGCAGCACAACGGTCAGCCACTTTCATCACTTGAGTCCCTCGACCGGGATCTGGTCGAGCGAGTGATGGCCGAAGAGCATTGCGTCGAGGTGCGCAGCGAAGCCGAGGATGGACGCACTTGGATTCGTCGCGGCATCCCGCTGGCCGGTCCATCTCAGCTCTGGCGCAGCAGGTGGTTTGCCTTGCCCCTGCGCGTTTCCACACCGTCGCCTCCGCGGCGCGTGGAGCAAGTCTTGGTGCTCATCCACAACGCAACGGAAGCAGTCGCCAAACAGCGCGAACTCAACGTCAAGTCAGCGCTCATCCAAGAAGTGCATCATCGAGTCAAGAACAACCTGCAGAACATCGCCGCCATTTTGCGCATGCAGGCCCGGCGCACCAGCAATGACGAGACGCGCCAGCATCTCACCGATGCGGTCAACCGCGTGTTGAGTATGTCGGTCATTCATGAGTTTCTCGGCCAGGAGGAGAACCGCTCCATTAACGTGCGTGATGTCTGCCAGCGAATTGCCAACCAGGTGCGCGAGGTGGCTCGCAACCCGGAGCAGCAGATAACGATCCAGGTGACTGGGCCATCCATCCGTCTGCCAGCCAGCCAGGCCACTCCTGCCGCGATGGTGATGAACGAGCTCTTGCTCAATGCTCTGGAACACGGCATCAAACAGCGACAGTCGGGCGAGATTTCCGTCACCCTCAGCGATCTGGGCGATGCGGTGCAACTGGAGGTGCAGGACGATGGTGACGGCCTGCCGCCAGACTTTGCGCTCGAGCAGAGTAGCAGTCTTGGGTTGCAGATTGTCAGAACGCTTGTCAAAGACGATTTGAAGGGCGCGCTGCGCTTTACTTCTGGTTCATCAGGAGATGGGTTGGAACAGATGTCTGAAAATGGCCCAGGTTGCGGCGTCAGAGCCATAGTCATCTTTCCCAAACGCCCTCCAAACTCGGACTAGCCACAGCTGTCACTCAAAGTGGATTTATCATATTTCATCTTTTCCGTTCTTTTTTCACTCATAGGAGTATCCCTTGGAACGAACACGTATCATCATTGCCGATGATGAATCGTTGATACGGATGGACCTGCGCGAAATGCTCACCAATCTCGGTTATCTGGTGGTGGGCGAGGCCGGCGATGGGCGTAGCGCACTCAATCAGGCGCGGGAGCTGCGCCCGGACATTGTGATCATGGATATCAAGATGCCAGACATGGATGGCATCGAGGCGGCGCGGCTGCTCACCGAAGAGCGCATCGCGCCTGTCTTGTTGCTCAGCGCCTACAGCCAGCAAGAGCTGGTGCAGCGCGCTCGCCAGGCTGGCGTGGCCGGCTATCTGGTCAAGCCCTTTCGCGAGAGCGATCTGGCGCCTGCCATCGAAGTGGTGCTGGCGCGCTTCAGCGAATTCCGTGCGTTGGAACGCGAGGTGGAAAGCCTGCAAGACGCCCTGGAGACGCGCAAGCTGGTGGATCGCGCCAAAGGCATCCTCATGGACACGCAAGGCTTGAACGAGAATGAAGCCTTCCGCCGTATTCAAAAGATGAGCATGAACAATCGCAAATCCATGCGCTCAGTCGCCGAGGCGATCATTCTGGCGCAGCAGGTCAGCGAGCATTGAGAACGGGTGTGGCGTGAAGCTATCCATCATCATGCCCGTCTTCAACGAACGGGCGACCATCGAAGAAATCGTTGCGCGTGTGCGAGCGGTCAATCTGACCGTGGAGGTGAACGGGGGGCGTTTGTTGCACGGTCCGGTGACGTTGGAGCGCGAAATCGTCATCGTGGATGACGGCTCCACTGACGGCACGCGCGACATCCTGCGGCGCTGGCAGACCGAGCGGCCAGATGACATGCAGATCGTCTTTCACGCACAGAATGGCGGCAAGGGCGCGGCGTTGCGCACCGGGTTCGAGCACGCGGCCGGCGACATCTTCGTCATTCAGGACGCAGATCTGGAATACGACCCCCGCGACTATGTCAAGCTATTGATCCCACTGTTGGAAGGGCGCGCGCCAGTCATCTATGGCAGCCGCTTTTTAGGAGGCCCCCGTTCCGCCATGAGCCTGAGCCATACCATGGGCAACAAGCTGCTCACCGTGTGTACGAATCTACTCTACGGCACAGCTCTCAGCGACATGGAGACCTGCTACAAGTGTTTTCGGCGCGATGTGATTGCCGGGATGCCCCTGCGCAGCCGCCGTTTCGAGATTGAGCCGGAGCTGACCGCAAAGATCCTCAAGCGCGGTTTTCCCATCTTTGAGGTGCCCATCAGCTACAATGGGCGCGCTTTTCACGAGGGAAAAAAAATCACCTGGCGCGATGGCTTTACCGCCATCCGCACCCTGGTAAAATACCGCTTTGTCGAGTAGAAGTAACAAGGAGCCAACGGCTTCGACGCGATTCCCTCCGGTTTTGGTCTCTCAAACCGGTCTCTTTAGCCAGCCTGTTGTGCGTCTGCACCAACTGCTATACTTTGCTCTCTGCTTATCCTGTGGTTCCCAGTCCTAGCAAAGCAGCTACATCCTGCACAAATGGGATGCCCAGGCGGGCGCCGTGTTTTGTGCAGCAGAGCGCGCCAGCCGCGCTGGCAAAGCGCAGGAGTTCGATCCACTCCATGCCCCGCGCTGCGCCAGCCGCCAGCGCGCCATGAAACGCATCGCCGGCGCCGGTGGTGTCCACAACAGTGACGTCAAAGGCAGGTTGGCTGCCCGTCTGCGCGCCGACCTGCCAGATGAGTCCAGCTTCGCCCAGCGTCACCACGACCGCCGGGGCAAGCTCGGCCAGGCGCGCCATGCCTTCGACTGGCGTGGATGCGCCCGTGTAGGCCAGGGAGAAATGCTCGGACGCGGCCACGATAGCGCAGCGTCGCGCCAGTTCTACGTTGCCGGCGTTCACTGTGTCGGCGTCGAGAATAGTGACGACGCCGCGACTGGCCGCCCATTCGGCCACGGCGAGGGAGAGCGCCGGCTGGTGGCCGTCAAGCAGAACGACCTTGGGGCGCAGTCGTTGGAAATCCGCATCGGCCGCGGTCAACCGGTTTGCGTCGCCGCTGTAGTTGACAATCGAGCGCGCGCCGTCGGGCTTGACGAAAATAGCAGAGATGGGCGTCGCGTTGCTTCCGCGTACGATCAAGGAGGTGTCGACGCCGTTCGCCTGCAATTCGGCCAGATGTTGATCGCCGTAGAGGTCTGCGCCCAGATAGGCAAGCAGAGAAACCGAAGCGCCCAGGCGCGCGGCAGTGAGGGCAGCGTTGGCCGCCGTGCCGCCGCCGCAGCTGACGAACCCGCTGGCGCGCGCCTTTTCGTTTGCTGCTGGATGATGGTCAACGGTGAAGACCAGATCATAGCAGGCGTGGCCGACGCAGAGTACGTCGCATTGGCTGGCGTTCACGATAACTTTGGCCGGCTATTCTGTGACAAGGCGAATGTAACGTTGGGCTGAGCGCGCCACGACCGCGCTGGCGTCCGTCGCCACAACTTTTTCCCACCAACCAGCGTACAGCCGTTCAAAGGGATACGGCTCCACCGCCGCTGCAATCCGTCGCACTGCAGAGGCCGGCAGCGGCAGCAGATTGGGGTAGCTGTACATAAAGCTGACCCAGCTGCGGTCCTGAGCGACCATGATGGTGTCGCCGGTGAGCAGAACCCCGCGCCCTTCTGCGCCGTCTGCCCAATGGAGCACAGTCGAGCCTGAAAAGTGACCGCCGCAGCGGATCAGTGTGACGCTGCTGTTAAGCGCAAGACTCTCCCCGTCCCAATAGGTGACAGCCGAGTCGGGGCGCATGACATAGGCGCGATTGTCGACATGGAGATAAATGGGCGCGTCGAAAGCCCGGCTCCATTCCGCCATGCACGAATAGAAATGGGGATGTGAGATGGCGATGGCCGAGATGCCGCCCAGTTTACTGACAGCGGCGATGGTCTCCTGGTCGATGAGGCTGATGCAATCCCACAAGATGTTGCCCTCCGCTGTCTGCACCAGCAGCGCCCGCTGACCGATGGCAAAGGACGGCTGCGTGCTGACGCCGGTCAGCCCGGCCTCTACGGAGTTGACGAGGTTGTGACGTTCTTCCTGCAGGACATCTAGCGTCGTCCACTGCTGCCCCGTCCAGTTGATGTACTGGCGCTCATCCTGACAGATGGAACACGCGGAGGGCGGCTCTGCGCTTTCGGCGTATTGCACGCCGCAGGTGATGCAAATGGCGTTCATGTGAGTCTTCTCATTTCTGGCTTTCCCCGCGTATCGTCCTTTGCTGGCATATCTTGCTACGCGCCAAAAGCCAGCAGGCCAGTAATGCCTTTGTAGGAAAACCACAGACCAAAGACCAGGGAGACAATGATGGCAATGACACGATTGTTGCGCTCCAGCCATCCGTACACCGCCTTTATGGGCGCAGCAGACTTTTCCGGCGCTATGGCAAAGGCGATAATGAGCGGCAAGACAAGAATCTGCGTCAACACGATAAAAAACAGATAAAGCCCCACGCCCGCCGCCAACCCTGGTTGGGCTTCTTCGATGACCGCAAGCGCCGAAAGTGTGAAGACCCACTGCTTGACTGAAATGCACAAGAAGAGCGCGCCCACAGCGAGAGCTTTGAGCGTCGACAGCCCGCCAAGAGCACTCATCCATTGGGGCGGCGGATCGTCCGGGTCTTCCTGCTTACGCCATTTCTTGAAGGCTGCGATGAGCAGCAAAATGCCGACGAGCATCAACAGCGTTGGCGCAATGAGAGCCAGGCCAGCTGCGGATTCCGCCTCCACAGCCGGCGCAAAGACAAAACCAAAGATGACCCCCTGGGCCAAACGCACGACGATAGCGCCAACGACAAAGGCGGTGGCTTTGCCCAGTCCACCCTCGCCTTGCAGCAGCAGGAGCACGACGATGGGATAGATCGGCGCCAGCGCCGCGCCGAGGATCAAAGGAAGCAGGTTGGCAAGCACATCATTCATAGGGCGTCTTTACCTTTGTGGCTTATGGCGCGGCGACATGTAGCTGGCGCTGCAAATCGAGCATGGCCTGTTGGCTGACGTTGAGAGCGCCTTCCTGTGAGTTGTTGAGATCTGCAATCAACAGAATCACCGTGCCAAAGACCAGGGCGAGTACTATAAGGGCGATAAAATTTTGGCGCGGGCCAAAGCTGGCCTGTATTCCCACCAGCAGCATCGCCAGAAAAGCCACTACATAGAGACCGATCCACAGCGCGTTTGGCAACTGGGCATTGGTTACCGCCACATAGCGCACAGTGTGCAGGTCGATCATCTCGTTCAGTGTGGTGATGAAGAGAGCAATCATGGGCGAGTCCGGCTCGGCGCGCGCCAGCGTTTCGGCGTGCGTCCATAAGGCAGTGTGAATCTCCTCTGAACGCGCCACGACTTCTGGGAGATCCTCCATCTTGGTCGAGGCCAACCGCACATCGACGTATTCGCGCAACAGATCGCGAACCTCCTGGCGGTGCGGCTCATCGAGATAACCGGCGCGTAGGTTGGTCGTGCCGATGGCGTTGGCTTCGGCCACCACCAACTGGCGACGGGTGTCAAAGCGGCCGACCGCGACACTGGTGATGAAGGCGAGCAGAAAGGCCAGCAGCCCCAAGGTTGCGCCAGCGAGCGTGCCGACCCCGCCCTCTTTGGCGTCGGGGTTGCGACGCTGCCACGTCTTGCCAAGCCAATAACCCAACTCGATGGCCGCGATGGTGAAGACAACAGTCAGAATATAAATGCCCCAGAGCGGGAGCGAAGCCTGCATCATTTCTTCTCCTCGATCACTGGAAACAGAGCAATGCGCTGGCGACCGTATCGATCCGAATCTCACCACGCTTACACCCAGCGCTGCATCCACTCCAGCAGGGCCTCATTCTGGGCCCGGCGCACAGCTTCTGGCCCGGTGATGGCGCCGCCGTGGGGGCTGCCAGGCAGGCGCACCATTTCCACCACACAGCCGTTGGCCTTGAGCACAGTATAGAACTGCTCCGATTGCTCCGCCGGGCAACGCCAGTCGCTTTCGCCCTGGATGAGCAAGGTGGGCGTCCTACATCGGTGGGCGTAGGTGATGGGCGAGCAGCGGGCGTAGACTTCGGGGATTTCGTGGGGCGCGCCGCCTAGCTCCTCAACGGCGAACCAGGGGCCGATGTCGCTGACGCCGTAGAAGCTTACCCAATTGATGACAGGATTTTCGGGGACAGCCGCCTTAAAGCGGTCCGTGTGGCCGATGATCCAGCAGGTCAGGTTGCCCCCGCCGGACAGCCCGCACACGCCCAGCCGGTCGGGGTCGCAGCGCCCCAAGCCAATGGCGTGGTCGACGCCAGCCATGAGGTCGGCGTAATCCAGGTTGCCCCAGTCGCCCTTGATCTGTGTAGCGAAACGATCTCCATATCCCGTGGAGCCGCGCTGGTTGATGAAGAGAATCGCGTAGCCGGCGCTGCACAACATCCGAAAATCGAAGGAAAAGATGTGGCCGAAACCCGAATGAGGGCCGCCGTGGATGTAGAGCACGGTAGGGTGAGGCGCGTCTCTGCCTTCCGGCAGCATGATCCAGCCTTCCACTGCCTGATCGTCGCTGCTGGAAAAGAGCAGGCGCTCCACTTGCGGATGATCCCAGCCGGCCAGCAGCGCCTCGTTGAGCCGGGTCAGGCGGCGCTCCACAGCGCCCTCTTTCATTGTGAGCTGGGCCGGGTCATGGAGGGTGCTCACCAGGTGCAGTGTCCGCCCCCGGCGCGCATCCAGGAGCAGGCATGACCGCTCGCCGTCAGCCACGACGTCGTTGGGCTGTTGGCCGTTCAGGGCGAAGCGCATGGCCTGCACTGTCCCGCCAGCCTGCACGTGCGCGTACGCCCACTCGCCGTCCTCCGACACAAAGAGCCGCGGGGCGCGCACCACAGAGCGCACGGCCATATCCGCCTGCAAGCCGCCGCACACCTTAAAGTCAAATCCTGCAGATCGGCAGACAGGCTCGCTCTTCCCGTGGCTATCCACCACCCATAATTGTTCCTGCGTTCCAATGGGCTGACCTGCGGGAAAGCCTGCGAAGGCAATATGTTCGCCGTCGGGCAGCCAGGCCGCGGCGATGGCGTTCCCCCAGGCATCCACCACCGCCCGGCTGTCGCCATCCAGCGTGGTCACGCACACGCTGGGCAGCAGACGATAGCGATGGGGCGAGAGCGCCGACAGATAAAGAAGTTCGTTGCCATCGGGCGACCAGGCCGGCGCGCTATTGACGCCCAGGTCATGGGTGATCTGGCGCGACTCCCCGCTTTGAGCGTCAATGACGAAGAGTTCTTGTACGCCCCAGTCCACGTAACCTAACTCGTCGAAACGATACATGGGTCGGGTGATGCGATAGGGCTTGGTGGCGTCGGGCGTTTCGGCCGTGGGACGCGCCGTAAAGGCGATCTGTCCACCATCGGGCGACCAGGCAATGCCGCCACTCACACCCTGGGCCAGGTTCGTCAGTCGGCGCGCCTCACCGCCGTTCACGTCGATGAGGTGGATCTGCGCTTTGCCGCTGCGAGTAGAAAGAAAGGCGATTTGTCTCCCGTCAGGCGACCAGATGGGCGAGGTGTCCAAAGCAATGCCGGCGGTCAATTGGCGCGTGCTGTGGTCCCTCAGGTTGTGGAGAAAGATGGCTGCACATTCGGAGTGGCTTTCGGAATCCAAGTGCTTGACCTCATAGGCAACAGCATCGCCGTCCGGCGCCAGGCGACCATCAGTGACCAGATGCAAGCGGAAGAGATCGTCGGGTTGAACGCCGGGTCGAGAAGATGGATTCATGGTTGCCTCTTTCAGGAACCGTCACATTGCCAGCGTGACTACGATCATTCGTAATTCACCGTTTGCCATTCACAATTTACCGTTCGCCATTTCCTGCTTTCCTGCTCACGGGGCCGGATCGGCGATCATCACTGTTGCGCCGGTCTGCTCCAGCAGAGATCGGGTGGTCTCCAAGGATCGCTCATCCACCAGCATCACGATGGCCGCCGTTCCCTGGGGAAGTTCTTCGCCCAGGGAAGAGAGCCTACTAGACGGGATGGGACTACGCGTCACGCGCCCTCCGATCATATCGAACAGACCGGTGGCCGTGTTGATTAAGCGCACTGCACTATGGGTCGCTATTCCCGTGACGCCGTTGACAAGCGCGCCGGTCGTGCGGATTGCCAGCAAAAGGCTGCTGTTGTACAGATGAATCATGCGCAGAAGCAGATTCACTTGGCCGGCGCTCAATTCTGCCAGGGCGGAAACGCGCACGCCGCGCCGGCCATCGCGTATGACATAGGCTGCGCTGTGGACGGCGATCTGCCGGGCGTTTGCCGCCATGCGGAGGGTCGCCGCGCCGGCATCGGCAGCGCTCTGTGTGGGGAATTGTCCCAAGATGACGCGCGTATGAGGCTGATTCATGGTTTAACGTCCTTTTGTGCTGATGGTTGGTTCACTCGCGACGCTCTCTCAAAACGAGCTTTCCATGGAATGTGCAAGATGGATGATGTCGGTCAAGCCCGTCGTTCATATAGGTGACGACGATTCTCGATGAGGATGTAGATGCTGATCATCAACACCCAGAGTGGAACTACTATACTCCGCTCTGTTTGAAACCAGGAGTTTTTGAACTGTGAAAACTCCTGGTTTCAAAGCAACCGCAGTTTAGCAGCGAGAAGATGACGCCGGCGATGGCCGCAGCGCGCGGCGAGCGCAAGTCTTCGCGGAAAACGATTGCTTCCTGACCCATCCTCGCCTCGCCATGCTCGTTCACAGTTCACTCTCCTCTCGCGTCCGAATGTCCCACCAGTATAGCGCACCCGGCAAGATTTCAGAAGCGATGAGAAGCCACACCCATCCAAACTACTGGCCAACGCGCCGACCAGGGTGCTGACAAGCCCTACCAGGCGATAGCGCCAGCCCATATCTTCGGCGCCGACGCCAGGATCGAGCGTGCACCTGCTGGTGTTCCAAACAGCTTCTGCAAAACTCAGCGGCTCTCCTACGCCTCTGCCAGCACGATGATGCGATCCTGCCGAGAGAAGGTGATCGTTGTTGATTTGGCCGGGTTGAGATGCACCCCGAAGGCTTTCTCCGCCGCGGCTGCTTCGCTCAGCAGCCGATAACCGATGGCGCTCTGCCCTTTGCGCCGCGCGGATTCCACTACGGTATAAAAATTGACCGGCTTGTCCAGAGCGACATACTCCGCTGCCGGCTTGATGTAGATCTCGGGTCCGCCTGGGCTAAGAAACTCAGTGAACACAGAGACGATCGCCTTATTGACTGCAATTTGGGTCAGGGCCAGGGCGACCAGACGCTCACTGATGATCACATCATCGGCGCTGGTCACTTCGGCCAGGTCCCGATTGCGCACATCCAGAATTTCGCTGACAATCGAGAAGGTGCGATTCGTCTGTTTGGCGATATCGCGCAGATGGAGCAATGCGACCATGGTCGCAGCGTCGGCAATCTGCACATCCGGCGCATCCTCCGGGCTGAGAATGACCACATACTGAAACCCCAAAGCCGCCAGTTTCTCCAGGCTCGGGCGATGTATGGGATTGCCCTGCTCGAAAACAACTTTCATGAGGCGAGATTGAACAGCGGCATATTCAGCTTGCATCTTTGACGGATCGACCGGCGCAAAGACACGCACTTCCGAATCAGGGGGGATGTAGTAACTTAGCTGTTCCAAGATCATGGGGCCCCGGTGGTTCCACCCCAGGATCAGCAACTTTTCCACCGGTTCAGACAGGGGCGCTTGTGTGAGAATGGCATCCAGATCAATTTGTCCCTGTTCTGCGCCGAGTGTGGGACGCAGCGTGTCGACGTTGGAGGCAATGGCAATCAACTTCCAGCCGTGTTCGATCACCATCTCCACGGTTGGGTTGACTTGAACCTGTCCGTTTTCGTTCTGCAGCCCGATCAATGCTGCGTTGGGAAAACGGTTGAGCGCCTCGCCGTAGGCAACCCCTGCCAGGCCAGATGCATCGAAAAAGTGGATGGCGGCGCCCTCGAAACTGAAAAGCTCGCTATAGACGATGGACAGCCCAGAGTGACGGCACGTCTGAGCGATCAAGCGCGAGACTAGATTATCCACCGCAAAAATCTGGGCTTCGTCGCCGCCGATCATGTGGGCGATCTGCAGATTGTGGGGTCGATAGAGCGCAGCAACGATGTGGAGCGGTTGGCTTCGTTGGTCGCGATCTTTTGTCAGCGCCATCAGCGCCTTTGCCACCGGCAGGTCGGGGTACGGTCCACCCGGCGAAAGGAGCACGATAGCGCGTGAAGTCATTGGGCTGACAATTTTTAGGTCGTCCAGATCGAGTGGGTTGCCGCTGCGACAGACCACGCGCACAGCCGGAGCATCGCCAGCTTTGGTGCGGATCTCCTCCTCCATCTCCACTTTGTCGCGTTCGGCCAGAATCACGACGCACGTCTTGCGTCCGGGCTTTACTTTTCCCTGCTGCTGGTGCGCCAGCATATTAGCGAATGAGAGTTCCGAAACAATCGAGAAGACCTGCTGCGACCAGCCCAAGATGACGATGTGGCCTTCCTCGATGACGCGCGACCGCCCTCGCCGCAGCTCGTCGAGACGGTTTTCCAGGCCGCTGGCCAGGATGCCAATCAGGGCGCTGGCAATGAAAATGCCGCCCAATGTGATGCCAAAACCAACCAGACGATAGGGCCACTCGGTGTCGCCGGCGACAGTGCCCGTGTCGATCGCGCGCATGGTGGTCTGCCAGAGCGCCTCCGCCAGCCCCAACGGCTCGCTGTCCGCGCTGGGGCGAAGGCGCGCCAACATGATCACCAGGGCAACCAGCACGATCATGGCGATGGTGACGGCGAACAAACCGCCAATCAACGCGATGGCGCCACGTGACATGAAGTTGTCGAAATGATAGCGCAGGCGGTCTCTCAACGATGCTTGATTCATAGGTCTCCTTGCATCCATCCATTAACATGACAGTTTTCTTGTGCGCTAGTGATGCGTCAAGCGCGATCTGATGGGTAGGGGCGCTGCTTGCTGCGCCGCAGCGTTCCTACGGAATTGCCATCACTTGACCATTGACAGGACACCAGTACAGTCGGCCTTCCATAGGGCCAGGGTATTGTCATGCTGAGCGCCAGCGAAGCATCTGGGTGGCAGAGCGAGATGCGTCGCTGGCGCTCCCTCCCTAGAAACTCTCGCCGGCGCGCAGATGCTTCACTGCGTAGATGCTTCACTACGTAGATGCTTCACTGGCGTAGATGCTTCACTGGCGTAGATGCTTCACTGGCGTAGATGCTTCACTGCGTTCAGCATGACAAAGGCGGTGTTTCTTGCCCGCGCGATGCCCCGCGGGGAATTGGAAACTCAGCATGACAACCATTGGGTTACTTGCGCCCACGTGTACTAGTTTGCCACCAAATCACTTGCGCTGCAATCAGGGTGAACGGCGAAGGAGTTCAAGATATGTACAGGTGTAACCTGGGCGTATCGGGCAATCGCCTCTCGTTTCCCCTTCGCTTCACCGTGATGGACCGGGCGGCGGTGTGTTCCACAAGCATTTTCACCTTTCTGTTCGCAAATCTATAATGATGTCCACTTCTATGGTTTCTGACCAGACGCCGTGAGTATGCAAGTGTACGAATTCGATCTGACAACCCTACAGGGCTGGATTGCAGCCATCTGGCAGTTGATCGCCGGCGTCATGCGCCTGGACCCGGCAGCGTTCCAGGCCGCTGAATCCAGCGAAGATGGCCTGTTTTTGGCGCTCGTCGTTGCGTTTTTGGCGGGCATGTCGCTGAGCCTGGGGCAGAGTGTGGTGCTCTTTGCCAATCGCGTCCCGCCCAGACGCTTTCTGTTGAGCCTGGTGGGCGGCGCAGTCATGATGGTGCTCGTTGCGGTCTTCTGGGCCATCTCCGCCTGGCTCATGGTTCGATTCTTCATCGACGATGGGCAACCGCTCCGCGACTTCGTCATCGTTGTGGCCCTCGGTTCTGCGCCGGCAGTGTTGGGCTTTTGGCTTCTGTTGCCCTATCTGGGCAATCTCCTCGCCTGGCTACTGCGCGCCTGGGTCTTTCTCGCTATTCTGGTGGGCATGGGCAGCGTCATGGTGCTCAACTTTTGGCAGGCGCTGGTGGTCTGCGTCGCGGGCTGGCTCCTTCTTGAGCTCCTGACGCATCTGCCCATCTTCGATGTGGATGCGTGGCGCGCCTGGTATTGGCGCATCACCACGGGACAGACAACACGGTTCGGCGCAGAGGATATGGCCGTTCAACTGGCAGATGAAGCCAACCTGGGGTTGTCCCCCGGCCAAAGTGAGAAAGATGGGGAGCGACGCTCATGAACTTTCTGGTCAATTTTCTTTGGCTCATTCTGGCGCTGCTTGTCATCTTGTTGTCCGTCGTGGCGCTGCTCTCTCCCTTCGAGGCGCTGGGTTGGTGGTCAGGCTGGTCCAAACGTCGTCTTGCGCCCGAAACGTTGAAGCCTCAGACAGATGTGACCATTCGCCACGACGCCGGTTTCTTTTTGGTCTATCTCACAGGCGTTTTGGGCTTCGAGGGCGGCTCAGCCGGGCAGCGTGAGAGCGGCTTGGTGCGCAACATCACCGAACGACTGCCCGCCCGGGCGGTCGTCATCAGTGATGTCTTTCCCTATTCGGTCAGCAACAACCCGCTCAATGGGGAACGCGTCTTTGCCGCAGCCTGGAACTGGGTGGACCGCCGTCGCCGCACTTACAAGACACCCGTTAATCCCTACAGCGTCATCATCGTCACGCGCAATTTATTCCAGGTGGCCGTCTCTGCAGACCCGCGCTATGGTCCCATCAACAACGTGGGCGTAGCGCGGGAGATTGCCGCAAGTTTGCTGCGCAACGGCTACCCGCCCGGCAGCGGCAAGCCGATCTACATTGTAGGCTACAGCGGCGGCGGCCAGATCGCCGTCGGCGCGGCGCGCTATCTGCATCTGGCCTTCGACGCGCCCATTCGTATCGTGTCCTTGGGCGGCGTCATTTCCGACGATCCAGGCATCGCCCACGTTGACCACCTCTACCACATCCAGGGTGAGAAAGACCCCATGCCCTGGTTGGGCGCAATTCTCTATCCGGGGCGTTGGCCGATCTTGCCCCACTCCAAATGGAATCAGGCCAAACGTGCGGGGCGCATCACCGTTGTGAAGTCCGGGCCAATGACGCATTTTGGCCTCAAAGACTACTTCGCCCGCTCGACGAAATTTCCCGATGGGACAAGTTATTCGGTGCGGACGGCGGAGCTGGCAGCCCGCTGTATTTTGCAGGCGGAACAGACAACGACATGAACGCTGTCGTCCATGATCCGCATTCATGATAAACCGCCAGAAGAGATGCAACCGGGCGTCATATTGCGAGTCCGCCAGCAGTCTCGGCTCCATAACCCCCGGGTTCCTTTGATTTGTTCGTGGTGCATCTAAGAAGGCTGATCGGCCGGGGGACTGCTTTTGTCCGTGGCATCGAAGGGTCGGCGCGCCCACAAGCGCCTTGTCTGCTCGTGGGCGCGCCGACCCTTCAGCTTAAGATGGCGTTGATTCGTTGGCAGGCGCCGACTCCGACGCGTCTGCTGCGGGTTGTGCATCTTCATTCTCAGCCTGGGGCGCGCTCTGTTGCGCTGCCTCTACAGCCTCATCCAGGGCTTCGCTGGGTACGGCGTAGGTGCGCACCTTGCCGCCGCAACGCTCCAGCTCGGCGCTGGTCTCGGCAATTTCATGCGCGTCGAGGGTTACCACCACCGCGACACGCCCGCCTTCCAGCTCTGCACCGATCTGGGTGATCTCCTCTTTGGTAAGGTGAAGGCTTTTCTTGAAGAAAGACCCCATCACGCCGCCTAATACACTGCCGCCCAACATTCCGGCGAAGATGGTCATCCCACCAGACAAGACGCCGGCAATCAAGCCAACCACTACCCCAGCCTTGGCGCCTCTGCCTGTTTTTCGGCCTGAGTGCACCTTGACCTTGCCGTTTTCCATGCTGATCATGCCGACGGCGCCTAGCTCGATCTCATCGCGCACTCTATCCAGGCTCTTGAGCGCCTCGACAGCCTGATCCGCTGCATACTGGGTGTCAAAAAGCGCAACCACCACGTTGTCATTTTTGTTGTCAGACATCATACTCTCCTTGTGAACTCACCCTTTTCATTAGATCATCTACCGCATCGGCTGCTGCAACAAACACGGAGGAGATCGGGGGCGTTTACTATCGTTGTGTGCGCCCGTGGTAGGTTGTCGGGGCGACTGAAACGGGTGTGTTCAAAATCAGTCATAGTCTGTTATTCCGTAGGGTCTTGAACGATGGCCTCGCCGCCGTTCAAGCCCCTACAGCAAACTAACTTTGAATGCACCCGATTGAACTGGCGCTGTAACTCGACCGCCGTCATCTCATGCGAAACGCCGCAATGATCAGGAAAACACCACCGCCGATGAGGAGGAAACCCAACGCCCAGGGTAGGCTCAGGGTCATGATGATGGGACGGTAGAGCATGATGGCGCCGAAGATCATGCTGACCACGGCCATGATGCCCAGCCACCAACCGCCGCCGGCAAAGGCCTGGACAAGCCCGATCACGCCGTAGACTATCCCCATGATGCCGATGACGATGACCATTATCTCTCCTACGTTGAAAGTCACACGCAAAGGATCGCCCTGGCGAAAACCGCCGATAATGAGCAAGCCAGCCAGAATGGCGACAATGCCGGAAAACAATTTCCATCCCCAGTTTCGCCTGTCTGTGAAAATGCGGACGAGGTCCATGACGCCGACGATGAGCCAGTAGATGCCAAGAGCCAAGACAAAGGTGAGGGATGTCTCTAGGGGATTGGTGAGGAATAAAAGGCCGATGATGATGGCGGCGATGCCCTCGATCAGTGGGATCCACCACTTGACAGGGCGCTTTTCTGCGACTGCTGCGGTCATTTTTTTGTCTCCTTGAAATTTATGACGAAACCGTTTAGTTGGAACAGACTGCACCATCTCGATGATTGCCAGCCAGCAACGGCTCAGGCAGCTCCATTCTATCACACTCTTACTGCGTGTCTAGATATTGTCGATGACGATTGATCCGGTGTAGATGGTTGCCTCCAATCTTTCAGAACGGTTCCACGCCCAATATGCCCCAATTGGTTGCGCAAGAAACGGGTGGCGGTGAAGATGAAATCCGGGTATACTCTCTTTCGGAGATGCAAACGCAAATTGCTTTTTTGGGGGAGTCAAATGAACGCCAACATTCACAATTCCGATTACGACCGCATCGCCGAGGCGATTCGCTTTCTGGAGGCCCACGCGCTCGATCAGCCTGACCTGGACACCCTTGCCGACTACCTGGGACTGAGTTCCTATCACCTCCAGCGTCTCTTCACCCGCTGGGCCGGCATCAGCCCGAAACGATTCGTCCAGTATCTGACAGTGGAGTACGCCAAGGAGACGCTCAGGGCGTCACACAACGTGCTCGACGCCAGCCTGGAGAGCGGCCTATCCGGGCCGGGGCGTCTGCACGACCTCTTCGTCACGGTGGAGGCCGTCACGCCGGGCGAGTTCAAGACCGGTGGATTGGGGCTCTCCATCGCCTATGGGGTTCACGAAAGTCCTTTCGGCGCATGTCTCTTGGCCGTCACCGAGCGCGGCGTGTGCGGCCTCTCCTTCGTGGATGAAGGGATCGATGGCGCACTGGCCGACCTGCGCGTGCGTTGGCCAGCGGCCCGCATCAGCGAAGGCGCACACCAAACGGGGCCGGTGTTCGAGCAGATCTTTCCGAATGGCAAACAAGAGTTGCGCCAGCCGGTCGCTCTGTTGCTGAAGGGGACGAACTTCCAGATCAAGGTATGGGAGGCTCTGCTCCAGGTGCCGTCGGGCGCAGTGTGCACATATGAAGATGTGGCCCAGTCGATCGGCCAGCCGACTGCCGCGCGTGCGGTGGGCAGCGCTGTGAGCGCAAATGCTATTGCCTATCTCATTCCCTGCCACCGGGTGATCCGCAAGACCGGTCTGATCCGCGATTATCGCTGGGGCGCCACGCGCAAAAAAGCGATCTTGGGCTGGGAGGCTGCGCGCCATGATGGTTATCAAGAGAGAGCGCTGATGTAATTGGGGGTTGCAGGGTGTTGGGGTTGTGGGGAATCTGCTCCATCACCCCAAGACCCCACCCCTTCACGACCTCAAGGTATCAAAACCTCATTGCCTTTCCCCGTGCGCCATGAAGACATCCTCCATCGTCATCACGCCCGCCTCGATGGAAAGAACGCGAACGCCAGACGCAGCCAACCAGCGCACAATGCCGTCGGCCGCCACCCTATCAGCGACAATCGTCCGTAGATGGTCGCCCGCCAGAATGACGCGCAACACATCGGACATGCGTTCCAGCGCCTCTAGCCCGTTGAGGAGCGGCTCGGCGAAAACAACCCACACGCGACCGCTCAACTGGCGTTTGAGACGCCCCGGTTCATCCAGCGCCAGCAGTTTACCGGCGTGCATGATCCCCACCAGGTTGCAGTATTCCGCCTCATCCATGTAGTGGGTGGAAACCATCACCGTAATGCCAGCCTCAGCCTGCGCGTAGATCAAATCCCAGAAGGAACGACGCGCAATTGGGTCAACGCCGCTGGTCGGCTCATCGAGAAAGAGCAGCCCAGGACGGTGGATGATGGCTGTCGCCAGCGCCAGCCGCTGTCGCCAACCGGCTGAAAGCGTCTGCACCCGCTGATGCTGCACCGGAGTTAGATCCAGTTCCCCCAACACCTCTTGAATGCGCGCTTTGTCAGTGACGCCATAGACCCCCGCGTAAAAGGCCAGATTCTCCACCGCAGTCAGCTCGCCATAGAGTGCAAATTTCTGCGACATATAGCCCGTATGGGCGCGCACCTGTTCTGCTTGTTTCTCCACGTCGTAGCCCAACACCTGCGCCCAGCCGGCCGTTGGGCGGAGCAGCCCCAACAACATGCGGATTGTTGTCGTCTTGCCCGAACCGTTTGGACCCAGGTAGCCAAGCACCTGCCCTTCTTCCAGCGCAAAGGTCAAGCGGTCGACCGCTGTGAAGTCGCCAAAACGGCGCGTCAGATCATGCGTCTCGATGGCGATGGTCATAGTCATTCTCGCTGCTCATAGCGATAAAGACATCCTCCAGTTGCGGCTCGATCACACGCAGTTCCTCCACGTGTGCGCCAGCAGAGTGCAGTCGTTCACTTAGGCGCTCCGTCACGGCCAGACTGCGCCCGGCCGCCACGCGCAAGTGCAGCCGGGCGCCGAAACGCTCCACGCCTTCCACATCCACATCTTCAGCCGCCAATTTGCTTAAGATCGGTTGAGGAGAACCGGCCAGTTCGAGAATGCGTCCGCTCAGCCGCCGGCGCAAATCCGTCGGGCCGCCCTCGGCGATCAAGCGACCGACGCGCAGGAAGCCGATGCGTGTGCAGCGCATGGCCTCGTCCATATAGGGCGTGCTGACCAAGACGGTGAGCTCCTCGGCGCGCAAGAGAGAGATGATGAGCCGCCAGAAATCCTGGCGCGTGGCGGGATCGACGCCCGTGGTGGGTTCATCGAGCAGCAAGATGCGCGGCCGATTGACCAACGCCAGGGCCAGACCCAGTTTCTGTTTCATTCCACCCGAAAGCTGGCCGGCGCGCCGGTCGCTGAATTGGGCCAGGCCCACAAATTCCAGGATTTCTCGGCTGCGCGGACGCCAATCGCGCCCAGACAGTCCGCGCACTTCAGCAAAGAAACGCAGGTTTTCCAGCACGGTCAGGTCTTCATAGAGGGCAAAACGCTGCGCCAGGTAGCCGAGCTGTTCACGCGCCCGTTCGGGGTGGCGCAGCACATCCCAGCCGCCCACAGAGATGTAACCGGCGGTGGGCCGAAGCGCGCCGCACAGCAAACGGATCAGCGTCGTCTTGCCGGCGCCGTCGGGTCCCACCAGGCCGTAGATTTCGCCCTCTTCGACATGAAAGCTCACATCGTCCACGGCGTGAATAGCGCCGAAGTCTTTGGAAAGGTTGGCCACAGAGATGAGGTGAGTCATGAGACGGGCGGTTTGCGGTTGATGGGCTGGCTGATAAGTTCGAGTGTGAGTGTATAATGGCTATTATAGACTAACTGAAGTATAGTTGCCACAACTGCATGTTGCCCTTCGTATGTCGATCTGGTCAAAACAGATGTCACATCCACCGCCCAATGGCCGACCGACCATCGGCGTACTCGCCGGCTGGCAATATTATTGGACGCCGACGCCGCACAGCTACCTCAACCCCATTTATCGTGGCATCCGTCTGGCTGCGCAAGAACGGGGCTGCAATCTGCTGTTGGGCTGTGGCCTGGGGTCTTCAGCCGCATCCAGCGATCCAATGCGCCCGGCCTGGCCGATTCTTTCCCCTGATTCAGATTTCGCACCGATTGGCCCCTGGAACACCACCGGCCTGATCGTGGTCTGCCCCCTGCAAGCAACAACGCGTTCCCGCGACATCCAAGAGATCATCGCCCGCGGTCACCCGGTGGTCTTTGTCGGCTCTGGAGAACCAGGCCCAACCGTCGTCGCCGACAATACCGGCGGCATACTGGCTGCGCTGAAGCATCTGGCGCAGCACGGTCACCGGCAGATCGCTTTCATCGCTGGCAGCCCGGAAGACATGGCAGGCGACACCGGTGCGCGGCTGGATGCCTATCGCATGGCGGTCCAGAGCCTTGCCCTGACCGATGACGCGCGCTTGATGGCTTACGGTCGGCACATCTCCGCTGGCGGCTACACAGCGATGCGCCAGATCATCGACAGCGGCGCACCATTTAGCGCAGTCCTGGCCAGCAACGATGAATCGGCGTTTGGCGCCATGCAGGCGCTCAAAGATGCACACCTGCGCATCCCGCAGGATGTTGCGATCATTGGTTTCGATGATCGCCCAGAGAGCGCAGTGCAGGAGCCGGCGTTGAGCAGCGTGCATGTTTCGCTCTTCAACATGGGCTACCGTGCAGTCGAGCTGCTGTTGCGTCAATTCAACGAATCGGTTGCACCAAACGAGCTGGTCAAGGCGCCCACACACCTTGTGGTTCGTGAGTCGTGTGGTTGTCGTAGCAATTCGTTGGCCGCGCCGATCACCTTCGGTGCGCCAAAGGCGATCACTGATGGCGTGGAAGCGCGTGATTTGCCGACGCGCCTGACACGGCAGACGCAGGTGGCAGAAGCGATGGTGGCTGCCGTCACAGCCGAAACACAAAACCTGAGCACGGTTGAAGTGCATGGCTTGTGCCAACGCCTGCTTGCCAGCTTCGTGACCAGCGCAGCGAGAAACGAGGCTGCAGAATTCCAGCATGCTTTCGATGCGTTGCTGCAGCAGGTCTCCGGCGGGAGCGGTGATCCACACCTCTGGCAAGTAGCGATCTCGATCCTGGGCGACGCAGCGCCCCAATTGCTTGAAGGATGGTTGCAACCCGCCGTGCAGAAGCTTGCCCGCGGATTGCTGGATCAGGCTCGCCTGGCGATCAGTGCCAGCATGTGGCGCCAACAGCGGCAGATTGTTGTCGAACAACGGCGGATCGCTGATCGCATGGGCCTGCTGACAGCCCAATTGCTCACAGCGTTGGACGAAACGCAGGTCTATCAGGTGCTGGCGCAACACCTGCCGGAAATGGGCATTCATGCGGCTTGGGTGGCAGAGTTTGTCGCCAACAACGACGACCCGCTGGCGTGGAGCGATCTACGCTCTCTGACCGCGCCCGATGCAGTGGTGAGCCGTTTCGCCAGCCGCCATTTTCCGCCAGCCGGGATGCTGCCCACCGAACAACCATTCAGCCTGGCATTGCTGCCGTTGGTCAGCCCGCACGGTCAACTGGGCTTCGTTACGTTCGACAGTACACAACTGGACCTATACGGTGCAATCGTCCAACAATTGGCGGCCGCCCTCAACACGGCGGCGCTCTATCGCTCGGCCACCGAAGGCAGGCGCCTGGCAGAAGAAGCCAATCAAATGAAGAGCCGCTTTCTTTCAACTGTCAGCCACGAACTGCGCACACCACTGAATCTGATCGTCGGGTTGAGCGGAATCCTGCTGCAAGAAAATGAGAGCAGCAGCCCACTGCCTGAGAGCATTCGCCACGATATTGACCGCATCCACACCAGCGCCCAACATCTGGGAGGGCTGATCGGCGATGTGCTCGACCTTGCCAGCAGTGAGGCTGGGCAATTGCGTTTGACCAATGAATTTGTCGACCTTGGTCAGGCGCTGCAGATGGTGGTGGAGACCGGTCGCCAGTTGGTGCAGGACAAGGGGTTGGCGTGGCGCGCAGTTGTGCCCGAGTCCGGGCCATGGGTGTGGGGCGATCGCATTCGCTTGCGTCAGGTGGCGCTCAACCTGATCAGCAATGCTGCCAAGTTCACCTCTCATGGAGAAGTCAGCTTGCAGCTTGAAGTTGTGGACGATGCAGTGACTGTGCGCGTGAGCGACAGCGGTCTGGGCATTCCTCGGGACGAGCAGCAGGCCATCTTCGCAGAGTTTGGCCGATCTTCGCGTAGTATAGCGCGCGGTTATGGTGGCCTGGGGCTGGGATTGGCGATCTGCAAACGATTGATTGAACTTCACGGCGGTGCGCTTGATGTCTATTCGACGGGGGAGGAGGGCGCCGGCTCTGTCTTTTCCTTCACCTTGCCGATTGTGGCTGCACCCATCGACACAACGTTGCCCCAGCCAACCCTGCCTACGGCCAGCGCACGCGTGCTGGTGCTCAGCGCACGAGGGCAGGGAAGCCTACACCTACAAACACAGTTGCGTGGGCGTGGCTTTCAGATAGAGATGGCGCTGCTGGAGGAATATCCGGCGTGGCAGACGCAGCTTCTGGAGCAACCACCCAACGCGTTGGTGCTGGACATCAGCAATGCAACCGACAAAAGTTGGGCTGCGCTGAAAGCGATCAAGGAGCATCCGCTGACCCAAGAATTGCCGGTCTTGCTCTATTCTGGTTCACAGGCAGGAGGAGCGATGTTGGAGATCGACACCCTCACCAAGCCCATCGCACTGAGTGAGCTGACCCGTGCGCTCGATCAACATTGGCTGGCCGCAGGCGCCGTCCAGCCCACCCGCACAATCCTTGTGGTGGACGATGATCGAGAGACGCTGGAAATGCACGCACGCATTGTCCAGGCGCACGCGGCATCCAACCGTGTCTTGAAGGCGCGCAATGGCCGCGAGGCGCTGGAGATCATGGAGCGGGTGACGGTCGATCTGCTGCTTCTGGACCTGCTGATGCCCGAAATGGATGGTTTTGCCGTGTTGGAGGCGATGCGGGCGCGCCCAACCATGCGCACGATCCCGGTGGTTGTGGTGACGGGACAGGTGCTCAGCGAAAGCGAAATGGCGCGCTTGAATCAAGGTGTGGCCACTGTTCTCAACAAGGGAATCTACAGTCTTGAAGAGACGTTGGCGCACCTGGAATCTGCCCTGGAGCGCAAACGTAAACTAAGCAGCGAGGCGCAGCGATTGGTGCGCAAGGCCATGGTCTATCTCCATGAACACTATGCAACACCCATTTCACGCCACGACCTTGCGCGCCATGTTGGCATGGATGAAGACTACTTGACCTATTGTTTCCGCCAAGAGCTGGGGATGACACCCGTCGCCTATCTCACGCGATACCGCATCACCCAGGCCAAACATTTGCTCACAACGACCAATCGAAGCATCACCGAGATTGCATTGGAGGTTGGCTTCTCCGACAGCGGCTACTTCAGCCGCGTCTTCCGGCGTGAGATGGGCATGGCGCCGGATCTGTATCGCCGTACATACGAAAAGCACTGAATGTCGGTGTGACGCCCAACATGGTGGTGCGTCCATCCTGACCTGACTGCCCCCGATCCGGACATCTCCATCAAAGGCCGCGGTGTTGCCACTGCGGCCTCTGCGTTCTACCCCACGGTGGTTTCCCCCGGAAATGTCCACATGTTTCACGCTTCTCTTCAAGTATTCCCACAGGAATGTGAGTATCATGGTCTGCAACAAGTGAAGCGTTTCCAACAGGAAAATTGATTTGCACAATGGCTCTCCAGCCATGCTTTGTTGTGCCGATCAACAGGTCTTCACAAAACCAAGCTCATAACAAAAGGAGAAGTTGAATCGTGTCTAGAAAGCCTGCAACGCTATTCAGCATGCTTGTTGTGCTGGCCATGCTGCTGAGCGCCTGTGGCGGTGGAGCCTCCACCTAGCCAGAAGCTGCATCGACGCCCGCCGCAGGTGACGCCGCTGCGCCTGCGGATGCCACGCTGACTGCGCCGGCGCCCGTCACCGTTGGCGGCGAGTGCAGCGGCCAGAAGGTGCGCTGGTACATCGGCCTTGGCGTCGGCGGCAATCCTGAGGAGATCGAAAAGGAAAAGGCATTTGTCGAGAAGTTCAAATCCTGATGAAGATCATCATTCCCAATTCGGTGCCAGCGCTGGCGGCTGTGTCGCTCTTTCATTTCTTCTTCGCCTGGAATGACTTCTTCTCGCCGCTGATCTATCTGGTCTCCAAACCCGAATTGTGGCCGCTGTCGGTGGGTTTGCAAAAATTCAATTCTCTCTACGGGCGCGAGCCGAACCTGATCCAGGCTGGCGCGTTGATCACGCTCATCCTCCCGGTGGCGGTCTTCTTCCTGGCGCAGCGTGTATTCATGCAGGGTGTGGTGTTCTCGGGTGTTGAAAAGTAGGTTCTGTCTGTTCTATCTGTTTGTCCGATCAAAGATGCACAAGCCAGGCGTCTCTAAGACGCCTGGCTTGTGCTGTGTAATTTTGTACAAGGAGTCCAAAATATGACGCGCAGACGAGTTCTTTTGACTAGTGTCGTGTGGATTGGTGTGTTGTTGATGCTCACCGTGGGCATGGTGACGACGCTCGCCGCACAGGGTGGCGCGACTGGCCTGCCGGTGATTGCGGATTTTGAGACGGGAGGGGTGGATGACTGGTTCACCTATGGCGATGGTGGCTCATCAATCGTCAAAAGCGTGGTCTTGACCAATAGTCTGTCTACCCTTGGCGCAGTCAGCAATAGTGTGATGGTGGTGGATTATGTAGCCGCTGGCTGGGGCGTCGGGGTTGGCAAGGACACGGTTCCCTTCCAAGACTGGAGTGAGTATGACGGCTTCAGCTTCTGGTTCTTGGGGCAAAATTCCGGCGCGGAGTTCAAGATTATCCTGACGGACAACGGCGGCGAACGACTGGCGACCAAGTTCAGAGATAACTCCGTCGGTTGGCGGCAGTTGCGTTTCCCATGGCAGGTCTTCTACCATGACCCAGATTTCCAGCCGGGCGGCGCACCCAATGATGGGCCGACGCTCACAGCCGTGGAAGCATTCGCTTTTGCCCCAGCTTCACCCAGCAGTGGCCGTTATGCGATGGACGACATCGCCCTGTTCCG
>CAZLMM010000004.1:53888-96787 GCA_964560495.1 uncultured Caldilineaceae bacterium
CCCCAGCTTCACCCAGCAGTGGCCGTTATGCGATGGACGACATCGCCCTGTTCCGTGATATTGACACCATGGTCAATGATTTCCAGAGCGATGATGTCACTGGCTGGTTCACCTATGGAGATGGCGGCAGTTCCATTGTCAAGAGCGTCGTCCTGACCAACAGCCTATCCACCCTGGGCGAAGTCAGCAACAGCGTCATGATGGTGGAGTATGTGGCCGCTGGCTGGGGTGTTGGGGTTGGCAAAGATGTCATCCCGTTTGCAGATTGGAGCGGCGCCGATGGGTTGAGCTTCTGGTTCTTGGGGCAAAATTCCGGCACGGAGTTCAAGATTATCCTGACGGACAACGGCGGCGAACGACTGGCGACCAAGTTCAGAGATAACTCCGTCGGTTGGCGGCAGTTGCGTTTCCCATGGCAGGTCTTCTACCATGACCCAGATTTCCAGCCGGGCGGCGCACCCAATGATGGGCCGACGCTCACAGCCGTGGAAGCATTCGCTTTTGCCCCAGCTTCACCCAGCAGTGGCCGTTATGCGATGGACGACATCGCCCTGTTCCGCAATGTGACGGGGCCAACGGCGGTGAAAGTTCAGTTTGACCCCGCCGCTTACACGGCTTATGAAGGGGATGTGGTTACGGTTACGGTGGTTCTGAATGTGGCGAGCGTGGACACGGTTTTGGTGGATTACACCACGGCAGACGACACGGCTGTGGCTGGAACCCATTACACCCCCGCCAGCGGAACCCTCACCTTTGCCCCTGGCGATCTGACCCAAAGCTTCACCGTCACCACCATAGACAACAATGTGCTAGATGGCGATAAAAACGTCAACCTGGCGCTTTCTAGTCCGGTGAGTGCGACGTTGGGGGCGGCGAACACGGCAACGCTGCTCATCCGCGACAACGAACAACCCAATTATAGCAATCTCCAAACCGTCATCGTCGACGACTTCGAGAACGGTTTGCCCCAAGGCGTGGATGGCAACGGCAACGGCATCGGCTTTGTCACATGGGGCGACTTCTGGACGGGCACAACCGTCGCCATCACCACCGCCTTGGTGGCCGACAGCGACCTGTTGGCACTGCCCGGCCAATCCGGCGATAACAACCTGATGCACTTCCAGGCGATGGTCAACGGTTGGGGCGGGTTCACTCATGCTTTCGAGAATGACGCGATAGACACATGGGTTCCCCAGGATTGGAGCAAGTACACTGGCATGAGCTTCTGGCTCTATGGCCAAAACACGGGCAACGACCTGCTCTTCGAGATCAACGAAAACCGCAACCCGGGTTCTACTGTGGCCGACACCGAAATCTGGAGCTACGCCTTCAAAGATGATTTCACCGGCTGGAAGCAGTTCACAGTTGGCTTCGAAAAATTCATCCGCAAAGAGATCGGCAACGGCGCGCCCAATGACGGCTTCACCCGCGAAGAAGTCCACGGCTGGGCGTTCGGCACACTCAACACCGGCGGGCAAACTGTCACCTACTACCTGGATGATGTGGCGCTGATCATCCGCACCAGTCTCATCGACGACTTCGAGAGCGGATTGCCCCAAGGCGTAGACGGCAATGGCAACGGCATCGGCTTCGTCACCTGGGGCGACTTCTGGACTGGCACAACCGTCGCCATCACCACCACCTTGGTGGCCGACAGCGACCTGTTGGCACTGCCCGGCCAATCCGGCGATAACAACCTGTTGTGTTTCCAAGCCATGGTCAACGGTTGGGGCGGGTTGACCCACGCCTTCGAGAATGAAGCCGGTGACACATGGGTTCCCCAAGATTGGAGCAGCTACGAAGGCATCCGCTTCTGGCTTTTCGGCCAAAACACAGGCAACGACCTGCTCTTCGAGATCAACGAAAACCGCAACCCCGGCTCCACCGTGGCCGACACCGAAATCTGGAGCCACGCCTTCAAAGATGATTTCACCGGTTGGCGTCTGTTCATTCTCGACTTCGATGACGACTTCACCCGCAAAGAGATTGGCAACGGCGCGCCGAATGATGGCTTCACCCGTGAAGAAGTCCACGGCTGGGCGTTCGGTACGCTGAACACGGGCGGGCAAACCGTCGCCTACTACCTGGATGATGTAATGGTGTATGGCAACACAGGCAGCGACCAACCGTTGACTGTGGCGTTTGCCCTGGGCAAAGTGAGCGTCGACGAAGGGCAGCTTGCCAGCTTGACGGTCAAACTCAACCGAGAACATGACCAGCCCGTCACCGTGCAGTACACCACCGCCGAGGCGACCGCCCGCGTGGGGCAACAATACACCCCGGTCAGCGGCACGCTCACCATCCCTGCGGGGACGCTGACCCAAACCGTCAGCATCCCTACCCTCCACGACGGCAAACACACCCGTGACACCCGCGTGGCGGTCAACTTGTACGAAGGCGCCGGCGCGCCGCTCGGCTTCCAACGCCGCTCGGTGCTGACCATTGTGGACATTGATCCTGCCGACCCCCGCCTGGTGGATGACTTCCAAGGGGCGCATCCCTTTATCTACCAGGATGGCGCGGTGGATCTCTCCACCACGACGCTCATGGCTGGCGACTCCATGGCCGTGCCGGGGCAGGGCGCGTATGAAGATGTCATGACCGGCGTATACGACGGCGCATCCTCTTTCAGCAGAATCTTTTCTCAAGGGCAAGACTGGAGCGACCACGACGGGGTGAGCTTCTGGTACTACGGCCAAAACAGCGGCGAAACCGTCACCTACCAGCTACGCGACAACATGTCTGCCACCACCGCCGAAGTTGACCCCGCTGACTGGGTGCTCGTCTGGAGCGACGAATTCAACAGCCCCGCCGCCACCCCCCCCAACCGCAATGTCTGGAAACATGAACTAGGCGATGGCGCACTCAACGAAATCGTCGGCTGGGGCAACAGCGAATTCCAGTTCTACACCGACAGCACCGAGAACAGCTTCATGGATGGCAACGGAAATCTGGTCATCCGCCTGCAAGACACGCCCATCGACACCGATCTGGTTTGCTGGTATGGCCCCTGCGAATACACTTCGGCGCGGCTCATCACCCAAGACCAACTTGACTTCGAGTACGGTCGCATTGAAGCCCGCGTGCAAGTGCCCGGCGGCCCTGGCGGCCTCTGGCCTGCCTTCTGGATGCTCGGCGCCAACATCCCTGAAGTGGGTTGGCCGCAATCTGGCGAGATTGACATCATGGAATACGTCAGCCGCCTGCCCCACGAAGTGTTTGGCACGATTCATGGCCCCGGCTACGCGGGCGGCGCGTCCTTTGGCAGCACCCACACCTTCACCCAAACCGTCCCCAGCAAAGGCTTCCTGACCTACGGCGTGGAATGGACGCCCGACATGATTATCTGGTACGTGGACGACATTCGTTATCACCAGGCCATCCCTGCCAATGTGTCGCCAAACGAATGGGTGTTCAACCATCCCTTCTTCCTCCTGCTGAATGCGGCGATTGGCGGCAACTTCGGCGGCGCCATTGCCGATGGCATGACCTTCCCGCAAGACACGCTGGTAGATTATGTGCGGGTCTATCAGGCGGCGGACAGCGCCGAACGCTTCGAGTCCAGTTTCGTCGATGCCTTCAGCGGTTGGCGCCAGATCACGCTGCCGTTCGGCTCATTCACGCGCAGCGCCACGCAGCCGGTGGGCGCGCCCAACGATGGACTGACGCTCAACCAGGTGTGGGGCTATGGCGTCAAATTGCCAGCAGCGAGCCGGGGGTCATTCAAGATGGACCAGGTGCGGCTGGTGGATCAACCGGCCACCCTCACCATCGTCAAGGATGCCATCCCCGACAGCGGATTCAACTTCCGCTTTACAGCATCACCGGCCAGCGCCGCATTGCCGTCTGAGTTCACGCTCGATGACCCGACGGTCGATGACAACGACGGCGCGCCGAATCGGCGCAGTTTTATGGTGGGCAACGGCGTCTTCACCATCAGCGAGCTTGTGCCGGCTGGCTGGCATCTGGCCGACATCGTCTGCACAGATGGCGCCACGGTGACAAAGAATCTGAGCACGGCAACCGCGACGATCACCCTGAACAACGCCGATGTGACCTGCACCTTCGTCGATACACAGGATGTAACCATCCAGACCACGGTCTACTTTGACCGCAACGGCAATGGTCGCCGCGACGGCCGTGAGCAGTATTTGAATCTATGGCAGGTGACAGCGACTGAACTGCCGTCTATGATGAGAAGCTATCGCCAGGTGACCAATTCCATCGGCAGGGCCAACTTCAACTTCCTTCCTGCCAGCGCCTATGAGGTGTGCGTGGTGCTGGTGAGTGGTTGGACGAATTCGCAGCCGGGCGACGTCCCCTGCTACATGGTGAATCTGGCGCCCAGCCAGCTTGCCATTCTCAGTTTTGGCGTGCAGCCAGGCTCCACAGCGGCAAACGGAGGGCTTACGGCTTCGACAGGCACGGTGACGGTGGTCAATGGCTATACGTCTGTTCCAGACGAACAGACCTATCTCGATCTGACAACCTGGGTGGACTCGAATCTGGCGATCCCGACAGATCATGACGAGGCAGGGGCGGTTGAGACGAAGCCTGGCATTGCGCCGACAGACGACCAGACGCCGACGGCGAACCTCGATCCGGCAACGCCGGGCGACCTGAACCAGCCGGCGCCGCTGACCGAAGACGGCGCACAACAGAGCCAGGAGCCAGATCTCTCGTCACGCGTCTTCTTGCCGGTCATCACCCGCTAAACTGCGGTTGCTTTAGAGGTGACAGTCACTTCACAAGGTGACTGTCACCTGAGAAACTGGTTTCAAACAGGGCGAAGTATAGGAAACAACAGCGAAGGTAAGTCGATTGGTTCGTGAGTCAGGGAGGCTGTTATCCATACTACTGATTCACTGACCAACCGGCAACAAATGAGTGAGAGGAACTCATCCCCATGAAAATGCAGCAGACGGATATCTACATCGGCGATGCAAGAATCCATGCGCTCGACGTAAGCGCCGAAGGTGGTTATGTTCGATTGCGGGGTGAGGATTATTATCGCATCCGTCACTTCGACCGGATGCCGCCTTTCTTCATGAGCATCGTTAGCAGCAGCGACCATTGGCTTTTCATCTCCAGTACAGGCGGGCTGACTACTGGGCGCATCGACGCCGAATCGGCGCTCTTTCCCTATACCACCGACGACAAGGTTGCAGAAAATTGCACCAACACGGGGCCGGTTGCCTGTCTGCTGGTCGAACGCGCTGAGCGCACTCAGCGCTGGGAGCCTTTCTCACTGTACGATGCGGACATCTATCGGCTTGAACGCAACCTCTATAAGAACATCATCGGCAATACGTTGCTCTTCGAGGAGATCAACCATGATCTTGGGCTAACCTATCACGCTGCCTGGCGCACCAGCGAGCGCTTTGGGTTCGTGCGCACAGTCTGGCTGCAGAATATCGCCGATCAACCGTGTACAGTGACGCTGGCGGATGGCGTGCAAAACCTTCTGCCCTATGGCGCGACTGCCGCGGTTCAGACAGCCTTCAGCAACCTGCTCGACGCCTACAAACGCAGCGAGTTGGACGGGGAGACAGGGCTGGGGCTTTTCACCCTCAGCGCCACGTTGAGCGATCGCGCCGAGCCGTCGGAGTCGCTGATGGCAAGCGTCGCCTGGCAGATTGGGCTGGAAGATGCGCGCTATCTCCTATCGAGCACACAGTTCGATCCTTTCCGGCGCGGGCAGCCAATTGCGCAGGAAGGCGATGTCAAAGGCCGACGCGGCGCCTATCTGCTGCACAGCAAGTTGGAACTGGCCGCCGGCGAGGAGCGCAGTTGGAGCCTCGTCGCCGATGTCAATCAGGATCACAGCCAGATCGTTGCCCTACGCGCGTTGCTGGCCGGCGACCGCAGTGCGCTGGCGCAACAACTGGAAGCCGACATTGCCCACAGCACGCAGCAACTGTACGCGTTGATTGCGTCGGCGGATGGCCTGCAGCTCTCTGCCGACCCGCTGACCACCGCCCATCACACCGCCAACGTGCTCTTCAACACCATGCGCGGCGGCGTCTTTGTGGACAATGGACAGGTGACAGCGCAGGACTTCACTGACTTTGTGCGGGTGCGCAACCGCGCGGTGTTGAGCCAAGAGCAGGTGTTTTTCGCCGCGCTGCCCCCACGCTGCACCATCGACGAGCTGCACACGCGCGCGGCGGCCAATGGCGCGCCCGATCTCATTCGCCTTTGCTACGAATATCTGCCGCTCACCTTTAGCCGCCGTCACGGCGACCCCAGCCGGCCGTGGAATCACTTTTCGATCAACTTGACCAACGACGATGGCAGTCGCCGTCTCGATTATCAAGGCAACTGGCGCGACATCTTTCAGAACTGGGAGCCGCTGGCGTGGGCTTTCCCGGCCTATCTGGAAAACATGATCGCCAAATTCGTCAACGCCACCACCGTCGACGGCTATAACCCCTATCGCTTGACACGCGCCGGCATCGAGTGGGAGACGCCGGAGCCAAACAACCCCTGGGCCAATATCGGCTATTGGAGCGACCACCAGTTGATCTATCTGCAAAAATTGTTGGAGCTCTCGACGCACATGCACCCCGGCCAATTGCGAGAGATGCTCGACCAGCGCGTCTTCAGTCATGCCGATGTGCCCTATCGCATTCGAGCATACGACGCGCTCTTGGCGGATTGGAGCAACACGATTGACTTCGATTGGCCGCGCGAACACGCCGTGCAGGCGCGCGTGCGCGAGCTGGGAACCGATGGCAAGCTGTTGACCGACGCAAGCGGGCGCGTGTTGCACGTTTCGTTGGCTGAAAAGTTGCTAGGGCTGATGCTGACCAAGCTCAGCAATCTGATTCCAGAGGGCGGCGTGTGGATGAACACGCAGCGCCCAGAGTGGAACGACGCTAACAACGCATTGGTGGGCAAGGGGCTTTCGGTGGTCACCGTTGCCTATCTGCGCCGCACATTGGTCTTTTGCCAGCAGCTCTTTGTTGACTATACAGACCATATTGGCGCAACGCTGCACCTGACGCGTGAAGTGGCCGACCAGCTCGACGCGTTGCATACGATTCTGCTGGTGCACCAGTCGCAGCTACCCGGCGGCTTTGACCCTGCCCAGCGCCGCGCGCTGATGGACGCGTTGGGCGCAGCCGCCAGTGAGGCGCGCTGGCGCGTTTACCGCCACGGCCTCTGCGGCGAGTTCGTAGCGGTGGCGTCGACTAAAATTGTGGCGCTGCTGGCGTTGGCGCAACGTTATGTGGACCAGACATTGCGCGCCAATCGGCGCAGCGATGGCCTCTATCACGCCTACAACATCCTGCACCTGCACGAAGGCGCGGCAGAGGTCAGCGAGCTCTACGAGATGTTGGAAGGCCAGGTGGCGATCCTCTCCTCTGGTCTGCTCGACGCCGAGGAGGTATTGGCGCTGCTGCACACGCTGCGCGCTAGCCGGCTCTACCGCGCCGATCAGCACAGCTACATCCTCTATCCAGATCGTGATCTGCCCGGCTTTTTGCAAAAGAACAGTATCGCCCCGGCGCGCGTGGCCGGCTTGACACTGGTGGGCGCGCTGACGGCCGCCGGCGACCGCAGCCTGCTCGTGCGCGATGCGCGCGGCGTCTATCATTTCAATGGCGCGTTTCGCAACGCGCGTGGTGTAGCGGCGGCGCTGCAACGCCTGCGCGCACGAGAAGAATTCGCCCAGATGGTGGACGCAGAGACGGAGGCGATTCTAGCGCTGTTCGAAGAGACCTTTGATCACAAAGCCTTCACCGGGCGGTCGGGCACGTTCTTCGCCTTCGAAGGGCTGGGCAGCATCTATTGGCACATGGTCGCCAAGCTGCTGCTTGCCGTGCAAGAGTGCTATTGGCAGGCGCGCGCGGCCAACGCGCGGGCGGAGACCATCGAGGGGCTGGCCGCAGCCTATTACGACATCCGCGCCGGCATCGGCTTCAACAAGACGCCGGCAGAGTACGGCGCATTCCCCACCGATCCCTATTCGCACACGCCCAAAGGTCAGGGCGCCAAACAACCGGGGATGACCGGCCAGGTGAAGGAAGAGATTTTGACGCGTCTGGGCGAACTTGGCGTGCGCATCGAAGGAGGCGCGCTGCGATTTGAGCCTGTGTTGCTGCGTCAGGAAGAGCTGTTGCCCGCGCCGGCGGATTTCAGCATGATCGGGCTGGATGGCCTCCAGCGCAACCTGCCGACGCCAGCGGGGGCGCTTGCCTTCACCCTGTGCCAGACGCCGGTGGTCTTGGCGCGCGGCCCACGCGCCCAGATCGAGGTGCGCTATGCCGATGGACGGATCGAACGGAGCGACGGGTTGAGATTGTCGCCAGCGCTGACGCAGCGGATCTTTCAACGCGACGGCGCGATTGGGCAGTTGGTGGTCTCCATGCCAGGTAATTGATTGTTCTGGCAACGCATCAGCCAGGTCGCCAGGAGCGCATCCTGTCACCTGCCTGAATCGAAGAGTTGGCGCGTGGTGGAGAGTGATGGAAGATCTGGGTGGAGATAAAGTCGCCGCCCACATCCGCAGGCGGCGTCGAAGGAATCCCTGGCTGCCTATCCGAATAATCGCCATTTGTTGATGACTGGCCAAGATTATTCGGATAGGCGTTTGCGTCTGATGGGAGTATACAATTAGCGCGGCCAATCCACGGCCTGGCGCAGCCAATCAGGCAGTTCGCCCGGAATGGCAGTAATCTGGGTCGCTGCGCCGCCGGTCGCGGGCATGACCCACAGCCCCCAGTCGCCGCTACGCTTGCTGACAAAGGCGATCTGCCGTCCATCCGGGCTAACGGCGGGCAGCCCATCCGGCGCCGGGTCGTTGGTGAGGCGGGTGACGCTGCCGTCGGCCACGTTGGCGCGATAGAGTTCCCAATTGCCGTCGCGGCCATCGCTCATAAAGACCACGGCGCTGCCATCCGGCAACCAGCGCGGCAAGGAGTCAGAGGCGACATTGGTGAACTGCGTGCGGTTCGAGCCATCCGTTCCCATTGTGTAGAGACCGCAATTCTGGCCTTGCGGGTCGCAGCCCTTGAGGATAAGCAGCTCCTGGCTCGGATGCCAGTCTGGGTCCTTGCCAAAGTCCAGTTCGGTGTACACCATATCCGCCGGGCGCTCTCTATCCACTGCCGGCGTGATATAGATACGCCAGCGGCGGTCGCCCTGACGATTGCTGGCGAAGACGAGTCGGTCGCCGCTGGGGCTCCAGCGCGGTTGGCTATCCTCGATGAAGCGCGAGAAGCGCAAGCGCCGACCTGTATTCACATCGTGGCCGCCCACGCCTAGCTTGTCGCTCTGTTGGCTGTAGAAGGCGAGCGTCGATCGGTCCGGGCTGAGCGCGGGTTGCATGGCGTTGTTGGCCACCATTTCAGCCTGCGCACCGGGTGTTGCCGGTACGGCGTAAATATCCTCCAACTCATATACGCGATTGCCCTCCTGCACAACGCGCGATGCCGAGAAAAGAATGACGTTTTGAGGCACATTATATGATGCGCCGGGCTGGATTGCCGCGGTTGGCTTGGGCAGCGGCGGCGCTGGCAGGACAGGGGCGTCATCGGCGTTGCTGGCCTCGACATAGGCTGCAGCCACCCACCCTTGTTCGTTCGGGGCCGTGGGGACGCGCGCTGCCCACCATTGGCCGTCGGCGCTCCTGCCAATGATCTCACCCTCGGCGCCGAGGGGCGCAACGCCCACGATCGGGAACTGGACGCCAGGCCCAACGCGGATATTGACGCCGAGTTGCGCCGTAACGCGACCGGTCGGGGTCTCGGCGGCTGCGGCGGCAAACGCGATGGGAGCAGCTGTCGTGTCAGCCGCCACCGGATCTGGGTCCGCGCTGGCCGGCGCGTCCGGCGCAACGACGGAGTCCGACGCCACTTCGTAGCGCAATGCCATGGCGTCATCAGCCGTGCGCATTTCGAGCACCTGACCGTTGATCGAGTAGGTGGCTGCCGTGGTCAGCGCAGCCAAATAGGCCGCTTCTTGTTCCATGATCCCTTCAGGTTCAGCGCAGAACATCATCGAGACAGCAGCCGGCTCGATGGTGATCTGGTTGCCATCAACGGTGTAGCCCGTGACATAATTGTTACAACCCGCCGAGCCGGAGAGCGTGCCGTCTTCGGCGAAGATGGCGGTGATCTCGGCGCCCTCCAGCATACCGACTACAGCCTCGCGTCCGTTGTTGTAGTTCGTGGCGCGCCAGACGACGCCGGTCAGGGCTGGCGAACTCTGGGCCGTCAGCGTGAGTAACGTCGCACCATCTTCGCTGAGCAGCTTGATCTGGCCGTCAACGACTTTGTAGGAGGCGACTTGGCCCAGAGCAGCCAGGACGGCCCCTTCCTGAGCCATGACAGGCTCGTCGCATGCCATCGCTGTGAGCCCACCCAGCGTGATGGATAGTGCGTCGCCATCGAGGGTGTAACCGGCGAAGAAGCCGTTGCAGCCTGTATTGCCAGTGACCCGCCCATTCTGGAAGGTAATGGTGGCTTCGGCGACGGGCGCAACGGCGCTGCCGTCGGCAGCCGGGTATTCGGCGACCTGCCAGGTGGCGCCTTCGAGCACGCTGCCCACGGTTCCCTCAGCCGGTTCCTCGGTGGGCGCAGCTTCCTCGGCAGGGACTTCGGTCGGCGTCGCCTCCTCAGTCGGCGTTTCGGTTGGCGCCTCGGTTGGCGCCTCGGTTGGCGCTTCGGTCGGCGCCTCGGTTGGCGCTTCGGTTGGCGCTTGCGTAGGGGCCTCCGTCGGCGCTTCAGTGGGCGCGGCCGGCTCTTCTGCCTGCTCTTCTGCACCGCCGCACGCGGCCAGAAGCAGACCGATTGCCAGCACAACGATAAGCAAGAACGGTTTGGTACGGATTCTGTGATGCATTGTTTTTCTCCATTTCATAAGGTTGATAGTAACCAGTCCGCTCACAGCCCGTTGACGGCGAACAGACTGATGGCGCCGCGCTCAAAGGGTCTCTCAGCCAATCTCCGCTCCTCAATCTCCAGATAGAGAGTGTTACGGCGTGACGATGTTGAACCAGAACTCGAAGGTGTCGAGCAGCGACAGGAACTCAACTAGCTTTTCCGGGTTGCCGTCGATGCTCGCTTCGCCTGTGGCCAGCTTCTCGGCCAGTTTGGCCTCGCCCAGCACGACCTCGTCCAGCGCCGCGCGGGTCATGGTCAGCGAGGCGTCGGCCTCGGCGCTCTGCTTGCCTTTCGCGTAGTTCAGCACGCAGTTCTCGACCACCAGCAGATACTGCTCACCTGTGTCGGTGAAATTAGCGTTGAAGACCAGCTTCTTGCCCGCCGTTTTTGGCCCGATCAGGCGCACAGCAAGCAGGTCGAAGAACATATCCAGCGACATCGCCTTGATCACATCCGGGCTGGCCGTCTTGGGCGCGCCCAGGTCGATCACACCATCGCGCAGCTCCTTGGCGGCGCTGAGGTAGAAGTTGCGCCAGGGGCCGGACTCCGCCTGATAGCCCAGTTGCTCCAGCGCGTCGGCTTGTAGGTCGCGCGCAGCTTTGTTGTCCGGGTCGGCGAAGACCAGGTGATTGACCACCTGCGCCACCCAGCGATACTCGCCCTGCTCGAACGATTTGCGCGCCTGCGCCAGCAGATTGTCCGCGCCGCCCATGAATTCGACGTATTTCTTGCCAGCAGCCTCCGGCGGCAGCGGGTGCAGGGTGGCGGGATTGCCGTCGAAGAAGCCCAGATAGTGCTGGTAGACCGCTTTGACGTTGTGGCTGACCGTGCCGTAGTAGCCCCGGTTGTACCAGGCGTCGAAGAGTTCGGCCGGGAGTTGGCTCTCGACGATCTCCGGGATTTCGAGCAGTGTGTAGCCCTGATTGGCCAGGCGCATAGTCTCGTCGTGGATGTACTTGTACATGTCGCGCTGCTTCTTCAGGTAGTCCAGACCCGCCTGCGCGCCCCAGGTCGGCCAGTGGTGCGAGGAAAAGACCACATCGTAGCGGCCGTCGAACAGATCGATCGCCTCGTCGATGTAGTGCGCCCACACCTTGGGGTTGCGCACGATCGCCCCGCGTAGGGTGTAGAGATTGTGCATGTTGTGTGAGACGTTCTCCGCCATGCACAAGGCGCGGCGCTGGGGGAAAAGGAAGTTCATCTCCGCCGGCGCTTCCGTGCCCGGCGTGAGTTGGAACTCGATTTCCACGCCGTCGATGACCATGACCTGACCGGTGTGGGTGATGAGATCGGTCGGTGCGATGAGCGTGGGCACGCCGGATGAAGCCGTCTGCCCCAGGCCAGCGCCGACCTGCCCGGTGGGGTCTTGGGGCAGCAGGGTGCCATACATGTAGCTGGCGCGGCGGCTCATCACGTTGCCGGCGATGACGTTCTCGCTGATGGCGAACTCCATGAAGCGATCCGGGGCGATGACCTTCACCCGACCCGCCTGCACGTCGGCCTGGGAAATCACCCCTTTCACACCGCCCCAATGGTCGATGTGGCTGTGGGTGTAGATGACCGCAACGATGGGCTTGCGACCGATGTGTTGATAGACCAGCGCCATGCCAGCCTCGGCGGTGGGCGGGGTGATCAGCGGGTCGATGACGATGTAGCTGGCGCCGGTGTCGACGATGGTCATGACCGACAGATCGAAGTCGCGGATCTGGTAGATGCCATCGGTCACCTGGAAGAGACCCTGATAGCGAGCGTTCAGGCGAGATTGCCGCCACAGGCTGGGGTTGACGCTGGGCGGGGCTGTCTCTGCTTCCAAAAACGCAAAAGCATCGAGGTTCCAGACCGGACGCCCGCTCTGGTCGCAGATGACCGGATCATCCAGCGTGGCAATGAAGCCACGGCTGGCAAGTTCATAGTCCTGGGCGTTGCTCCAGTTCAACTGCTGCAGGAGCGCCGCGTTTGCTGTTGCGGTGAAGCCAGTTGCATCTTTACGTTGTGACATACCTGATTCCTTTCGAGAGGTGTCGTGTTACGTGGTCACGTAACTACCAAGCATCAGAGAACAGATGATCCGCAGATTGCGCAGATTTCACAGAGTAACGGCTCATGCATCTGCGTAATCTGTGAAATCTGTGGATGATGCCTAAGCAGTTTCGCCGTCGCTATGATTTGTTTGCGTCGGCCTGGTCCAACCAGGCGCTGGCGGCATCGACTGCCGCATTTAGCGCCTCGCCCAACTGCGGCGTCGCCGGAAAGACATTCTCTTCGCCGATCTCATTCAGCAGACCGGTTCTGGCAAGCTGATTGAGGACAGCGGCATCGACGCCCACCAGGAGCAACTTGCTGTTGCGTGTGCGCAGCGTTTCGGCGTAACGGCGCAGCACGCCAACAAAGGTGCTGCCGATCTCCGTTCTGCCCCGCAGCCCCAAGATAATCACAGCGTTCGTTGTGTTCTCTAAGCTGGGCAGCTTTTCTTCCAGATTCTTCGCCCCGGCAAAGAAGAGGCTGCCGTACACCTGCAGCGCGGTCAGGCGATGGCTGGGCAGCGCGCTTGGCGCCGGCTGCTCCACGGGAAAGCCTTCGGGCTTGAGCACCCACTCGGTGATGACCACTTGGTTCGCTTGTTGGGCGACGTAGAGCAAGATGCTAAAGGCAACGCCGATCAGCACGGCATACTGCAAGGGCATGAACAACGTCACCAGAAAGGTCAACACCATCACCGTGGCGGGCACTTTGCCGGTGCGCCAGATCGTCTGCGCCGCTTCGATGCGCAGCCCCTGGTAGCCCGCCACGATCAACAGCGCCGCCAGCGCCGGCATCGGCACCATCTCCACCAGCGGCGCGGCCGCCAGCACGATCACCACCACAAAGAGGCCCGCCAGAATGTTTGCCCAGCGCGAGCGCGCCCCGGCGCTTAGCAGCAGCGCCGTGCCAGAGATCGATCCGCCCGCCGGCACGCCGGAGACGAAACTGGTAGCCAGGTTGGCGGCGCCCTGCCCGAAGAAGTCGCGTGAGACGTTGGGATACTTGCCGTCCGGGTTTGGGTAGCCCTGGCTGACGCCGGCGCCCTGGATCAGACCGATGATCGCGATGGACAAGGCGGGCAACAACAGCGAAAACAAGAGCTGCGGCGATGGCAGCGCCAGCTCAGGCAGGCTACGCGGGATGACGGCAACGTCGCCCACGGTTCTGACGCTCTGCCAGTTCAGCGTCACGCCGAACATCGGCAACGCCAGCACGCTCAGCAGTATGGTCACAACGGTGATGGCGAGGATGAAGGCGAACTTGCGCAGGCGCGTCCGTAGCAGCAGCACGATCAAGCCCAGCGTCAAGAGGCCGATGATGGTGGTCGGCGCATGCACCTGGTCGAAACGCAGCGCCAGATCGAGCGCACGCGCCACGTTGTTGGAGAAGCGGCTCTGAAAGCCGGTCAGGTCACCAAGCTGCCCCAGGATAATCAACACGGCAATGCCGTTGAGAAAGCCGGTCATCACCGCGTTGGAGACGAAGCGCACGATGAAACCGAGGCGAAAGAGACCCGCCAGCACCTGGATCGCGCCGACCAGGAGCGCCAACAGTGCCAATGCGGCGGTGCGCTCAACTTCCGGGATCTCGGCCATGGTCGCGCCAGCGGCCACCGAAAGCGCGCCAGTGGTGGAGACATTCATGTAGACCGAACTGGTGAAGATGGCCCCAACCGGAACGGCCACCATCAGCGTGTAGATGCCCAGCACTGGGTTGACCGCCGCCAGCAGCGCATGCGCCATCGCCTGCGGCACGTTGACGACCGCAAAGGTCAGGCCGGCGATGGCGTCCGATTTGAGATTGTTGCGATCTGGACGCAGCCCACTAGCCAGCGCGTTGATACCAGCCTTCAAGATTCTTCCTTTTGACGCATCACAATGTTGTCTCGCCCCAGATATTCGACGCCCAGCACAGGCAACCCCAGCGTTTGCAGCATGCTCAGTACACCGATCAAGGCCGATTGGTCGACCAGGTTTCCCTCCAACACGGTCTGTGCGGTCGCGCTGTCGCCAGCTGTGGACACGATGTGCAAGCCTTCCAGCCAATCCGACCACCGGATATCGAGAAAGCCCAAAACCGTGATGCGATAGGCAGCGCGATCATGCATATGAAGCTGTTCGACTGCTGCAGCCACTGGTCAACCTCCAAACTCATCGGCAAATTTATCGGACGCGTGTGCGACCGTATGTTAGATAGAGTACCGATTGGGAGAATAGAACGGATCAGGGCGTCCAACAGCCGATCCGTTCTATTCTCTTGATCTATGCTCTATCGGCATTCCCCTAAAACGCTGCGTTCCAATGTATCATCACTTTAGCCGACAGGTTCGATTTCTCCAGCGCGCCAGCTCTTGTCGAAGAACGCCAGCAGCGGCGAGTAGAAGCGCAGGAGCTGAAACCACCCCTTGCCAGGGACAGTCTGCACCCAGTTGCCCTCGGCGACGCCGTCCGGCCGCTGCGGGCCGTAGTAGATCGTCGTCGAGCCGTCCGGGTTCGGCGTAGCCGCCGGGGTCGGATAGTTCTGGCTGCCAGCCCGCGGGAAGCGTTGCGGGGTGCGCAACATCGATCTGGTCTGGTTGTCGTAGACGGTGGTCGACCAGAACAGCCCCGCCGGGATGTCAGGAGGCAGCACCATCCGGTAGGTCTTGCCGCCGTCCAGCGGCCGACCGTTGCTGTTGAGGTTGGCCGCCAGGTACTGCGAGCCGATGTTCGGCAGGCGCATGCACATAGCCGGCGTGATGCCGGTGGCCACGTAGAACATCGACGTGCGAGCGTTCAGCCGGCGGGTGTGCAGGGCGGGGTATGGCTCCACGGCGCTGTCGGGTTTGATGTTCGGCAGCGGGTCGAGGAACTCGAAGCCGCCGCCGAACAGCATGTTCCACCAGGCGTTCGGTTCGTCGTAGTAGCGCCACCGGTCGTCAGGATGCGCTCCCACGCCCAGCATACGCGACGCTGCGTTACCTGTTGCCACGGCCTCCTCCAGAATGGCGCGCAGGCGGGCGTCGGGGGCGAAGGTCTCATCTTTGCGGATGCCGCTAGCCGCAAACAGCCCGGCAAGTTCCGGATCCAGGACCGAGGCCGGCTCATGCTGGACAAGCTCGTTCAGCATCTCGAAGTAGCCGAAGTCATTCGGCGCGATGGTGTTCATTTCCAGCCCGCTGCCTTCGACGTCGCTTGTCTATTTTTCCGATTCTACTTCCTCGAAATGGACATCGGCCGGCATGCCCGGTTTGAGTTTCCCCTGACCATCGCCCAATGAGAGGCGGACGGCAAAGACCGTGGTCTTGCGTCCCTCGGTGGTCTGCACATTGCGCGGGGTAAACTCGGCTCGATCGGCGATATGAACGACCGTGCCGGTGAAGGTCTCTGTGGGGAACGAGTCTACGGTGACGGGATGCGTTTGACCCAGACGAATCTGACCGTAGCGATCTTCCGGCACGTAGACGGTCAGTTCTAGATCGGTCAGATCTGCCACTGTGATCAGCGGCGCACCGACTGCCACCACTTCGCCCGGCTCTACAGAGCGATAGAGCACTACGCCGGAGAGAGGAGAGGTGATGCGTTCACGCGCGGCGCCAGAAGTCCGTGCACTAGAGTTGAGGTGCACTTCCGCCAGCGGCTGGCCGCTTTCCACCCCATCGCCCTCTTGCACCATGATGCTGGTCACGCGTCCACCGAACTCCGAGCCGAGCCGCACTTCAGTCGCTTCGATGGAGCCAGAGATGATCATCTGCCGATTCGGCAGAAAGGCCGGCAGCGCGTAATAGGCGGCGACCGCCAACGCAACAACGAACACAAGCGGAATGATCCGTTTTGGATTGGGGTGCATGAGCAATCTTCCTTGCTAGTCCAGACTGCGCCGGAAACGTGTGATCGCCAGCCCCATCACAACCGCAGCAAAGATGCCCAGGGCCAGAATTTGCGGCCAAAGCGCCTCCACCCCCACGCCCTTGATGACGATGCCGCGGGCGATGATCAAGTAGTAGCGGAGCGGGATCAAGTAGCTGATCAGCTGAAGCCAGGGTGGCATGGCGGCGATGGGGAAGAAGAAACCCGAAAGAAAAACAGACGGCAAAATAAAGAACACAGTCGTGAGCATGGCCTCTTGCTGCGTATTGGCGATGGTGGAGATGAGCAGACCAATGCCCAACGTGGTGACAAGAAAGAGCGCAGTCAACGTCAGCAGCAAGGGTACGCTGCCGTTGATCGTCACGCCAAAGACCAGGACGCCGATGATCAGCACCTCGATGGTGTTCATAAAGGCGATAAGGACGTAAGGCGTCAACTTGCCCACAATGAGTTCCCATGAACGTAGCGGCGTCACGATCAGTTGCTCCATGGTGCCGCGCTCGCGCTCGCGCACGATGGAGGTGGAGGTCAACATGGTGGCGAGATATTGAAGAATCATGCCGATCATGGCCGGCACCATGTAGTTGGCGCTGACCAACCCTGGGTTGTACCAGATCTGGGCGCGGACATCTACAGGCGCTTCCATCGCGTTCCTCATACCGCGGCGTTCCAGCCGCTCCACCAGCAAGTCGGTCGAGTGAGCCTGACCGATGAGGGTCGCAGCCGCCAGCGCGGTATTCGCCAACGTGGGGTCTGAGCCGTCGATGACGAATCCGATGCGGGCGGATTTCCAGCCGGCGATCTGCCGTCCGTAGCCGGGCGGGATGATGACGCCGGCTCTGGCCGAATTGTCATCCAGCAGGCTGCGCAACTCCTCTTCCGAGGAGACGAGATGGGAGAGGGTGAAGTAATCGGCGGCCAGATACGCGTCGATGAGGGCGCGCGACGCAGGCGTCTGGTCCTGGTCGAAAACCGCCAACGCGATGTTGCGCACATCATTGGTGGCTGCATAGCCCAACAGGAAGAGCAGCACCACCGGCATGAAGAAGGTCACGCCCAGAGTGCGAGGGTCGCGGGCCACCTGGATGAATTCCTTACGGATCAGGCTCATCAGGCGATTGATCAACTTTGCACTCCATTCCAGCTTTTGGTTTTCTGGACTTGTCAGTAAATCACGTTGCCTCTGGCAGTTTGGATTTCCCGCCTCGCCTGCTCGAAGGCATACGCCGCGCCCATCAGCCGGGCGTCGTGCAAAAATTCGCCGACGAAGGTCAAACCAACAGGCTCGCCGTTGCCGCGACGCCCGCAGGGAATCGTGAGGGCAGGAAATCCAGCCGGCGAGTAGAGGCGCGTCATCGTGTTTCCCAGGCTGGCAAGCAGCTCGACCTTGCGCTCATGCATCATCTGCCGTAGAACGCCAGCGGCCGTTGTGCGGCTGGATGTCACAAACGTCTGATAGTCGTCGTCGCTCATGTCGTCCAGGACAGACTTGACCAGCAGGTCCTGACCGTAGGGTGCACGGTTGGCGCTGTCCTGTTCGTTGAAGCTGACGATCTCGGCCAATGAACGCATAGGCGCTGCGCCTGTCGCCGCCAGATAAGCGTCAACCCCGCGCGCCAGGTCGTGAAAGAAGATGGGCCCATAGTCCAGCTCCATGACAGGCAAGGGCGCATCGACCACCGCCGCGCCTGCGTGTTGCAGTATTGCGGCGAGGTTTGCCAGGAGCAGGTTGTCTTCGATTCGTCGTTCTGGCTGCGGTGTAACCAGACCCACGCGCACACCCGCCAGGGCGCTACGGTCGAGAGAATGGGTGAAATCTACGCCAGCGAGCTGACGGGCCGCCGTCGTCGCCGGGTCGTTGCCATCCACACCCATCAGTATGTTGAAGAGAATCGCCAGGTCGGTCACAGAAGCGGCCATGGGGCCAGCGGTGTCCATAACGCCGGTGATAGGGATGATGCGGTCGCGGCTCACCAGGCCAATGCTAGGCTTGAGACCCACGACGCCATTTTGACTGGCCGGCGAAATGATGGAGCCAGAGGTCTCGGTGCCCACACTCAGGGGCGCAAAGCCGGCAGCTACAGCCACGGCAGAGCCGGAACTCGACCCGCTCACATCGAACGCGCCCAGAGGATGATGAGTCTGACCACCCAGCGCGCTAAAGCCGTTGGACGAATTGCTGGTCATCAGGTTGGCCCACTCGCTCAGGTTGGTCTTGCCCAAGATGAGCGCGCCGGCTTTGCGCAATCGCTCCACAATGAACGCGTCTCGATCGGCGTGCGCGGTTGCCAATGCCAACGCGCCGGCGGTGGTGTGCATCCGGTCGCCCGTGGCGATGTTGTCTTTGAGCAGCACCGGGATGCCATGGAGCGGCCCTGCCTCTTGGCCGGCGGCGCGCTCGGCGTCCAGCCTGTGCGCGATCTCCAACACATCGGGGTTGAGCTCGATGATCGAGTTGAGGCGGTCTGCATCTTCGGCCTGGATGCGGTGCAGCGACCACAGCACGAGATCAACGCTGGTCAGGTCGCCGGCGCGCAGCCGGCGCTGAATTTGAGAAATGGTAGCCTGCGCCGTCATGTCAGCGATCTGTTGGCGCCGCTCGCGACTCATTCCCGCCAATGCCGCGCCGAAAGGAGAGAAGTCCAGGCTGCGTTTGCCAACGTAGCGCGGCGGCGCGCTCTGTCTGGCGACTTGTTTCCGCACCTGGTCTTGATGAGGCGAAAGTGCATGTTGTTGTTCGGCCATGTGAACTCTCTGATTCTCTATGAATGAGCGGGCGGCGTCTGCCCCTTACGTGACGTGCAACCGGGCGCGTCCAGGCGATCACCCTGTTCTGCCAGACGGTGGAGCGATCCTGCGTGGGCAACGACTGTCTCTGATCGGTCGCCGCCGTCGTCGTGCACGAGGATGAAGTCGCCAGGGACGACGCAGTCCAGCACGGAATCGACGATGGCATCCATCCCGGGCAGTGTCGGGTGGTGGAACGCGCCGTTGGCGTTCGACCACCTGCCTCCATTCGTCTCGATGGTGAGCGTGTAGGGGGTGCGCTCGCCCACAGAGACGATGCTGATCATGTAGGGCTGGCTGGCAGGGATCACACCTGCCCATGCGCTGCGTTCCTGGCGCACCGAACGCAGTACAAAGGGATCATCCAGACCGTACAGGGAGAGATAGAGGGTCTCATTGGGCGAGGCGACGGTCACTGTCATCAGTTGGTCGGCCGTCGCGGTGATGATGTATGAGTGGATTGCGTCGAATTCGATGACACCGGTGATGATGGTCTGCACTGCACCTGTCGCCAGCTCTACACCCAGAGCTGGCCGCTCCCGTTGTCCCTGGGCATCTGGAATTGCGACTTCCTCTTCTTCGGTCAACTTCAGTGCTTCATCTTGCCAGGCAAAAGTCAGGCGGCGGGCGGCTGCATCCTGGCCTGGCGCGGCGAGTTCGACGGTCAGGCGACCATCGCCCATCTCCAAGTTGCGCACGACAAGTTCGTGTCCCAGGAAGTTTGGCTCTCGGGGCCGGGCGATACCCTTGCGATTGAGAACAGGAAAGAGATAATAGGATGGGGAGGCGTCATCTTGTTCCACAAAGATGATGACGGCGGCGTCCCCGATTTTGTCGCCATCCAGGTCGCCATAGCCGCGCCAGTCGGTCAGGCCAATGACAAGGCCGGCGCGTTCACCCGGCAGCGCACGCTGGCGAAATTCTCCGGCTGTCAAGGTGACAACGCTGGTTTGGTTCAGGGGATAGGCGGCGTTTCTGAGCTCCTCCCAGGTGAGCTCAGCTTCCTTCTCTGGGACGATTGTTGGGGCCGGCGTGAGGGTGATCATGTCGTTTTGGTCGCCATATGCAATGGTCAGGCTGTTGTCCGTCACAGTGAAAGCGGTTGCCGCAGCCAACTGCGCGGCGAAGATGCGATAAAGGGAATCAGGGCTGCACTCGGATAGGGAGTAGGTCAGCTCGATTTCCAGTCGCTTGTCATCCGTGACGAGCCACCAGCCTTCGCCGACGTTGCAATCGGCCTGGACGCGCACCACTCCGTCGGGATACACCTGCAATGTGTAGTCGGCCGGGCGCGTCGGCGTCACGAGCGAGCCATCGGCCAGTTCAGAGCGCCGCCATTGCCACTCGACAAAGAGCACGGCTGGGTCGCCTACGTTCACCGTGAGCGCGCCCGACAACGTGATCTCTGCTGTGGTAGTCAGCGGCAGCGACAGGCGGTCAGTGATTGGCTGCGTCTCGGAAACGGCGTCAGTCGGGATGATGGCTGTGCTCTGCGTCAGCGTGATCTGGGCGCTATCGCCGATGAAATCGGTCACGGTGGTCAGCTTCGTCTCCGTGATCTGCTGGGAGGTCGTCAGAACATCGGTCGTCATCAACAAAGGCGTAGACTCCACAGAGGGAGCGGCGGTCGGCGTTGCAATAACGATCGGCGCGACTGTGGGAGATATCTCATGGGCATGCGACACAATCTCCGCTGTCACAATCGGCAGACCAACCTGCGTCTCGTCAATCGGCGTCGCCAATGGCGAGATGGGCGCGTCGGCCACGGGAACAGAGAGCGGCGAGATCGGCGCCGGCGCGGCGCCCTCTGGCGTCGCCGCGGGCGCCGTCATTTCCATGACGGGCGCGACGGCAGGCGTCTCAGTCGGTCGCGCGTTCTCGATTGGATCGGGGGGCATAGGAGCCTGCTCAAGGGAGGCAAAAGAAAGGATCGGGATCGCAGTAGGCGTCGGTTGGGGCGGCGTCTCGCCCTGGCTGCACGAGGCCAGCGCCGCAAGCAGTGCAGTACAGAGGAAACAGACAAAGACAGAATGCCTCATCATCGACTCCCATTCGTTGCTCCCGCGAATCATGGGCTTCCCGATGATTCGGATGGGGTGTGTTACAATCCAGACAGGCGCCTATCTCGTCGCTTCGATCGCCTATGACTTTAGTCTACAATATGAACGCGTGCTGACCAATCTGTCTGGCGCTGTACGCAGCAATCAAGCGCGAACAATACAGGAAGGGACTATGTCCACGAAACCATTTACCCTGGCCAACCAGGTGAGCCGCGAGTTACGTCTCCATGCCCGCATCATACAGGCGCAGCTCGACGGGCTGAGTGAAGCCGACGCTCTTTTGCAGCCGCCAGACGGGGGAAATTGCCTGAACTGGCTTCTGGGCCACATTCTTCTGTCGCGACAGACCATGTTCAAACGCCTGGGTGTCCCTCCCTTGGGAAACATTGAGGACTATCAGCGTTACAAGCGCGATTCCCAGCCGATCACCCACGAGGCTGATGCACTGCCGCTGAACCGCCTGTTGAATGATCTGCACGCCAGTCAGGAGCGGCTGTTGGCGCGGCTGAACGAGATCAGCGAAGATGAAATGACGGCAATCCCAGATGGGCAGGAGCGCAGCATGGCCGAACAGGTGAGCTTCCTATCCTGGCACGAAACCTATCACGTGGGACAGATGGAGCAATTGCGGCGGCTGGCCGGCAAGACCGAAAAGGTGATTTGACCGAATGATGGCCTTGCGACTAGTACACGTGGGCGCAAGTAACCCAATGGTTGTCATGCCGAGCGCCAGCGAAGCATCTCGCTCTGCCACCCAGATGCTTCGCTGGCGCTCAGCATAACAATACCCTGGCCCTATTGAAGGCCACCTGTACCAGAGGCATAGAAGTTCAATGCATAGTTATTTGGATTTGCTCCGGCGTAACCGTCATTATCGTAACCTCTGGATTGCGCGTGTCATTTCCAACCTGGGGGATTGGTTCAATCTGTTGGCTTCTGCCGCGCTGGTCGCGCAGATCACCAACTCCGGCGCAGCCATCAGCTATCTCTTCCTTGCGCGTATGTTGCCGGTCTTTTTTGTTACGCCTTTTGCCGGCGTCCTGGCCGACCGCATCAGCCGGCGCAACATCATGATCGCGGCTGACGTGCTGCGCGCAGTTACGGTGCTCGGCTTCCTCCTGGTGGACAGCCCCGACGAGTTGTGGCTCTTCTATGGGCTGACCATCCTGCAATTCGCCCTGAGCGCGCTCTACAACCCGGCCCATTCCGCCGTCATCCCCAACATCGTGGAGCCGAATGATCTGGTGACTGCCAATGCCTTGGATGGCTTCACCTGGAGCGTCATGCTGGCGATTGGCGCACTCTTGGGCGGAATCGCTTCGTCGCTCTTTGGCGTGACCGCGGCTTTCGTCATCGACGCGGCTTCGTTCTTGCTTTCGGCGTACTTCGTCATGCGCGTGACCCTGGTCTATGTGGATGTGCGGACGAGCGCCCGACAGGGTGGTTTTCTCGACTTTGTGGACGGCATGCGCTATCTGCGCGTGCGTCCGATCCTGTTGGGACTGGCATTGGTCAAAGCAGCCGCAGCCATTGTTTGGGGCATCGTCAATGTCCTGGAAGTGCCCCTTGCCGAACAGGTCTATCCTCTCAATGGCTCTGGCACGCTCACACTGGGGCTGATCTATATGACTGTCGGCGTGGGCACAGGCGTCGGCCCCCTGCTCATGCGTCGTTGGTTTGGCGATGACTACGGCAGGGTTCTGTGGGCTATTGGCGCCAGCTTTGTATTGCTGACCGTGGGCGTCTTGGCCATTGCCCTGGCGTCTGGGTTGGGTTGGGCGCTCATCGGCGTGCTCCTGCGCTCTCTGGGTTCAGGTTCGGTGTGGGTTTTTTCATCGGTGCTGCTCCAGCGGCTGACACAGGATGCGTTTCGCGGGCGCGTTTTTGCCTTCGACTTCACGGCCTTCACCCTCACCCAATCCATTGGCGTCATTTGGGCTGGCTATGCTCAGGACCAACTGGGCATGAGCGTCCAACAGGGGCTGCTTTCGGCGGCGGCGGTCAGCCTGGCTGTGACGGTCATGTGGTTTGGCTTTCAGGGCATTGCCATGCGTGTCCAGCCTGCCCTCAAAGAAGGGGTCGCATAAGCCCCAGCCCCTCAGTGCGCGCGTGGATGACGCCGCAGCTCTTTCTTGCGCCCTTTTGCCGGACGCAGCTCGCTGCCCACGTGGATACCCCAACGGGGCAGAATCACCCGGTGCGTCAGCAGGATCAGCGCTGCGCCGCCAAAAGCCGCCGCAAAAACCCACAGGGACGAGGCAATCTGGTTCATCCACGCCGGATTGATCAACATCACCACAGCCAGGGTCAGCATGAGCATGCCACCGATGAGCTTGAGGAGGCGTCCTTGCTTCTCTTCGAGCCTGCTGGATTTGAGCGTGAAGATAGCTGCGGCGAATATCACCAGCTCATCCAGTTGATAGATCAGCATGTAGAGCAACAACAGCGCGCCAAAGGTCAACGCGGTCGCCTCCTGGCTGACGAGCAGGTTCGTCCACAACACAGGAAAACCGGCCGTACACGAGAACTCTACCAGCGAGACGCCCGCGGCCAGCACCACTGTTGCCGCGATCACGCCCCAGGTGGAATCGCCTGCGGCCAGAATGCGCCGCATTCCCTGGTAGATGCCGGGCTTCTTTTCTTCAGCGATGGTGAAGGAGACGCCCTCTTTGTACCAGAAATAGTCTTTGATATTGACTGCCGCGAAAAAGAGGGCGACCAGCGCCACGACGACCTGAATCCATCCAACGAAGCTGATGACCGTAAACATGGTGAAGAGACCGGCGATGAAGAGGGCGTAGACCAATGAGGTGACGGTGAGGAAGACCAGGCCGACCAGCAACACCTTCCGGCGCGAGCCGCTGCGCAACGTCAACGCCAGTAGCACCGAGAGTACCCACAAGGAACAGGGGTTGAAGCCATCAACGAACGCGATCAACCCGGTGCTGAGCGTCAGGGATTGAGCCGCCAGATTCACCTCGCCCAATAGGGGAATGGTAATCGCTCCGATGCCGCTCTGACTGATCGTCGGAGTGGGCGCAGCCAGCAGAGAATCGGCCTGCATGACAACCGCTGGCTCTGGCGAAACGTCGACGACAGTCTCCACTGTATCAGGCATTGTATCAGGCGTCGGTTGGGTTGTGAGACCTGCCGGCGCAACGCCCGGTATGACGCCGACGCCAGCATCCGGACAACCATTGGCCGCGCACGCAGCGACAGCCGCCTCGATCGGTCCGGCCAGTTGTTCCGCAAAGCCCACCCAGTATTGGTCGCCAATAAAGATGGTGGGCACCGCGCTCGGCTCGAAACCATGAGCCGTCGCCATACGCAGGAAAAGCGCCCGATTCTCCTCCGAATACCACACTTCATACGCACGCACTTCCACCCCCGGATAACGCTGGGCAAGCTCAGCCAGGAATGGCTTGGCCGCCGCACAGTGTGGACAGCCGTCGCCCCAAAAAAAGTAGATGACGACCGGCTGTGGTTCCTGCAGCAAGGGGTCGGCGAGGGCCTCTCGCTGACCAACAACGGAGAAGAGTAAGAAAGTGGCGAATAATAACCCGGCGCGTGCAGCGCCCCAGAGTCCGCTCTTGAAACACGAGTGCATCTTGTTTGCTCCACCGAGTATAGCGGGGCCAATTCCCCGCATTCGTTGTTGCGAGCGTAACACCGTCTCGTTGTGGCTGAGTGGTAATTCTGTCAGATTCCCAGATTCGTCATCTTGAGAGAAGCCAAATTGGTAGAAAGCTGTCCGAAGCGAAGTCAGCTTTCCTGGTAGAATTGAGGAGATGAAACAAAAGATTCTGTGGATTCTCGCCCTTATTTTCTTGTGCGGATTGCTTGCCAGCTTTCCATTTCTTTGGCAAGGCTGGATCGAGCTGCGTTACGCCAGTCGCATTGTTGCGCCGGAAGCAGCCCCATCGACGCGCGTCGCCATCGTCTTTGGCGCACGCGTCTACTCGGGCGATCGGCTCAGCGCCATGCTGCGCGACCGGGTGGATACAGCCGTTGATCTCTATCGGGCTGGCAAGGTGGACACGTTGCTCATGAGCGGCGGAACCTATTTGGACGATTACGACGAGCCGGGTGCAATGATGGCTTACGCCGCACAGCAGGGCGTACCTCTCGAAGACATGCAGGCGGACTACGGTGGTCGCCGCACCTACGACTCCTGCTACCGCGCCAGGAACGTCTTCCTTGTCCATGAAGCCATCCTCGTCACTCAAAATTTTCATCTGCCCCGTGCACTCTTCACCTGCGACGGACTGGGTATGACAGTGCATGGAGTCAGCGCTGATCGGCGCGTCTACAGCCCTCGCTCGATTGCCTGGTCAGAATCGCGCGAAATCCCTGCGCTGCTGGCCGCGCTGGTCGATGTGGCGTTACGCCTGCCGCCGCCGGCCATGAACGAGCCAATTCCCCTGGATTGATGTGATTCGATCGTCATGATCGATCCCATCCTCAACTTCTTTTGACGTGTCATCGAAAAAGACATAACATTCAGGGTTGTTGCGCCTTTGTCGTGCAGCGTTTGCCTCACAACATTCTTTGTGTTCGTTGTTCATTTCCAGGCCGCATGGCCTGCGGACACCGATGACAAAGAAAATGTCTTTGCGTTATTTTTGTGCTCTTTGTGGCAAGTGATTTTCACACCAGGGGGTGAACCAAAGATGAGACTGATTCCTCGCAAACTATTCTTGACGCGCGGCATGGGCATTCACAGAGAAAAGCTAACCAGCTTTGAGATGGCCCTGCGCGAGGCCGGCATTGCCCAATTCAATCTGGTGCGTGTGTCGTCGATCTTTCCCCCTGGCTGTAAGATCATTGCCCGCGATGACGGCCTGAAATTGTTGCAGCCAGGCGAGATCGTCTTTGCCGTCATCGCTGAGATGTCGAGCAATGAGCCAGGTCGACGCATCGCCGCGTCCATCGGCGTGGCGCGCCCGGCCGACCCAGACAAATACGGCTATCTGTCTGAACACCACTCCTACGGGCAAACCGAACAAGAGGCGGGCGACTATTCCGAAGACCTGGCGGCCACCATGCTGGCGACGACGCTGGGCATTCCCTTCGACGCCGAAAAAGATTACAACGAGCGCAAAGAGCAATACATGATGGGCGGCGAGATCGTGGACACCACGAGCATCACCATCGCGACATCAGCGGCATCGGGCGGCATGTGGACCACCGTTGTGGCCGCTGCCATCCTGGTCTAGTGGATTGGGCGCGATGATCAACGACAACTTCCTGGGGTTGCCGGCCGAAGCCGCTGCCCATGAGCACGCTCAGGTTCTGGTGTTGCCCATCCCCTTCGAGGCGACGGTGAGCTACGGCCACGGCGCGGCCGGCGGTCCGGCCGCCATCATCGCCGCGTCCCAGCAGGTGGAGCTCTACGACCGGGAGTTCGATCGCGAGCCGGCGTTGGAGTATGGCGTGCACACCCTGCCCGCGCTGGCGCTGCCTGACGAACCGGCTGCGGCAGTGGAAGCCATCGCCGCGGCCGTCGGCCAGGCTGCTGCCAGCGGCAAGCTGGTGGTGGGTTTGGGCGGCGAGCACACCGTAAGCGTGGGCTTTGGCCGCGGCGTGCTCGCCGCCCTGGGCGGTCCGCTCACCGTGGTGCAGATCGACGCGCACAGCGATCTGCGCGCTGAATACGACGACACGACTCTCAGCCATGCCTGCATCGCCCGTCGTCTCCTGGAGCACCCGGAGATCGAGCAGGTGCTCCAGGTGGGGATTCGCTCCGTTTGCGCCGAAGAGATGGAGTTCGCTCGCGCGCATCCGCACCGCGTGCGCGCCTGGTTTGCCGAGGATGTGCACGATGGCAACTGGCAGGACGAGCTACGAGCGCGTCTGGCCGGGCGGCGCGTCTATCTTACCATCGACGTGGATGGGCTGGACCCGGCCATTGTCCCCTCCACGGGCACGCCCGAACCCGATGGGTTGACCTGGCGCGAGACGCTTGCCATTCTGCGCACGGTGACGGAGAACGCGGAGGTCGTTGCGCTGGATTGCGTTGAGCTGGCGCCGGTCGTCGGCCATCACGCCTCAGATTTCGCCGTAGCCAAGCTCGTCTACAAAACGATTTCCTATGTGATGCAGAACAGAAGGAAGATGTGAAAGAAATCTCTATGGACCATGCAAACAGCGTCAAAGCCTTCATCAGGCATCACTATCGCCATTTCAACGCAGCCGCGTTGGTGGACGCCGCCGAGGGATACTGCACCTTTCTCGCCGGCGGCGGCAAGATGTTTCTGGCCATGGCCGGCGCCATGAGCAGTGCAGAGCTGGGGTTGTCGCTGGCCGAGATGATTCGCGCCGGGAAGATCCACGCGATCAGCTGCACGGGCGCCAATCTGGAAGAGGATATCTACAACCTGGTGGCCCACGATCACTACGTGCGCATCCCCAATTGGCGCGATCTGACGCCAGAGGATGAGCACGAGCTGCTCTCGCGCCATCTGAATCGGGTGACGGACACGTGCATCCCCGAAGAGGAAGCCATCCGCCGCATCGAAGACGCCATCCTGGAAGAGTGGATGGCTGCGGATGAGGCCGGCGAACGTTATTTCCCCTATGAGTTTCTCTATCGCATTTTGCGCAGCGGCAAGCTGGAAAAGTATTACCAGATTGACCCACAGGATTCGTGGATGATGGCCGCGTGCGAGATGAACCTGCCAATCTTCACGCCAGGGTGGGAAGATTCCACTACGGGGAATATCTACGCTTCCCATTGCATCCGCGGCCATATCAAGAATGTTCATACGGTGCGCAGCGGCATCGAGACCATGATGGTCCTGGCCGACTGGTACCGGGCCGAGACAAGTCAGCAACCGGTCGGCTTCTTCCAGATCGGCGGCGGCATCGCCGGCGATTTCCCCATCTGCGTCGTGCCCATGCTGCGTCAGGATATGGAGCTGGAGGAGACGCCCCTGTGGAGCTACTTCTGCCAGATCAGCGACTCAACCACCAGCTACGGCTCCTATTCGGGCGCAGTGCCCAATGAGAAGATCACCTGGGAGAAGCTGGACATCAGCACTCCCAAATTCATGATCGAGTCAGACGCCACCATCGTCGCCCCGCTCATCTTTGCCTACGTTCTGGCGGACTGAATCACCCTCTGTCCTTCCCCATATCGTGACAGATGTCCCGGACTTTTCGGGACGCCTGTCACGTGCATCGGCGTCCCAATCGGCGTATGCTCATGTTGCATCAAATGCACACAATGCACTGAATGCAACCGGATGCACAAATGGACGCCAATTTCTACACTGCACGAGAACTTCAGTCCCTCCTCCAGGTTGACCGCACCACCATCTACCGCATGGCCGACAACGGCAAAGTGCCGGCCGTCAAGGTAGGCAATCAATGGCGCTTTCCCCGCCGCCAGGTGCAACAGTGGCTGGCAAAAGAAAACGCGCCGGTCGAGCTCCACAAATCCGTCGCTGCCGCGACGCCGCATCTGACGCGCCTGTTGCCCCTTGATTGCGTGCAGTTGCTCCAGGACACCTTCGCCGACGCCCTCGGTGTGATGATCATCATCACTGACCTGAACGGGCTGCCGGTGACGCGACCCAGCAACCCTTGTGGCTTGTTCTCTGCCATGGAAGCAGAACCACACGCTCAGAAGCGCTGTCTGCAATGGTGGGCGGAGCTGGCGCGACGGCCGGGATTACAGCCCGCCTTTCTACCCAGCCACCTGGGACTGCTCTGTGCGCGCGGCTTTATCCGCACAGGCGCTGAACTAAGCGGCATGGTCATCGTCGGCGGCATTGCGCCGAAGGTGTGGCCTCCGTCACCTGAGCAACTGGAGAGGATCGCCGCCTATCTTGACGTGACGCCCGGTCTGGTGCAGGCGCACTTGCACGAAGTGTACACGCTCGACTTGACTCAACAGCAGCAGTTGCTCCCTCTGGTGCAACGCATCGCCGACATTGTGACCCACATCGCCGGTGAGCGCCAACAGATCTGCGCCAGATTGGAGAATATCGCTGCATTGACCCAGTTGTGAACGATGGGAAAGGATTGTTCAACGATGAAACGTCTTCTGATATTGGGCGCCGGCACGGCCGGCACCATGGCAGCCAACCGATTGGCGCGTGTTCTCGACCAGGACGAATGGAAGATCACCTTGGTGGATGCTGACGAGGCTCACTACTACCAGCCGGGCTTTCTCTTCATTCCCTTTGGCGTCTACAGCAAAGCTGACGTAGTGCGCCTCAAGCGCGACTACCTGCCGCCGGGCGTCGAAATCATCTTCTCTCCTATCGAGGTCATCGAACCGGAGCATAATCGGGTGCGCATCGCCAAAGACAGCCGCTATCTCACCTATGACTACTTGATCATCGCCACCGGCTCCAAGATTGTGCCGCAGGAAACCGCCGGGCTGATGGAACACGAGTGGCGCAAGAGCATCTTCGATTTCTACACTGTGGATGGCGCCGTCGCGCTGGCGAAATTCCTGCGCACATGGCAGGGTGGACGACTGGTGCTGAACATCGCCGAGATGCCTATCAAGTGTCCGGTGGCGCCGTTGGAATTCCTCTTCCTGGCCGATTGGTACTTTCATGAGCAGGGGTTGCGCAAGCGGGTGGAGTTGACCCTGGCGACGCCCCTCACCGGCGCGTTCACCAAGCCCATCGCCAGCCAGTTGTTGGGCGGCCTGTTAGAGGAAAAGAATATCAACATCGTCCCCGAATTCAACATCGCTCGGGTCGAGCCGGATGAAAAGGCGATCTACTCGTGGGATGACACGAAGATCGAATATGACCTGCTGGTGAGCATTCCAGTCAACATGGGCGATGCGCTCATCGAACGATCAGGCATAGGCGATGACCTGAATTTCGTGCCAACGGAGAAGCACACACTCAAGGCGAAAGAATTCGACAACATCTTCGTGTTGGGCGACGCAACCGATCTGCCCTCATCCAAAGCTGGTTCGGTCGCCCACTTCCAGGTGGATGTCTTTATCGAGAACTTCTTGCGCTATATTGATGGGCTGGAATTGCTGCCCAGCTTTGATGGGCACGCCAACTGCTATATCGAGTCGGGTTTTGGCAAGGGCTTCCTCATCGACTTCAACTACGACACGCAACCCTTGCCGGGGAAATTTCCCCTGCCTGGTTTGGGCCCATTCTCGCTGCTGCAAGAATCGCGCTCCAACCACTGGGGCAAGATGATGTTCCGCTGGATGTACTGGAACATCCTGCTCAAAGGGCGTGAGCTGCCCATTCCGGCGCAGATGAGCATGGCCGGCAAGTGGTCTTGAAGGAGGCGACGATGAGTGCTGCACTGATGGATGTCACCTTGCAAGAGGCGCCGAAAGTCACCAGCGTCGGCAGCAACGGCGCAGGCGATCCCTTGGCGGAGATTGGGCGCAAACTCGACCTGCTCACCCGTAGCATGGTCGCGCTGAACGAACGCATGGATTGGCTGGCGGAGCAGGCCGACGCACAGCGCCGCCGCCAACAGGAGTGGGACGAGCTGTGGGCCGATCTCTCTCCCATCCTGCGTGAGGCCTATGGAGCGACAGTGGAGCAGATGTCTGGCCTGGAGCACTATGTTCAGCTTGAGGATCTGCAGATGTTGGCCCGGCGGCTGGCGCGCAACACTCGCAACATCAACGAACTCCTGGAGCTGATGGAGAGCGGTTTCGAGCTATATCGGGACATGTCCCCTTTGGTCAAGGAGGTGGTGGGCGAGGCGGTGACTGCGTTGGACGGCCTGGAGCGCCGCGGCTACTTTGGCTTCGTGCGCCAGGGGCAGTATGTCCTCGACCAGGTCGTCACCTCTTTCAGCGAGGAAGATGTGCGCCAGTTAGGCGACAATGTGGTGCTGATCCTGAACACTGTCAAGGCGCTGACCCAGCCCGAAATGATGAACCTGATCAACAACCTGACCCAGGGCTTCCATGAGGCTGAGAAACAGGTGACGGAGCAGTCGACGTCGCTCCTCAGCCTGCTGCGGGAGATGCGCGACCCGGATGTTCGCCGCGGCCTGGCCATCACATTGCGCACGCTCAAGCTGGTGTCGCACCAGGCGCCGCAGAAGCCGCAAACAATGGTAAATGGCAAATGATGAACTGTGAATGATTGGCCTGGCGTAGATCACGCTTGCGGAGAATGTTGACCGAGACGCGCAGCTCGTGATCGATGACGGGCGCAATAGATACATAAACAACAAAACCACCTCAATAGAAAGGTTGATTCTCATGTTAAAAGAAATGACCGTATCGTTGGACGCCGAAGGATTCATGACCAATCCCAAAGAGTGGACGCCGGAGATTGCTCAGGTGTTCGCCGAAGAGGAAGGCATCCTCAAGCTGACTGACCGCCACTGGAAGGTGATCAACTTCGCCCGCGACAGTTACCTCAAGAACGGCGAATCGCCCACTTTGCGCACCATCACCAAGCAATCCGGCGTGGACACCAAGGAACTCTACGAGCTTTTCCCCAAAGGGCCAGCCAAGAAGGTGGCGCGCATCTCCGGGTTGAGCAAGCCCAAGGGATGCATCTAGGGGATGGCGGATAGGGTCTTGAGGGAATGAGGTTTGGGGGGAGGTAGGGTCTTGGGGAGACGGGACTCACCCTACAACCTCAACGCCCACACCCTCACAAGATCATCTCTGCACCAACACAAACCGGAACAATCATCTCAAGGGAGATCAACAATGAACGAGGAAAAGAACCGCAAATTGGCAATTATCTGCTCGAAGGGCAGTCTGGATATGGCTTACCCTGGCCTGGTGTTGGCCAACGCTGCGCGCATGATGGGCATCGACGCCGACCTCTTCTTCACCTTCTGGGGGATGGACATTATCACCAAGAAGAATGTGGATTACCTCAAGGTGGCGCCGGTGGGCAACCCGGCCATGCACATGCCCAGCATCGTCGGCATGTTGCCGGGGATGGCAAGCCTGGCGACGACCATGATGAGCAGGGAGATCGAGAAGCTGGACATGCCGCCCGTCCATGAATTCCTGACCATGGTGCACGACGCTGGCTGCGGCGTCTACGCCTGTCGTATGGCCTCGGATATGATGCACCTGACCAGGGATGACCTGGTGGAGGAAGTAGACGACATCATCGGCGCAATGGAATTCCTGGAAAAAGCCGAGGGGGCGCAACTCCTCTTCATCTGAGGTGAATGCGTGTTCATAGGCCGCTGCGCTGATTCGTCAACGCGACGATGATCTTTTGATCGGTGACAGGAAAGGGAAACTTCCCCAGCTGGTCAAAGGATTCCCAGCGCCAGTCGGCGCAGCCGATGGTTTGCGGAGCGCCGCCCACATGACGGGCGTGGAAGGCATGGAGGGTGATGCGAAAGTGGGTGTAAGCATGGCGCACCGTTGTGACCTGCTCACCCACGACAATCTCGATGCCCAGCTCCTCCATGATCTCCCGCCGCAGGCAAGCCGCCAGGTCGGCGTCCTCGGGGTCGAGCTTGCCGCCGGGAAATTCCCACAACCCGCCGAGCAGACCGTCGTGGGGGCGCTGGGCGATAAGCAACCGTGAGTTGAAAAGGGCGCCTTCCCAGATGACGCCGGCGGCCACATGGAAGTGGGGCGTCTGTTTCGAGGGCAAGCGCCCTGGGCGCAGCGCCTGCGTCCCTGCTGCAACCGCTGCGCAGAGATCGAGCAGCGGACAGGCGCAACAGGTCGGATTGGTCGGCGTGCAGACGGTTGCGCCCAGCTCCATGAGCGCCTCGTTGAGCGCGCCCGCCTGGCCTGGCGGCGCAGCCTTGACCAGCGCCCGGGCGACCCCCCAGAAGTGCTTTTCCGTGTCAGGCAATTCGATTGGCTGCGCCCAATCGAATTGGCGGCTGAACACTCGCTTTACATTGCCGTCGAGCACGGGTTCGGCCTGCCCAAAGGCCAGGCTCAGGATGGCGCCTGCTGTGTAAGGGCCGATCCCCGGCAACTTGAGCAGGAGGTCGCGTTGATCCGGCAGGCCCCCGCCGCATTCATCGACAACCACGCGCGCCGCCCGATGCAGATTGCGGGCGCGAGCGTAATACCCCAGCCCTTCCCATTGCTTGAGCACTTCTTGCAAGTCTGCGGCGGCCAACGCCTCGACGGTGGGAAAAGCAACCAGCCAACGCCGGAAATAATCGCTGACGACTTCGGCGCGTGTCTGCTGAAGCATGATTTCACTGACCCACACCTGATAGGAGTCACGGACGCCGGGCGGCGCCGTGCGCCAGGGCAGATCGCGTCCATGACGCTCTCGCCAGGCGATCAGCCTGTGGACGACCTGAGGCAGGTCGAGGTCGGCGGGAGCGGGCAGCGGGAAAGACGATGCGGGCGTCATCGCCGCGTCACTGGGCTGGGCCGAGCATCATGCACTGGCCGAGGAAGAGCGTGGCAATAAAAACGATCATGGCGACCCACATCCACACCGGCAAACCGGCGAAGACCATGGGTTTCTTTTCTTTTTTGGGTTTTGGCTTGGGCAGGACGGCCTGACAGCGCCAGCAGACTTCCTTATCATCTGGATTCCAGGTATTGCAGTTGGTGCAATTCATCGACTTTCTCCGCGTTCAAATCGCCCGGCGATTCATTTGGTCAATACCTTTCCATTGTACATCAGATCGGCTGATCTGTGATACGATTGCCCCATGTCGATTCTTACTCTCTCAAACGTCGGCGTCTCTTTTGGCGATTTCGACCTTTTCAGCGGGATTTCCGCATCCATCCCCAACGACGCCAAGATCGGTTTGGTCGGCGCCAACGGCATCGGCAAGACCACTTTGCTGCAAGTGCTGGCCGGCCTGTTCCCGGCAAGCGCAGGCTCGGTCGCCGTGGCCCAAGGCGCACGCCTGGGCTATCTGCGGCAGGAAGCCATGGAGGCCTTTGCCGGCCGTGACAACACACTCCATGCCGAGATGCTCACCGTTTTTACCGAGTTGCGTCGCAAAGAGCAGGCTCTGCGTGCGTTGGAAGCCAGAATGTCGGAAACTGATGACCACGGCGATCTCTTCGAGGAGTACAGCGCGGCGCAAACCCAGTTCGAGCGGCTGGGCGGCTATGACTACGAAATGCGCATCGAGCAGACGCTTCATGGCCTGGGCTTTGGCCGCAGTGACTGGAATACGCCCCTGAGCCACCTGAGCGGCGGGCAGAAGACTCGCGCTCTCCTGGCGCGCCTGCTCTTGGAGCGACCGGATCTCCTCATCCTGGACGAGCCGACCAACCACCTGGACATTGAGGCTGTGGAATGGCTGGAAGAGGCGTTGCGTTCCTGGCCGGGGGCAATTCTCATCGTCAGTCACGACCGTTACTTTCTCGACAAAGTGGTGAATCGCATTTGGGAGATGAGCCGCGCTGGTATTGAATTGTATCGAGGCAATTACAGCGCCTATGTCCAGCAGCGCCAGGAGCGTTGGGAGCACCGCGAGGTGGAATTCGAGGCCGCCAAAGAGCGTTTCCTCAGCGAACTGGACTACGTCAAGCGCAACATCGTGCGCGATTCTACCAACGCCCAAGCCGTAGGACGACTGCGCCGACTCATCCGCCAGGTGCGCGTGGTGCAGGCCGGCGGATTGAGCCTGCTCAATTCTAAGAATTGGGGTCAGGTGATGGAGGAGGTGGACGTCTCCGATTCCAAGTGGGGCGTGATGGACGTGGAACAGGCAATCAGATCCTTGCGCAGCCCACTGATCCGGCCGCCCCAGCTCAATATGCATCTGAAGCCGGTCATGCGCAGCGGCAACCTGGTGTTGCGCTCGGATGTCCTGCGCATTGGCTACCCAGGCAAGACGCTCTTCACCGCCGACCCCATTTTGCTTGAGCGCGGCGAATGCGCCGCGCTCATTGGCCCGAATGGCTCGGGCAAGACCACTTTTCTGCGCACCCTCACGGGCGAAATCCCGCCCCTCTTGGGCGAATTGCGCCTGGGGGCAAGCCTCAAAGTAGGCTACTTTGCCCAGGTGCACGAGGGGCTGAATCCCAACAAGACCGTGCTGGATACGCTGCTGGACTATCGCCACATGCTGTTGGGGCCGGCGCGCAACTATCTCGCTCAGTATCTCTTTCGCGGCGAGGATGTGTACAAGCCGGTGAGCGCGCTGAGCGGCGGCGAACGCGGTCGGCTGGCGCTGGCTCTACTCGCGCTGGAGGATGCCAATCTTCTGCTCCTCGACGAGCCGACCAACCACCTGGACATCCCTACGCAGGAGGTGCTGCAAGAGACGCTGGAGCACTTTCAGGGCACGATCCTGCTGGTCTCTCATGATCGCTACCTCATAGACCGGCTGGCGACGCAGATCTGGGAGTTGCGCAATGGACGGTTGCACGTCTTTCCAGGGCCATACGCAGAGTTCATTGCGGCGCGCCAGGCCGGTGTGGAGACGGCCAGACAAAAGGCAGCGCTGCAGCGCAATGCGGCGCGACAGGAACAGCAGGCGCAACGCCAGCAAAAGAACCAAGAGCGCAGGCGGTCGCAAGCGCTGGCCGAGGCGGAAGCGCGCGTCCATGCGCTGGAATCCCTCCTGGCGCAACTGGAACGCGATCTGCAAGCCGCCAGCCAAACACAGGACGTCTCAGCCATCCAGCAGTTGGGCATCGAATACACTGCCACCCAGGCAACGCTGGAGCAAGAGATGGAAAACTGGGTCAGCCTGGCGGAGATAGCATAACAGGTTGCGTAGGTTGATAGTACGAAAACTGCCGTTTGCATTTCGTTTATGGTTCGTGTACACTAAGCGCATTGTGGTTTCTATGGTCATTGTGTGACACCAACATCCTGATTGAACGATCTGCACTTCGATTTCCCACTTGTCATCAGCCAATTCAGCAATTTTGATCGTTTGCGCGGTTTGTGTTACACTCCGGTTTAGTTCGTCCTCAATTATCTTGTCCGGCTTCGTTCCACTAAGTAAGGAGAAATCGTTCCGATGATGAAGCTCAACGCTACCAAGATGATTTTGATTGCAGCTTTTGCGATTGTACTTGCCTTTGTTGCCGTGCCATTGTTTGCGCCGGTAGATGTGGTGTTCGCCCAGGATGCTCCTGCGGTGGACACGCCCAGCCCCGAACCGCCTACCAACACCCCAGTGCCGCCCACCCCAGTGCCAGCGCCGCGTCCTGCGCCCATTCCCGAGCCGGTCACTGTGGTGCTCTTCGGCACAGGTCTGGCAGCGCTCTCTGCGGCAGTTGCAGCGCGGCGCAAGCGGGATAAGTAACTTTCATCTCTGTAGATCACACGAAAATCGGGCGGCCAAGTGGCCGCCCGATTTTCTTTCCGGCTCTTTGTGGCGCCCGCGACTTTTTCGCCCTGACATGGTCTATTGCATACAGAATGACGACACCCGGCATAATTCGCCCGGCGCTGCATTCTGGTATACTTGGGATGAGACGAGTATCTGCACGAGGGTAGATGGACTGCCAGTTCGGGAGGCAATTGGTTTTGGCTTCGGCCAACCTGTTTGGATGGCGCCCTTTCGAGTCTCGTTGACCCCGCTTGTTGTTGTCCGGAGAAGAAGTTGTTCAGGGAGATGTGAATCATGACCAAGAAGATCAGACTCGATGCCCTGTGGCGGTGGGGCATTGTCCTGCCATTGCTTGCAGGGATGCTGTTGACGCTAATGTCGCCTGCCTTGGCTCAAGAGAAAGCTGGCGGGGCGACTCCCCTGCATGTTGCCGTAGGTGCGCATGGGGTTGAGCTTACGTGGAGCCGCCCGCTTGATGCAGTGACCGCTGCGGATTTGAGCGCGGCGCTGCCCACAGCTTACTACCAGGGGTACACATTGCCGTTGGAAACTGTGGCGCTGCGTTTTCCGAGCCAGGAGGCGGCGCAGCCGGTGCAGATCACCCAGCTCGAGGCCGAGGCGTTAGCCGCCGACGCCATTGCGCCGAGCGATCCTCCCTTGCCCCCCGTGCTGGAATATGAAGGGATGCCTGACCTGACGCTGGATGTGGAACCGAAACTGACTGAAGCGCCGGTCTTTGTCCTGCGCCAGGGCTACTTCAAAGGCGAATATCTAGTGGTTCTTGGCGTCAGCCCCATCTATCAGGAAGATGGCGTTGTGAAGATGGCCGCCAGCTTCGCCGCCAGCGCGCCCGGCGCGACAACTGCGCCGGACGACCTGCTTGCGTATCTGGATGAGCGCAACAGCGCCCAGGCCGCCCAAAATGCCAGCCCTGAAGCTGACGTAATCGGCGTTCCCCCCACCAATCCTGATGCAGCGACCGCCCTGGCCAAGATTCGCGTCAGCAAACCGGGCATCCAGCGCATCTTGCGCAGCACGCTTGAGACCATCGACCCGGCGCTGGTGCAAGATCTGAACCGGCTGCGTCTGCGTCACAAAGGCGTGGAAGTCGCGCTCCAGGTAGTGGGGACGAGCGAAATTCGTTTCTTTGTGGGCGAGGTGGGCGACCGCTGGAACAAGGAGAGCGTCTTCTATCTGAGCGTCGCCGATGACGCCAGCGGGCTACAACGCATTCTGCAAAGGATGGTCACGCCCATCAACAGCGCCGGCGCGCCTTCGACAGTGGCGCAGAACGGTAAGTGGAGTCGCAACACGCGCTACGAGTCGTTCTATCCGGGCGCCGACGAGGACCACTGGTATGTGGCGGATCTCAAGAGTAGTCCCACCGATGCACCCCTGCCTGGCGAGGAGGTGCCAGAAAAGGACACGAACAGCATCACAGCGAATTTTGTCCTGGCCAAGGAAGTCAATGAAGAGGTATGGCCCATACATAGCTTGCCTCTGGCCGCTGGCACATCGACCTTCACCTACACCATCACCCCCTATCGGGCGAATCGTGTGGCATCGTTGGCGGATTACACCATCAGGGTGCGCACGTCCGACGGCAGCACGACGCTCCATGATTTTCAGGTGCGCGACCCCAGCGACCCCAACGACTGGGACAAGAAGCGGTGGTTGCCTTTTTATTCCTACGTGTTCACAACTTCAGCCAAGCCGGAGAGCGTAACGATCACGCTCATGCCAGAGGATTATCTGGCGGGGCTGAAGTTCGACACTATTAGATGGGAGCGCCCTGTAACGCTGAACTTTGCCAGCAAAGGCGCGTTTTTCAAGGGAAGGGCTGGTCAAAGCTCGTTCACCTGGCAGGGAGCGCCTAATGATCCCTTGGGCAAGTTCGGTGTCTATGATGTGACGACCCCGACGCAGCCGACGCAGATCATTGGTTCGGGCAATTTCGGCTTCATCGACGCGTTGGCCGGACGCAGCTATGTCCTCATCGGCGACACCACATTGTGGCAACCCTCTGTGGAGAAGCACACGCCAGTCACTTTCAGTAAGGGCGGCGCGGCCCACGCTATCTACATCGTGCCTGACAGCGCATTTGCCAGTGCGTTGCAACCATTATTGACATTGCGCCAGTCCCAAGGATACCTCACTACGGTGGTGGATGTGCGCAAGATCTATGACGCCTGGTCCTATGGCTATGTCTCTGCCGAAGCGGTGCGCAGCTTCCTGCAATTCGCCTACGTCAACTGGAACCCCCAGCCCATATCTGTGGTGTTGGTGGGCGATGCAACGTGGGACCCCAAGAATTATGAGATCAAAGACCAGCACACTGTCCTTGTGCCAGCGTACATGATCGAGGTCGATCCCTGGTTGGGCGAGGCGGCGTGCGACAACTGTTTTGGTCAGCTTCATGGCATCGACCCGCACACGGGCGACGACCCCAACGGGTTGATGTTCGGGATGGAATTGGCCGTGGGCCGCTTTCCCGTCAAAAGCGTTGATGAACTGAATGCAGTGGTCGGGAAAATCGTCTCCTACGAATCTCAAACTGATATGACGGCCCTGTGGCGCAGTCGCTCGGTCTATGTGGCCGACAACTATCTCAAGTCGAACCCCGGCGGCCCACCCATCAAAGACGGCGCTGGCAACTTTGCCGAGATCTCAAACCAGCTCCTCGGCCTCAATCCGCTGCAGCATTCGCAAGATATGAGCGAGCGCGTCTATTACGACCCATTTCCCGAGTTGCAGACCCCGCCCGCTACGAACCTGCCCTGGCATATCTCCGACGCCGCCGCGGTGCGGAGTCGCGCCATCTCGGCGTTGGCTGCCGGGCCTGGGTTGTTCGTCTATAACGGTCACGCCAACCACTGGAATATGGCATCGACTGAACAGCAGACCCCAAATGAGGCCATTCTCAAGCTTTATGATGAATTGCAGCTGAACAACTACAATCAGTTGTTCATTCAGCTCTCCATGACCTGCCTGACCTCTCAGTTTGTCAAGCCTGCCAACGCTGGCACTACCTTCGACGAGCGCCTGTTCCTCCATCCCAACGGTGGTTCAGTGGCTGTTTGGGGGCCAGCCGGACTGAGCGTCGTTCACGGTCACGATAAGCTACAACATGGTTTCTTCACTGCGCTCTTCGGCGCGGCGCCACGCTCCAAGACCATGGCCGAGTTGATCGAAGCCGGCCACACTGATCTTGCACTTCACGCCATCGGTACAGAAGATGTCTTGCGCACCTTCCTCCTCTTTGGCGACCCACTCACCAGGCCAGCCATCGTGCCTGGAACGGCGACTTATCTGCCCACGATTGCACGTTAGACGCCTTCTCGGAATACGGACGCATTGAACCGGGTGGCGGGATGACCAGCCAGTCATCCCGCCACCCGGTTCGTCTTTTTCAGGCGCGTCGAGATTGCCCAATTGGTCGAGTTGTGGGAAAATCATCTCTGCTTCGTAGCCACCTGTTCATCCCTTCGCTGTCGTCTGCATTGAGCCGCTGTATGAAATAGAGTGACCTCCATACCTTTTGTGAGACGGTTCTCCCACGAAACTCTTTCTCTCAAAGACCATTGCATAGGTCGGAGATGATTTGCCATGAAAGCTGCCCAACGGAAAGCGCCATCCGGTGAATTCATCATCGCCCGCTGGCTTGTCCCGCTGTTGGCCGTTGCGTTCTTGTTCTTGGCCGGCGCAGTCGCCGTGCGCGTAGCTCGCGGCCAAAGTGTAACGCCGCCGCCCGTCATCTTGCGCTATCTTGGCATGCAACAGGCGCGGTCCGGCGAGTCGTTCATCCTCAAGGCGCGGGTGCGCGACGCAGCGAACTCGGCTCCGCTGGCGGGTCATCGGGTGGAATTCACCGCAGTCGGGCGCGGCTTCCTAGCGGTCACTGACGCCAGCGGCCTGGCTCAGATTGGGATTGCCCCAGAGGACGCAGCGGGCGTCAGCGAAGTGAGAGTGACCTATCTCGGTCCTCAGGGCGGGAATGCCCAATCGCTTCTGAGCGCAGGAGGAGAACCGTTTTCTGCTGCCGTAAACATGAGCATCACCCAGACCATCGCCGCTGCGCCGTCGCTGACGCCTGCCCGGCTCACGGCAACCCTGGCGCCCGGGCAGACGATCAGCGAGAGCAAGGTCGCGTTCTTGCCTGCCGAATACCGCCCGGCGGACATTGTCTTCTCCTTCGACAGTACGGAGAGCATGAGCCAGTTTTTGCCCGGCGTCAAAGCAGTGGCGGCTGACACAATCGAGTCGCTCACAAGTGATGGGTTGGACGCGCGCTTTGCCGTCATCTCCCATCGCGATTATCCAGGGGCGTATGATTCCTTTGGCTATCAGAACCCAGACGGCAGCCCGGTGGAGTATCACCCGGCCAGCGGTTTCCCCTACCGCCTCGACCAGGCGCTTACCATCACCAAGACCAACGTGCTCTCTGCGCTTGCTGACATCCTCCCAGATACTGGCGGCGATCCCCCGGCCAGCTATTCGCGCGTGCTCTACGAGAGCATCGCCGAGTTGATGGGGCAGGTCAATCCAACTGACGGGCCTTTGGGCTATCGGGCAGACGCCGCGCGACAAGTCATTCTGTTTGGCGATGATCTTCCCCATGACAACGATTTGAACCAGGACGTGCCTGGAGCAATGGGCGTCTTCAGCACGGGCGGCGACCCTGGTCGCGACGGGGTGATGGACGAGACAAACGATCCGGCGAATATCGGCGTGGGCAACGACGATCTCGACTGGCAGACGACGCTCGACCAACTGTACAGCAATGACGCCAACCTCCTTGCCATGCAACTCAACCCGTTCTTTCAAGATGTCTGGCAAGTTTGGGCGCAACGCACTGGCGGCGACTTAACTCCCACCTACGATAGTTTGCAAGCAGCCATTCGTAGCCGCCTCCAGATGGCCAGCGTGGCCAGCCTGGTGGAGTTGCGGGCTTCCAGCGGCTTTTCTCACTGGGTGGAAGTAACGCCCAGCTCCTATCTCTCTGTTGCGCTCCCTGCCGCGCTGCCCTTTCAAGTGAAGGTCACGCCGCCGCCCGGCGCAGCTGCCGGCGTCTACACCTTCTCGGTGGCGTTGGTTGCTGACGGCGTCGAACTTGCCTCTCAGTCAGTGACCGTCACCGTGCCAGGGGGCGCCAATCTGCAAATGAGCAAGGATGATGGGGTTGCCAGTCGCGTACTGGCTGGCGACCCCATCGCCTACACGCTGCGCTACACCAACGCCGGCAACGAGCTGGCGCTGGGCGTCATTCTGACGGAGACAGTGCCCGAACACACGACCTTTGCGCCAGACGCCAGCAACCTTGGTTGGGTCTGTGCGACGGGTGGAGCGTCCGGCGATCGATGCATCTTTCCGGTGGGCGACCTGAATCCACTGGAAAACGGTCAAGTGGGTTTCTCCGTTGTCATCGCATCCGCGCTTCCGCCCACTGTGACAACCATCGTCAATCATGCGGTCGTCGGCAGCGCCGACGCTGACGCCAATCCGACTGACAATGTGGCCTCGGTGACGACGATTGTCAATCAGCCGCCCCGAGCAGTTGATGATGACTTCACGGTGGAGAAGGACAGCGCAGCGAATCAACTCGACGTATTGGCGAACGACTCGGATCCAAATTTTGATCCGTTGACGCTCGCCGTTGATACTCTGCCGGATCACGGCAGCGCGAGCATTGTGGCCAGCAACATCTACTATACGCCTACGACAGGTTATGTAGGCGATGATCGGCTCAGCTACATCGCGTCCGACGGCGTTCTGACTGACACGGCCATCGTGTCGATCACTGTGAGAGAGTCTGTCAACACGCCTACGGCCACGCCGACCACAACAGAGACGCCAACACCCACGCCGACTGAAACGAATACTGGCGCGCCCACGGCAACGAGCACGAGTACGAGTACGGCGACGCCGACCAGCACCCCAACGGCGATGAACACGAATACGCCGACAGAAACGCCGACCAGCACCCCAACGGCGACGGACCCTGGCGCGTCTACGGCAACGAGTACGAGTACGACGACGCCGACCAGCACCCCAACGGCGATGAACACGAATACGCCGACAGAAACGCC
>CAZLMM010000004.1:96887-136010 GCA_964560495.1 uncultured Caldilineaceae bacterium
GAATACGCCGACAGAAACGCCGACCAGCACCCCAACGGCGACGGACCCTGGCGCGCCTACGGCAACGAGTACGAGTACGGCGACGCCGACCAGCACCCCAACGGTGACGGATCCTGGCGCGCCTACGGCAACGAGCACGAGTACGAGTACGGCGACGCCGACCAGCACCCCAACTGCAACGACCTCCGGCGCGCCCACCGCAACGGGCACGAGCACTGCGACGCCCACGCTGACCAGCACTCCGACTGCAACGAGCACTAGTACTGCGACGCCCACGCCGACCAACTCCTTCACGCCACCCGTTTCGCACACCCCAACGGTGACGAAGACGCCAACCGCCACGACCACCCCGTCGCTGCGGCTTGACGCGAGCTTGTCTCCCGTTGGATCGAGTGCAGATGGCGTTGCGCCGGTCGGCTCGCCAGTGAGCTTCACCGTATCGCTGGAGAATAGCGGCGGTAGTCAACTGGTCGTGGTTCCCCTGTCTGTGACATTCGACGGGGCTTTCTTGACCTTTGTCTCCGCCGCCCCGCCGCCCGATGACGCGATCACAGGACGCCTCACCTGGAATGATCTGACTGGCCCCAGCGGACTGGCGCCAGGTGGGTCGCTCGTGGCGACGCTTTATTTCCAGGCGGTTGCAAGCACCAACGCCAACCCGAATCGCACGACGACTGTAGCGGCGACAGTGGCCGGCGCCAGTAACGACTTGGGACAGACAGCGCCCATGACCACCAGCGCTGCGCCCGTGCGCATCACTGCGCCTGGACTGACTCTGACCAAGCAACTCAACTCGCCGTGGGGCAGCGTGCTCTCCATAGGCCAACTGGCAACCTACACCGTTCACATTACCAATACTGGCGACACCCTGCTCCAAACGTTGCCGGTTGCAGATCAATTCGATCCCACGACCCTGGAATTTGTGACAGCGTCGCCGTTGGGCTTCCGCGTCGCAGCCGATGGCAGTCGTCAACGCGTCGTCTGGGATGACCTCACGGCCAGCGTAGGAGATCTTGATGCCGGCCAGACCGTTTCGGCCACGCTCTCCTTCAGCGTTTCCGCCGTTGCGCCCACCATCGACAACATCGCAATGGTTCACCATGCGGTCGACGCCTTCGGCGATGTTCCAGCCGGCCAGCAGGCAAGCGTCAGCGTGCCCGTGGCAGCCATGGCCCTCACTGCGTCGGCGTCCCCACCGGCCGGCAGCCTGGTGCGGGCTGGCGAGCGCATCACGTATACCATCGTCACCCACAATGCAGGCTCAGCAACGCTCCATCACGTCATCATCACGAGCACCACACCGCCCGGCGCCGTTATCGAATTGTCGGTTGCCGGCAACATCACAGAGGATGGCTGTGCTGTCCCGCCGGCAACCGAAGTTGGCGACGAAGGAGCATTCGTCCGGTGGCGTCTCGACTTGCTGTCGCCGCAAACCGAATGCGTTACCCGCTTGCAGGTGCGCGTCAAGGATATGCCCCTCGTCGCCGCCATTGTCAACCACTCAGGCGCAAGTGCAGTCGAGATTCCCCGTCCTGTCATGGCGCGCTTGGAACACCTCGTCGCGCCCACCGCCATCACACTGGTAGAATTTACTGCGCAGCCGACGCCAAAAGGCGCGCTGATCGCCTGGAGCACTGCTGTGGAGATCGAGACGTGGGGCTTTCACCTATGGCGCAGCGAGAGCGACCGGCGCAACGAGGCGGTGCGCATCACGCAGAATCTCGTTCTTTCGCACGGCGCAACGAGCAATTACAGCTATCTGGACGAGGACGCTCCCCATGACCGCACGCTCTACTACTGGCTGGAAGAGGTCGATGCTGCTGGGCGCAGCGAGGTCTATGGCCCAGTCATCGTCGGTGGAAACGGCGCATCAGGACTCCGTTTGCTGCTGCCATTGATCTTTGTCTCACCATGAGTGAACATTTGTGAAATGTTGGGAAAGTTGGGTATTGACAATTAGAACGTTTGTTCTATATAATGGATTCCAGTGAGCCAGGCTCGCTGAATCTGCCTGAAGCGCAAAGCGAGCCTTTTGACTGAAGCCTGGTTTCACCGTGATGACGCCCCCGGCGCGCCAATGGTGAAGCCAGGTTTCTTTTTCTTTGGACAATGACCATCAACCGCTCGACTCTTGAACGACAGGCAGACCGCATCGAGGCGGTGCTGCGGCGACACAAAGCGCCGGCCTATGTGGACGGGGGCGTCGTGACGCCGCGCTTGATTCAGTTTCACCTCACACCGGCGCCCGAGACCAAGGTCTCGAAGATCAGCGGGCTGGCCGAAGAGCTGGGACTGGCGCTCAACTGCACCGGCGTGCGGATTCAGCGCCAAGGAAATCGACTCCACCTGGAGATTCCCCGGCGGGATGCTGAACCTGTTCGCTTGTTGCCCCTTTGTGAGTCGCTCGCTGCGCCTACCCATTCTGCCGTGCTTGGGGTGGATGACCGAGGGGGGCCGCTCCTGTTGCGGCTGACTGCTGCGGATGTTGTACATGTGCTTGTTTGCGGCACAACCGGCAGTGGCAAGAGCGCATTGGTGCGCAGCATGTTGGCCTCTCTCGCCTATTTTAATCAGCCGGACGACTTGCAGATGGTGCTCATCGACCCTAAGGGCCGAGGGTATGGGATGCTAAGGGATCTGCCCCACGTACGGGGAGCGGCCCTTGGTTCGACGCCTGACGCGACGATGCAGCTTCGAGCGCTCGTGACAGAGATGGAGCGTCGAGACCGCAGCCGTGAAAGTACGCCTGTGTTGGTCATCGCAGTTGATGAGTTGGCAGACCTGTTGCAGACGGGCGGGCAGCAGGTGGAAGCGCTGCTGACGCGGCTGGCCCAGCGAGGCCGTGAGGCGGGGTTGCACCTGATTGCCAGCACGCAGAAACCCAGCGCCAGCCTGATCGGCAGCGCAATGAAGGCGCTGTTCCCTATCCGCATTGTGGGCGCTGTGTCCAGCCGCGACGAGGCGCGCTACGCCGCTGGAATGTCAGACAGCGGCGCGGAGAAACTGACGGGCAAAGGGGATTTCCTATTGATCGCGCACAATCAACCGTTGCGCTTTCAGGCGGCATGGCTTGGGCCGAAGGACCTGGCGAGTATTGTTGAGGGAGTGAATCGTAGACGGTCTGCCGTTCTATAGAAAGTCAGATAAAGAATCGTAGGGGCATGTCCTTGCCCCTGCCCTGAGCGACCGCAAGGGATCGTCTCAACCACGGAACATTATCTGAACATCTATGGCCCGTCGGTCAAAGCAGGTTTTTTTCGCCGCTGCGGCTGCTTCTCGGCGACATGAGGCGGCAAATCCATTCAGTCGAATCAAGTGTGGAGAGAGGAGGCGTTTTATGAAGCGCATCGTTGTGGTTGCCATTCTCATTTTTCTGGGCGCGGGCCTCTGGCGCATCGGCGAGTCGTTGAGCAGCGACGCAATCGGTATGGCGTTGGGCGTGGCCTTTGGCGTATTGGCGGGGCTGCCTGTCGCCCTGCTGACGCTGGCGGCTGGGCGACGCCGCACCGAATATGAAGCGGAGTTCAGCGGTCGCCGACCTGACAGCGCCTACCCCTACTATCCCCCCCAGCCGCCAGTCATCGTAGTGACTGGCGGTCCCCAGTTGCCGGGCGCGCAGAGTTCTTCGGGCTACTTGCCAACTATGCAAGGGGATGGTGGGGAGGTATGGGCCGGCCAGCGCGCCAATCGCGTCTTCACGGTGGTTGGTGAGAAAGAGGGCCTCGTCGAGGAGTGGTGACGGCCACTCACTCGACGAGCAGCCGATGCACCGTACCGTCATCGCTCGCAAGGTAGAGCTCGCCGCTTTCATCTTCACCAAAGGATGTGATGGGCAGATCTGTCTGCAAGAGAACATCGCTGCTCCATTCCCCTTCGCTTGTTGGGACAGCCGCCCAGATTTCGCCACTGCAGTAGTCGGCATAGAAATAGACGCCGTTCAGGCTTGGATGCGTCTGTCCACGATGGACGTAGCCGCCAGTGATGGAGCAACGCCCGGCATGGCTGTACTCAAGAATGGGCGTCTCCAGCCCGTCAGCGTTGCAGTCGGCGCCGCTGAAGCAGTGGGCGGCTTCCATGATGGGCCAGCCATAGTTGAGGCCGCCGGCATTCGCTGCCGGGGTGAAATTTACTTCCTCCCATTGATTCTGGCCGACATCGGCAATCCAAAGATCCCCTGTCACGCGGTCGAAGGTAAAGCGCCACGGGTTGCGTAGACCAACTGCCCAGATTTCATCGCGCACATCCACGCCGTTCCAGTCGACCGTCACCCACGGGTTGTCGGGGGGAATGAGGTATGGCCTGGCGAGATCGGTCGTGACATCGATGCGCAGCATTTTGCCCAGCAGGCTCGCAGGATTCTGACCGTTCTGGAAGCGGTCATTGGCTGCGCCGCCGTCGCCCATGCCAATCCACAAATAGCCATCTGGCCCAAAGGTCAACATCCCGCCATTGTGGTTGGGGGCCGGTTGGTCAATCTGCATGACGATGAATTCGCTGGCGCTGTCCGCCACATTGGGGTCGTCGTCCGAGTGAAAGCGTGAGATGATCGTGTCGCCGTTCTTGTCGGTGTAGTTCACCCAAAACAACTTGCTGGTTGCGTAATCCGGCGGAAAGGCCAAGCCAAGCAGCCCCTGTTCGTTGGAGCTGCTGCCGACGCGGTCGGTGATGTCTAGAAATGGCCGATCCACCAGTTGGCCGGCGGCCAAGATGCGGATGCGACCTGGCTTTTCCAGAATGAAGAGCCGGTCGCTTCCATCGCCGGCATTGGTGACAAAGGTTGGTCGTTGCAGGCCATCCACGACAAGGGCAAGAGAGGGCGTCTCTTCGGTTGGGTCGAAAGCGATTATGGTCTCGGTCGGTTTCGGTGTGACGGTGGGCAGAACTGCAGCGGGTTGGTCAAGAGCGGTCGCAGTTGTCGGCGTGGTAGAAGCTGCTGTCGGGGCAATCTCGGTTGCAGGCGACGGGGTGGGCGCACTGATGGCGCAGCCAGACAGGAACAGAAATGAAACCAGCAAACCAGCGATCAGACGCATTTTTTGCTTACTCCTTTTGAAGCAACTCTCCAAAACGTGCAGTTGCTACGTTTTCAGTATTTCCGTTATTTTCATTATCCTGACAAATACAGGAACCACAATAGCTGTGATTGTCCACGTTGACTGTCAGTAGTGTCACCATGTTGGGTCTTCTGGCCGATTTTTGACCGGCGCAGATTGGCGACTCCCTGAACGTCGATCTATACTTCGGCTCAACATATTGGTTTGATTACCAAACTATTTCAGGTGTATACACACCTGCTGTCATGGTTGAGGACTGAGCATGGGCATGTTACGCAACGCGTTGAACGCAGAAGCCTATGACCGCGAGTATTCCAATCGAGACCTGACCAGGCGTATCGCAGCTTATTTCCGGCCCCATGCCCGCCGATTGACGCTCGTTATTCTTACGGTGACGCTGTTGGCGTTCTTTGGCGCCATCACTCCGGTCTTGATCGCCTGGGGCGTAGGGTACATGAGCGAAGGACAGACGGGCAATGACGTGCTGGTGGGCGTATTGGTGACAATGGTGATAGCGTTAGGCGTCATCACCTGGGGCGTCAACTATGGCCGGCGGTTGTTGACTGCCCAGCTCATGGGCGATGTGATTTTTGACATGCGCACCGATGCATTTCGTGCAGTGATCAATCACGATCTGAGCTTTTTTGATCAATATCAATCCGGTCGTATCGTCAGCCGCATCACTAGCGACACCGACGAGTTTGGCCGCGTCGCCGTTCTCGTTACAGAAGTGGTGTCCCAGTTGCTGGTGGTGGCAATCCTGACGATCTACCTTTTCACCATCGACGTCACACTGACCTTGGTTCTCTTACTCATCGCGCCCATCGGGTTGATTGTTGCCAGCGCCTTTCAGAAAGTCGCACGCCGCATCACCCGCCAGAGCCAACGCGCCATCGCCGAGGTGAACGTCTCCATCCAGGAAGCGGTCACGGGCATCCGCGTCTCCAAGAATTTCCGGCGTGAGCAGGGCATCTATGACGATTTTCTTGGCGTCAACAGTCAAAGCTACGCCATTCATGTACGCCGCGGCCTGGTGCTCTCCGCCCTTTTTCCTGCGCTGCAATTGTGCGTCGGTCTGGGAACCGCGTTGCTGCTCACGGTCGGCGGCTGGAGCGTGGCGGCTGGCGTCATTGGCGCTGGCGCCTGGTTCCTTTTCATGAACAGCCTGGGCGAGTTCTGGTTTCCACTTACGAATCTTTCAGCCTTCTGGAGCCAATTCCAGAGCGCGCTGAGCGCCACAGAGCGCATCTTTGGCCTGATGGACGCACAGCCGGCAATTCAGCAGCAAGACAATCGTCCCGTCGAACACCTTGCCGGCGACATCCGTTTCGAGCATGTGAACTTTCGCTACAACGAGAAGGAACAGGTGCTCTTCGATTTCAACCTCCACATCCGCCCTGGGGAAAGCGTCGCTTTGGTGGGGCATACGGGGGCAGGCAAGAGCAGCATCGCCAAACTGGTGACGCGCTACTATGAGTTTCAGACGGGTTGCCTGCTCATTGACGGTCAGGACATACGCAACTTCGATTTGCGCAGCTATCGCCGCTGCCTGGGGGTGGTGAGCCAGACGCCCTTTCTCTTTGCCGGCAGTGTGGCGGACAACATCCGCTACGGTTCGCCCCACTTGAGCGACGCCAGTGTAGAGGCGATTGCTTGCCAGATCGGCGACGGCGACTGGCTGGAGACGCTGCCGGATGGACTGGACACCGATGTGGGCGAACGCGGTAATCGCCTGAGCATGGGCCAGCGCCAACTGGTGGTGTTGGCGCGTATGTTGGCGCAGAATCCGGCCATCTTTATCCTGGATGAAGCCACCGCCAGCGTCGATCCCTTCACCGAGGCCCAGATTCAGGAAGCGCTGGCGCTGCTTTTCCACAAGCGCACTTCTATCGTTATTGCGCATCGCCTCTCCACGGTCAAGGCCGCAGATCGCATCCTGGTGCTGCAAAAAGGACGCATCATCGAGGAAGGCGATCACGACCAGTTGATGGCACAGGGCGGCCATTACGCCGAGTTGTACAACACCTATTTCCGCCATCAATCGCTGGAATATATCGAAGGCAGGCGGGACGCAACCCAACCTCTTGCGGTTTCCGTGGGTGTGGTGTGATAGCGGCGTTGGATACTTGTGGCTTTCCAGGAGAACTTGGATAGGTTCACAAGTTGCCAGTCCTGATTAGGAAAGACCGCTACTGCAGGTACGACTCGCGCACTCGTGGCGTCAGCATGTAGATGAGCACGATCACGCTGAGGATCACGCCGATCCAATTCAGCGTTGACCCCGTAAACCAGGCAAGTAGATCGACGCCCAGACCGATCACCAAAAAAATGATCCCGATCATCCATGCCCAGGCTTTGCCCGCAAATAGCCCATAAGCCATATACAACGTGATTGCACCGACGATGAGCGTCCCCAGGGAGAGCCAGACGAGCGTAGCGCCCTCATTGGTGTAGCCCGTTAGGACGCCGAGCGTCCCTCCCGTGAACCCGAGTACTCCGGTCAGCAAAGCCCACGCACCGCGCAATCCCACCAGTGCAGCGATGATGTATGCGCCAACAGGACGATTCATTTTCTCTCCTCGCTTTCTATGCTTTGGATGAATTGGAATGGGTGATAGCCAGATCACTCTTCTTGTCGATTTTATGACAGGTCACGACCAGTGTAGTATACAAGGGATGATCGCGAATGCGTAGCATCGGACTCGACATTTTGCAGATGTAGGCCACTGCTCCTTTGCAGTGATCGATGGCATGACGGAGGTGATGAGATGGCGTTGCATCGCAACAGTGGGGGGGCGAATCGCCCTGTTTGGGCTACCTTCCCAATGGGGTTTGAGTCACGAGAACTTGGTTTTGTCCGGCGTTTGGCGGCTGGCGTTGGGGCGCTTGCAGCGACGCTGCTCTTCGTGATGTTTTCGTCTACGCCAGCGTATGCCCAAACGACAGAGCCGATCACGCCAACCGTTGCCACAACTCCGGTCACGTTTACGATCCCATCAACGATCTCCATCGAAGCGCTGTCGAATTTGACCTATACTCTCTCATCTTTGGGCGGCGCGTCGCTGGGTCTGAGCGGCGGCGTCTTCGAGGATGCGGAACGAGGCGCGCGTAGCGCGCTGCAAGACAGCACCATCGCGCTGGGCGATCTGGACGGCGACGGTCAGCAAGACGCCGTCGTCATCATCACCACCACAATCGGCGAAAGCACCTTTGTCGATCTGGCAGCGGTTTTGCAGCGCGATGGGATACTGGTCAACCTGCCGAGCATGACCCTCGGAGATCGAGTGCAGGTGAGCAACACAGCCATTGTCGACGGCGTAATCCGTTTGGGGCTGGTCGTCCATGGGCCTGATGACCTGCTCTGCTGCCCAACGCTTTCCACCGCACGAGCCTATCGCCTGCGCGACGGTCAATTGGTCGATGCGCCGCGCCCCAACCCTGGGCGCCTCTTTCCCATTTTCACCAAAGGGCGCTATGCCTATATCAGTGAGTTTGGCGAGATGATTACGCCGGCCCAGTTTGCCTTTGCTGGCGAGTTCTCTGAAGGGATGGCGTTGGTGAGCTATGACGGCCAGAACTTTGGCTTCATCGATGATACGGGCGAGTTAGTCATACCGCCGCGCTTTCTCTTTGCTACCCCCTTCTCGGCAGGTCAGGCCGTGGCGGCGACGCCTACGAACGGTGAACGCTTGGCAGATGCCATCTTTATCAATCGCCGGGGCGAGAACATTTTCGACAACCGCACCTTCCCCTTTGCGCGAGGATTCAGTGAGGGTATGGCCGCGGCGCGCGACGAAAGCGGCAAGTTCGGGTTCATCGACACCCGCGGCAACCCGGTGATCGCCTATCAATATGATGATGCGCTGCCCTTCAGCGAGGGCTTGGCCCCGGTGTTGGTGGGTGACAAAGTGGGCTACATCGATCGACGCGGCCAAATGGTCGTAGACCCCCAGTATGACTCCGCATTCGATTTTAGCGAGGGGCTGGCCGCCGTTACTGTCGGAGGGCTGACGGGATATATCAACCACCGGGGTGAACTTGTCATCCCACCTCAATTCGATGCAGCGCGCAAATTCAGCGGCGGTTTGGCCGCCGTGAAGTCAGGCAACAACGAGGCGTATATCGACCCCACCGGCGCAATCATCATCGATGCTCTCGAATTTACCGACGCACACGACTTTTCTGAAGGATTGGCAGCGGTGAAGATCGGCGAACGCTACGGCTATATCGATTCGACCGGGGCAGCGGTCATTCCCGCCCAGTTCACGCAGGCTGGAGACTTTCAGCAGGGCGTCGCCGTGGTCGGAACGGCCGACCTCTGGGGGGTGATCCGACCCGACGGCGCCTGGCTTGTTCAGGTGGAGAAGACTCCAGTGAGCTTGACGCCTGAGATATCCGGCTCGGTTGGCCTGGAGAGCAATGTCTACACACAAACCGTTGCAACCGACTCTAGCGAAGCGCAAAACGCGACTGGCGCAGCCGCCACGGAGATCATCATGTTCACACCCCAGCCCTCTCCTGAAACGCGGTCTGGGATGTGCATCGCCAATTCAGAGATCGTTCCCCTGCCCACTGCCTGGCGCTGCGGCGTAAGCGGTGAAATTTACGACCCGTGCCTGACTGCTGTAGATGGCGCGACAATTGTCTGCGGCGCCGACCCGGCGTCAGGCGCGCCGGGCTTCAATTTGATTTTAGAAAGCCCACTGCCAGTTGCAAACGTCCCCCAACGAGCATTTCCGGGCGCGCTTCAATTCCAATTGGAGAGCGGCGCCATCTGCAGCTGGAACAGCGGCGATTCAATTCAGGTGGAGGGACGTCGAGTCAACTACATTTGTTCAGACTTGACGCAGCTTTTGGGTGAAGTCGATCAATCCCAACCACTGTGGACTATCGAGGAAGTGACGCTCAGCAACGACGGTCTGGGCAACTATCGCATCGAGTCGTCACGAGCGGTTCCCATCATGCGAGTCTGGCAGCCGCAATGAGATCTGAGAATAGGCCGCGCTGTGCTGTGAAGAAAAACGATCTGGGGCTGCATGTCGCCGGGAAGCTGCAACGCCTTTGGCAAACCCTGGCAATCCTTACCTTGATTCTGGCGCTGTGCACGCCTGCAAACATGAGCATCGCGCAAAGCAATCAAGTCTTTGGGCTGAGGGGGAGTCTCACACCGGCAGTCACCCAGTCTTTTGCCATGTTGTTCACCGATTCGGAAGGGAATCAATATGGGATGGTGGGCGCCACCCCGTTGATCGAGGCGCAGTTGAACGCGCTGGCGAGCCAACAGGCCACAATCAAAGTGTGGGGGCAGGTGCGCCCCCCCGATGACCTATCGGCGTTGCCGGTGATCGTCGTGAGCGAGCTCCTGTTGGACGCACAGCCGACGCCCTCCCCCATGCCTTCACCCATGAGCGGCGCCACTGCAACGATCTCGGTTTACGCCGCCTATGTACGTGCAGGCCCAGGTCAACAATACACGCCCTTGGGTTCCGTCACGCAGGGCGTTGTATGCCGGGTGATTGGGCGCAGCACCATGCCGGGTTGGTGGCAGCTCTCCTGCCCCACCATCACTGGATGGATCAAGGAAGGACTCTACACAATCCAGGGCGATGTCAGCCAGATTCCCCTGTTGTCAGTAGCGCCGGTCGCCGCGCCCAAAGAGCGATGGCGAGCGCAAGGCTATGCCAATCCTGACCTGGCTGGCTCGCCCACGGTGACATTCGATACGGCGACGATTGCCTATGACTGGGGCGCAGGTTCGCCCAATCCGGCGTTGCCATCGAATAATTTTTCCCTACGCTTCGAGCGAACGATTTCCTTTGCGCCCAACCTCTACCGCCTGGAGGCTATCTTTGATGACGGCGTGCGCGTCTATGTGGGGGGGCAATTGGTCATCGACGATTGGCGAGAAGGAACGGCGCGCAGCGCGGCCTGGCAAGGAAATCTAGCGGGCGAGCTGCCTCTGCGCGTCGATTATGTGGAGTATTCTGGTCTTGCCAAGCTATACTTTTCCTATCGCCAGGCGCCGTCGTCACCCGCCCCAACGCCGGCGCCGCTCGCCCAATCGCCCAGCGGCGCCTGGATCGCTACATACTATGGCAATCCAACCCTCAGTGGGCCTGCACTCCTCTCGCGTACGGAGCAACGCGGCGACCCTTACCCCCTCAACTACGAGTTCAGCCTGGGGTCGGCTGTCCCTGGCGTCGTGCCAGAAGACAACTGGTCGGCGCGCTGGCAAGGTCGCTTCTATTTCGAAGCCGGGGACTATCGCTTTCAGGCGCGGGGGAATGATGGGGTGCGCGTCTATCTGGATGGCATCCGCATCATTGACGCCTGGCCTAACACCCAGGACACAGTCAGCAACGTGTTCTATGGCCTGGGCGCCGGTGAACACGAGGTCACGGTTGACTTTTATGATATCGGTGGATTGGCCTGGGTGCGCGCCTGGTGGGAGCGCCTTTTGCCTGATCGCGGCTCCAGTCGCGATCAGTGATGGAATCGGAAAAGTCCTGGTCAGCCCAAGAACTCCAGAGAGGCGTTATTTCTCTCATCAATTTCATAATAATTGACCTCTGAGCTTGTCGTGTGCTATACTCCCGACCACGATTCACTTGCCGATGTCGCAGCTGGGCGCGGCCACTCGTGTGGTTGCAGAGCGGCGACGCTGGCTCCAGCATTTTCGGAGGCAATATCCATGACGATCAGCTGGCCGTGGAGCAAACCCAAGCGCACATCCAAGATCCTTTGGCTCGATCTGGGGGATCTGGGCGACCTGGTGAATCCGTCCGGCCCCCACGAGCAGTGGCAGGACCACGGGTTGGGGCTGTTGCGCACCATCCTGCACCAGAATGGCGTGCAAACCGACCTGGCGTCCACCCGCGCAGTCACCAGTTGGGAGCAACTTGCCTCTCAGTTGCGTGGTTACGACACGCTCATCATGAACGTGCGCTCCTACACCTTTCCTTCGGCCTACCGTTCGGCCAAGCTCTTCAAGGAACTCAATCCCAACAGCGTCATTCTGGCGGGCGGGATGCACGCCACCGTTGCGCCCGACGAGATGGCCGAGGTGCCGGAATTCGATCACATCTGCCAGGGACCCGGCGAAAAAGTCATCGTCGACCTGGTGCAGAATCCGGCCAGTTTTCCCCGCGTCTTTCAGGCAGAGGGTGCGCGTTCTATGACCGAATGGCCCATGATCGACCGGGAGCTATGGCCAAAGCCAGCAAGCTGGCGCACGACCCGCCGCTGGAAGTGGCGTTGGCCCATGGAACCGGAATGCGGCTGGGGACCGGGCCCGGTCGCCACCATCATCACCAGCCGCGTCTGTCCATGGCAATGCGTCTTTTGCAACGAGAACTCATACATTCCCAATATGGGGCGACGTTCGGTGGATCAGGTCATTGACGAGCTGAACTACCTGGACCGTAAGTATGGCATTGGCTCGTTGGTAATCCACGACTCCATGTTCTTCCAGAACCCCAAGTGGTTGAAAGAGTGGTTGGAAAAGTACCCAACCAAGACAAAACGCTGGAGCTATTGGGCCGCCGGTCGCGCTGACACGGTGCGTCAATGGCCGGATCTCTTCGAGGCGTTGGTGAAGGAGACCAACTGGCGCATCATCTCCATCGGCTTCGAGTCGGGCAGCGACCGCATCCTACGTCTGCTCAACAAAGAGTGCACAGAAGAGGACAACTATTTCGCCATCGATCTGGTCAATCGCATTGGCGATGAGATGGAGGCGAAGGGCGAGCAACCGCCCAAGTTCTGGTCGAACATTATGTTGGGCATTCCTGGCGAAACCCGCGAAGACGCCTTCAAGACCATGCGCATGCTCAAGCGGATGAAGCGAGTTTTTCCGTCGATTGCTTTCTACGCGCCCTATCCTGGCTCGGCGTTGGGCAATCAACTCATCGCTGAGGGCAAGAGTCTGATGACCAAGGAGAATTACCATCGCTTCCCCGATGACGAAAAAGTCAAGGGCATCGATTACAAGTTCTATCGAGAGCTTTTGGCCGGCAAATACGACGAGCAGATCAACCGCGGGCTACACGCAGTGCGCGGCGCGGATCTTTACCAGGGGACGTTGATCAAGGCGTGATGATGAAAACATCTTTACATCAATGAGCAGCTTTAGCAACCCACACTACATGTACCTCTTCGATCTGAAGAGCGGCAAGAAAAAACTGGCATACGGTCAGTCGCCAGAGGACGCCCTGGAAATACTCCGCATTCGACTGAGCGATGCGGAAATGAACGAGATCGTTGTCGACAGTTTCACCAAGATATCCCAACGTGAAATGCAAAAGTACGTGCATGACCTGGGGTGATATTGAACAGTTCAATCTTGTCGGTGGAAGAGGCGAACCTCATGGTTGCGTTGGCGCAAGGCGCAACGCTCAAGGTGCATCGCACGATGGACGGCGACAAGAGCTATGCTCTATACACTCTTGACGACGCAATCAAGAGGCCGATTTCTGGCTCTATTGTGGAGTCGCTCGCCAGGAAGCGCCTGATCGCCAGCAATATGAAATTTCCGGCGGCGACCTTCTTGCTCACCGCGCGAGGGGTGAACATCGTCGAAGGCATGGGAAAGAGCAAGAGCGTAGCAGTCGCCAGCAGGATTGATGAATAATTCTCAATATTTTCATAATAATTGACGAAATGCGATTGGCTGTGCTATAGTGTTTGTCATGTGATGTAGGCGGCGATGGAGCAAGGGGTCATCCCTGGTGCACTCGGTACGTAAGCGTATTCTCGAAATACTCAAGCAGCGCAATGGCGCCACCGTGGCGGAGCTGGCCGAGGCTCTGGAAATGGCGCCTGTTTCTGTGCGTCATCACCTGGACATCCTGCAAGGCGATAGCCTCATTCGTGTTGAACGGGTGGAGCGCAGCGGCGGCGTCGGTCGGCCACAGCAGGTCTACGCGCTGACAGAGGAAGCGGGCGATTATTTTCCCAACAACTTTGCGGCGCTGGCGAGCAACCTGGTGCGCCAGATCAAACATATCCTGTCCGACGAACAGGTCGAGTGCGTCTTTCGCAATATGGCCCATGATCTTGCCGAGCAATTCGAGCGCAATGAACCGAACGATTTATGTCTTGAGCAGCGGCTCGATCACATCGCCGACTTCCTGAATGAACGAGGCTATCTGGCGAGTTGGGAATCGGACGAAGGGGACCCTGCGGGGAGTTATCTGCTTCACAAGCACAATTGCCCCTACGCGGGCGTCTCTGACGAGTATCACGAGTTATGTTTGATGGATGAGACGCTCGTGAATCTACTCGTAGATCGGCCCTGTCAGCGTGTGAGTCATATGGCGACCAATGATCACTGCTGCACCTACCGTATTGGCGAAGCAGTGCAATCGGGCGCGACGACCGCGATACGACTTCACGAGGTTGAGCCGTACAGCAAAGTGCAAGATGTGGGCGTCAAATCTCCGCGTAACGTCGTTCTTCTGGTTGCATGATGAGGTCGTAGCCGGTGGGCTGTGTCGCAATTGGGCGAGGATAGACAAGATGACCAGGCAACGTCTTTCGATGAGTAGCATCAACTTGTTTCACAATCAGTTTGGCGCGGTGCGCATGACGCCGCCTGGCCCATACGCTATCGAATCGATGCACGATTCTTTTGGCCGGCGCATCAACTATCTGCGCATCAGCCTCACCGATGCATGCAACCTGCGCTGCGTCTACTGTATGCCCGAAGACCAGACCTTCATGCAGCGCAGTCACTTGATGACGGACGAAGAGCTACTCTTCCTGGTGCGCGTGGGGGCCAGTCTGGGCGTGAACAAGATTCGTCTGACCGGCGGCGAGCCAACGGTGCGGCCCAACGTTGTGGAGCTGGTGCGAGAGATCGCACACACGCCGGGCGTCACCGATCTGGCGATGACGACGAATGGCTTGCAGCTTGCCAAGCTGGCCCAACCCCTGGCCGACGCAGGACTGAAGCGGGTGAACATCAGCATCGATACGCTCGATCCACAGAAGTTTCAGCGCATCACCCGCTGGGGCCACATTGACGACGTGTGGCGCGCGATTCGCGCTGCTGAAGAAGCTGGCCTTACGCCCCTCAAGCTCAACTCGGTGGTGGTGCGCCATTTCAATGACGGCCAGGATATGATCGACTTGGCGAGCCTTACCCTGGAGAATGATTGGGAAGTGCGCTTCATCGAAATGATGCCCTTTGGGGAGATCACCGAATTTCAGCAAACCAATGTGGTGACATATCACGAGATGCGCGAACGCATCGAGGCAGTTTTCGGTCCGCTGGAAGAAGCCAGCTACGACTTCACCGATCCCAGCCGCCCTTTCCGCATCCCGGGAGCGATGGGGGCGCTGGGTTTCATCAGCAGCGTGACGGAGCCTTTCTGCCAGGGCTGTGGTCGGGTGCGGTTGACTGCCGACGGCAAGCTGCGTCTCTGCCTGTTGCGCGAAGATGAGGTGGACCTATTGACGCCGTTGCGTCAGGGAGCATCCTTCGATGAGATGCGCGACTTGATGCGCGAAGGTGCATTTCACAAACCGTGGGGCCATAGTCTTTCTCAGGGGCTTGTTGCTGAGAATCGGGCGATGAATCAGATTGGCGGGTGACGGTTGAAGAGACGACAATGATCAAATTACTCCGCTGCGCTTGCTTTGAAACCGGAAGTTTTCATCCTCCGAAAATTTTTGATGTTATACTGCGGTTGCTTTGAGACCAGGAGTTTTTGGCCTGCGAAAACTTCTGGTCTCAAAGAGAGCAACCATCACTGATTTGGTTTCAGACAATGTATTTGTTTTCGTGATACATGATAAAGGAGAGAACGAACAATGATCACCTTGACGACATCGGCTGCAGATAAGCTGGGCGGAATCATGACGCAAAAAGGGCTGGCGCAAAGCCATGCACTGCGCGTCTTTGTGCGCGGCGGCGGCTGCGGCGGTATGCAATATGGCATGACCTTCGACGAGCCGCGCGACGACGACGAAATCTACGAACAGCACGGTCTGCGCGTCATCGTCGATCCCACGAGCGTCTTCTACATCGACGGCGCCAATATCGACTACGTGGATAACTTGATGGGCGGCGGTTTCCACATCGAGAACCCCCAGGCCGTCAGTTCGTGCGGCTGTGGCAGCAGCTTCCGCACGGCCAAGAGCCACACTGGCGAAGAAACGCCGCAAAGTTGCGGCCACCATTAAGATCTACGGTTTACGATTTACGAACATTGTGCGGAGCGCCAGTTTTTCGTAAATCGTAAACCGTAAATCACAAATCGCCCCATGCACGCCCGCCACTTTACGCTCACTGAAGCGCGCGCCCTGTTGCCAAAAGTCAAGGAATTGATGCACGCGGCGCAGATGGCGCGCAGCGAAATTTTGCGCCTGCGCCCGGAAATTTGGCCCGTGCTGCGCAGCGCAGCTCTGAACGGCGGCAGCCGTGAAGCCGGCGAGGTACTTGTTCAGTTCCAAAAACTGGAGGCTGGCGTCAAGGGCATCCTGGCGCTGGGCGTGGTGGTGAAGGATGTGGACGCCGGGCTGGTGGATTTCTTGGGTACGCGCGCCGAACGCGACATTTATCTTTGTTGGCGCTATGGCGAAGACGACATTCGTTACTGGCATGAGCTGGACACTGGTTTCGCTGGACGTCAGCCAATCGATCTTTATGTCAGATGATCTTTGTGTCAGATGAGATGAGCATTTCATGGTTGTCAGCAGCAATGAGACAATTGAAAACGACATCCAGGCTGTACTCGATGAGTATCGACCCATACTTTATTTAGATGGCGGCGATGTCGAAGTGATCGAATTGGACAATAAGGGTGTCGTACACCTACGCATGATGGGCGCATGCATCGACTGCCCTATCAGCTTGTTGACGATGAAACTTGGTATCCAGCGGCTGCTGAAAGAGAAATTTCCCGGCGTTGTCAATGGCGTCAACGCCATCACCGATATTGATATTTCGGCATTATATCGCCGAAGCAACGAACCGATTTCGTAGGAACACATGCCCAACCCTTTTGGCGCGCCAGAGATCACAGTCAAGGATGTGCACTACAAGCGCAAAGCCGGCGAAGATTTCGTGTGGCTGGATGTACGCGAGCCGTGGGAGTTCGCCCGGGTGCGGATTCGCGATGAGCGGGTTGTATTGACGCCTATCAGCGATCTGATGCAGCGCGAGGTAAGGGGCGCGTCGCTGGACGCCATCGACAAAAATGCAGAGATCATTGTGCTCTGTCACCATGGAATTCGCAGCGCGCAGGTGGTGGTGTGGCTGCGCCAACAAGGCTGGGGCAAGGCAGTGAGTATGGCCGGCGGCGTCGATGCCTGGGCAAGGGAAATCGACCCATCTATCGGCGTCTATTGATCCTGAGTGTATCGAGATATTGAGATGTACTCCACCAATGTTCGACTGTTTGACGATCCTGTCAGGAGGGACTGTTTATGCGAATTGCGTTGATCAATCCAAGATTTCGACTGCCCATCGACACCCGCACCACGGCCCATCTGGGCCTGGCCTATCTGGGCGCGGTGAGCGAGCGCCGCGGCGACACGGTCGTCGTTTTTGACGCAGATGTGGAAAAGCAGTCGGTCACGGAGTTCATCCAGGAGTTTCGCCCGCACCTGATCGGCATCACTGCCAACACTCCCCAAGTGAAACAGGCCTGGCGTACAGCCAAGGCCATCAAAGAAGTCTATGATTGCCCTGTCGTGTTGGGCGGCCCTCATGTGAGCGTGCTGCCAGAAGAGTCGTGCGAAAAACCCTATGTGGACATCGTGGCCCGCGGCGAAGGTGAAGAGACCTGGATCGAGATTTCCAATCGTCTGGAAGCGTTCCTCACCAATCATCCCGAATACAATGACGGGCGTTTCAGCACGGCAGCTTTCATGCACCCACAAAACGAAGTCTTCAAGGACTGCCTGGGCGTCACTTACAAGACTAGCGATGGGCAGATTCATAACAACCCCGACCGCACACCCATCGCCGACCTGGACAGCCTGCCCTGGCCGGCCTATCACCTTTTCAAGATGGATCGCTACACCAACTTGCAACCCGCCACCGACCACGTGGACGGCGCCCGCAGCTTCAGCATTCTCACCAGCCGCGGCTGTCCTTATCGCTGCACCTTTTGCAGCCAGAGCATCATGCCTATCAAATGGCGCAGCCGCAGCGCCGAAAGTGTGCTGGCCGAGTGGCGTCACCTGGTTGAAGACCTGGGCGCTCAGGAGATCGGCGTGCTGGACGACAGCGCCAACATCCGCATCAAGCGCCTGGAAGAGCTGGCGAACCTGCTCATCGAGAACAATCTGAACCGGGTGCCATGGATCTTTGTCAACGGCATCCGCGCCAACCTGGCGACCAAAGAGATGCTCGGGTTGCTCAAACATGCTGGTCTCAAACGCACGGCTTTTGGCGTGGAGTCGGGCGATCCGGAGATTCTCAAGAGTATCGACAAGAAGATCGACATGGACACGATTCGCCAGGCCTTCATCAACGCCAAAGAAGTCAGGCTAGAGACCATCGGCTTTTTCATCATTGGACTGCCAGGCGAAACGCGTGAGACCATGCAGCGCACCATCGACTTCGCCATCGAGTTGGACCCCATGATCGCCAACTTCTCCATGATGACGCCCTATCCCGGCACCAAGGTCTATGAGATTGTCAAACGCCAGGGGCGCTTCCTGATCAACGATTGGGAGGATTATGTCTTTTTCGAGCAGCAAGCGCGCTATGAAATGGGCGAGATGACCGCCGAGCTGGTGGAGGAAATGTATCGCAAAGCTTATCGCCAGTTTTATCTGCGCCCCAGCCCCGTCATCCGCCGCATCAAGACCAAAGACTTCTGGCTGAATCTACCGCGCAACATGCGCATCGCCATGCGCACCTTCGTGCCAATGAAAGAAAAGACCGGGCTGCGCAAGGCCGTCGAGGCCGAAGGCGCCATTTGACGTTCGGGTTCAGCTCTGGCGTATGTCAGGACGAGGCGACACAATGATTACCAGACAGGACGTTGCAGAGACGACGACCAACGGCCCACCAGCAGAGACATTGGATTGGTCCTTTGGTTGGCGCTATGAGCTTGTGCGCACCAAGACCGGCGCAACGAAACATATCCGCGTTCCGCTGACGCCCGAAGAGGCGCGCCACCCGGAAGAAGGGTATATCACGCCCGAACGCACCGAACACGATTTTTACAGCGACGATCTGTGTGACATGTTGCGCGCCCACTATGCCGACAAGACTGATGTGGCTGTCTTTCGCAATCTCATTTTCCGATGGGATCGCCCAGATGTGGGCAACTATGCGCCCGATGTGGCAGTCGTTGCGCCGGTGCGCGACCGCGACAAGAATCGTTCGCTTTTTGTGGTGGCCGATGAAGGCGTGAGACCGCTCCTCGTCATCGAGGTCGTCTCGCGCAACACGCGTCGCTGGGATCGCGTCGATAAGGTGCGCGACTACGCCCTGGTTGGCGTGCAGGAATACGTTTATCTGGATGTGTGGGAGCGTCGCGGGCAGACCCAATATGAGCTTGCCGGTTTTCGTCTGGAGGATGGGCGTTATTTGCCCATTCTGCCCGATGAGGATGGCGCGATCTTCTTGCAAACAGTCAATTTGCGTATCGGCCTGGAGAATGGCCGCGTGTGGCTGGAAGACGCAGAGACCGGCCAGGACCTGTTGACGAATGTGCAGGCGCAAAATGCTTTACGCGCCGCAAAGGCGCACATCGCTGCGCTGGAAGCCGAACTGGCCACGCAGCGTCAGCCGAACAACGCCAACACCGATTAAGGAATCTGAGTTTATGCGCATCATTCTCGCCAGCCCAGAGGCCAAAGTCTGGAGCGCCCGCAAGCACATCCCCTTGGGGTTGGGCTATCTGGCTGCCGTGCTGCGTGAAGGCGGCCACGACGTGATGATCTACGATGCAGCCGTGGAAGATGTAGGCCTCGACTACTATCTTGACCTGGCTGACGCCGAGCGCCGTCCAGTGCAGATGATCGGGATCACCGCTACAACGCCTCTCATGCCCGAAGCGTGGGAGATGGCTCAACTCTGCAAGAAACGCGGGCTGATCACTGCGCTGGGCGGACCGCATTTGACCATCATGCCGCTGGAGTCGCTGCAAACACCCCATGACCAATACGTAGACTATGTGTTCAAAGGTGAGGCGGAATACAGCTTTCTGGAATTTGTCAACACCATCGAGGCAGGCCGCAAGATGGATGTCCTCCCTGGCATTCACTTTCGGCGCGGCGACGAAATCATCGCCAGCCCGGAAAGCCCCATGATCCCTGACCTGGATGCGCTGCCCTTCCCGGCCCACGATCTCTTCAAAATCGACCGTTACACCAATTTGCAGCCTCTCACCGACGGCCTGGACCCCCACGCCCGCTCATTCACCATCCTGACCAGCCGCGGCTGCCCCTACAAATGCACCTTCTGTTCCAAACCAGTGACGGGCGACACATGGCGCGCTCGTTCGGTGGAGAGCGTGGTGCGCGAATGGCGCTGGTTGGTGCATGGCCTGGGCGCGACGGAGATCGGCATGACCGATGACATCTGGAACCTGAAGCTGCCCCGCGCCAAAGAGCTTTGCCGCCGTCTTGTCGAGGAGGGACTCAACACAGTGCCCTGGGTCACTGTCCATGGTATGAAGGTGAACCACACCGACCTGGAACTCTTTCAGCTGATGAAGGCCGCCGGCTGCAAACGGGTGGGCTTTGGCGTAGAGAACGGGGATGAACACATGTTGCGCAACGTGATCCGCAAAGGGCAGACGCTGGATCAGGTGCGCGAGGCCTTCGCCAACTCCAAAGCAGCCGGCTTGCAGACCATGGGCTTCTTCATCTTTGGGATGCCAGGCGACACGGAAGAAACCATGGAGAAAACGATTCAGTTGGCCCTGGAACTTGATCCCAAGCTGGCAAACTTCATGTTGGCCGCGCCCTTCCCAGGTACGGTCATGTATGACATGATTCAGGACGGCGGCGAGGTCTTTGCCGACAACTGGGGCGATTTCGCCATCCATGAGCAGAAGGCGCGCTTCACCATGCACAAAGATTATGACCCAGACATGGTGATCAAGAAGTGGCGTGAGGCATATCGCCGTTTCTACCTTTATCGCCCAGAGCGTGTATGGGAAAAGATGCTGTTCAAGGAGAACTGGACGAACATTCCCAACACGGTCAGCCAGATCAAGCGTTTTTTCATCGGCAGCAAGGATCAACTGGCGCCAAAGGGCAAGGTTGCGGCGTAAGGGAAACGATAGAGAGTCAATTGTGTACAGCCCGCCGCCACCCTGTGGAGCGGGCTGTTTATTGCGAACGTTGCACTTGCTCGACCAACTCTGCCGCCCATGCAGCATCATCTTCGGAAAGGGGTGGGTCTGCGGGCAGGCTGTAGTCCACAGCCATGTCATAGCCGCCCTGGTCGTAGAGCCTATGGAGGAGTTGGTTCAAAGGCAGAATCGGTTCTTTTTCGCCTGGCCGCAAGGGGATAGGAAAGCTGGGGATGGGTTGGCGCACATCGAACAGATACAGATCGGCGCGCGGCCGGTACTGGCGGCGGCTGATGACGATGCGATAGTCTGACTGACGCGACGCCTTCATAGCAAAGGGCTTGCCAGCGCGCAGCAAGTCGATCTCCACCAGATTGGTCATGCTGGAAAGGACATTCATGCGCTTGGCTTCATACTGCTCTCGTCCGGCTGTCGAGAGCTTGTTCGAGCGGGAAAGAATCTCGATGACCGTAACAACCACATCAGTTTCGTTGTCGCGAATCTCCAGATAACGCTCACGCATCTCTTCCGGCAAAGGCAGGGCGCCCACCTCCGGTTCAGCGGCAACGACATCGGCGACCATCGGCCTGGCAATCAGAACTGCAGAACCGAAACCACCGCTAGGCTCGAACACCAGCGCATCAGGGATGCCAATAAGTTGATCTTCGGGTGGCAATACAGCAAGATATGTTCTTTGCTCAATCGATACGTGATAGCGTGGCCGCACAAGTGGCTGCAGATGGCGGCGTATATCTACAATGAGTTCGGTATGAACCTGTTCCCAGATTGCCCGTCGTTCCAAATACGGATCCATTCCCGGAAATGGCGTCGGCATCGTACACCTTCCTTGATCTGACACTGAACGTTCACTTGCTGCGACCAGAGTATACCACCGATGAACGATTTTCGCATTTCAGATCCAAACGCCATGTTCGACGCAATCTTGGAACGGCTGCACGCCTATGGCGCGGCCTACACAATCCACGAACATGCGCCGTCCATCACGATTCAGGATGCAGACGAAACGCTTTGGTTTCCCGCGGAGCGGCTGCTCAAGACCATTGCCTTTCGAGTCAAGAAACGTGGTTGGGTATTGGTTGGGGTATGCGGCTATAGCCAGGTGGATTACAAAAAGCTGGCTGCAGCATTGGATGTCAGCCGCGACAAGCTCATGCGGCTGACGCCTGCAGAGGTGGAAGGTGAGCTGGGCTATCAACTGGGCGGCGTGGCCCCCTTTGCGCCGAATGAAGAGACGCGGGTGTTGTTGGATGTGGGCGCGCTGGCATGGCCGACCATCTACTGTGGCGTGGGACGCAACGATCGCACGCTGGAGATCGCGCCGCTTACACTGGCGCAGGCTGCCGGCGCGCAGGTGTCCATCTTGCTGCGCGGAGAGGAGTTGGCTGTTTGATCAAATTCGTCACAATTCGCTATGTCGGTCCGAAAATCCCCGATCTTTACACAGTGATTGGATTGGGACGACCGACAAGTAGCGGGGAAGGCGGCTAGGTCGTGCTTGGATTGATTCCCAAATTACCCGCCTACTGGTCGTTTCGCGCCTTTGGCTGGCCGACGGTCAAACCCTTCTCCCTGGTGATCAGCGTCAGCTTTCGCTGTAACAGCAAATGTCGCACCTGCGATGTGTGGCGCAAGCCCAATGACGACCTGACGCTGGAGGAGTGGGACAGGGTCTTCGCCAATCTGGGGCGCACTCCTTTCTACATGACCTTCACCGGCGGCGAGCCATTTTTGCGCGGCGACCTGGATGACCTCGTTATCAGCGCCTATCGCCACTGCAAGCCCGAGGTGATCACCATTCCCACCAACGGCATGTTGACTGAGCGCGTCATCGAGAAAGTCGCGCGCATGTGTCGCGAATGCCCGGCCAGCAGCATCGGCATCAACCTGAGCCTGGACGGCGTGGGTGACGAGCACGACGACATCCGCGGGGTGGAGGGCAACTGGAGGCTCTCCATGGAAACCTGGCGGCGGCTGAAGGAACTGCAACGCGACCACAAGAACCTGGTGCTCACAGTCCACACAGTGGTCAGCCGTTTCAACGCACACCGTTTCAAAGAGATCTACGAGCGACTGCGCTTCTTGCAGCCCGATAGCTATATCACCGAGGTGGCCGAGGAGCGAGTGGAGCTAGACACCGTAGGTTGGGGCATCACTCCGCGCCCAGAGGACTATGATGAGATCGCCGACTTCCTCAGCCAACAGGCCAGGCAAGCGCCAGCCAAGGGCATTGCGCGCTTCACTCAGGCCTTCCGCGCCCACTACTATCAGCTCGCCAAGCGCGTGCTCCATGAGCGCGATCAGGTGATTCCCTGCTACGCCGGCTGGGCCAGCGCACACATTGCGCCCAACGGCGACTTGTGGAGTTGTTGCATCCGCGCTGAACAGGTGGGCAACCTGCGCCAGACCGGCTACGACCTCATGCCCATCTGGAAAGGGCAAGCCATGGCGCGGCTGCGCGGCAGCATCAAACGCAAGGAGTGCGCCTGCCCCATGGCCAACGCCAACTACGCCAACATGCTGCTCCACCCACCCACGGTGGCTCGGGTCATGTTGGATGTCATCACGTAAAGAGGCTGTGCTGCTGCCAGTCTCTTGCAGTCGAGTGACCTAGACGCCTCTGCAATGCCTGCCAAAAATCTGGGACACACCTCACAAGCCGATCAGTTTGCTCATGCTCATCTGATCTATTACAATCCAATCATGAACACGCTCTCACGAACCGCTTCCATCGGAGCGATTCATCCTCAGTTTCAATTGATTCGTTCCGTCATCACAGTTGCTCTTTTCTCATTCGTCATGCTGTTGGTCAGCGCCTGTCAGCCGATTCAGCCATTGCCAACACAGGCCGAAGAACCCGACGGCGCTGCACGAATGACGCCCGACAGCGCGCCGATCAGCATCACGTTGCCCGAGCTTGGCCTGGAAATTCCAGTGACGCCCATGGGATGGCGGGTGATGGAGGTAAACGGCGAACGCACCACCGAATGGGTTGTGCCCGAAGCTGCTGCCGGCTGGCATCGCAATAGCGCAGCCGTAGACGAACCGGGCAACATGATTTTTTCCGGGCATCAGGCGGCGGGCGATGCGGTGTTTTCGTTCATTGCCGTCGGCGAAGCGTCGCCCGGGCAGGAGATCATCGTGACCGGCGCCGATGGCGAGCAGGTTCGCTACCGAGTTGTCCAGGTCTCAGATCCACTGCCCATTGACGGCGCATCTCAACAGGAGCAAGAACAGGCGGCGGCGTATCTGGCGCAAGACGGAACGTCGCGTCTGACGCTGATCACGGGCTGGCCAGCTTTTACGACCTCCCATCGAGTCTTTGTGGTGGCCGCGCCGGTCTCTGAATGAGCGTGGGGCGCAGCATGAGTGACCAGTTGGCGACCTCCAGCCTTCCTCTCTGTTCGGTGATTGTGCCAGTGTATAACGGTGAGAAGTTCATTGCTCGCTGTCTGGCGGCTCTGTCTCGCCAGACGGTGTCCCCACAGCAAATGGAAGTGATCATCGTCGACGACGGCTCCACCGATGGAACGGCAGCGCACGTAACAGCATGGATCGGCGCTCACCCCGGCGCAGCAACGCTGGTGAGTCAGTGTAACGGCGGTCCAGCCAGCGCACGGAATCACGGCGCCCGCATGGCGCGAGGCCGCTACCTTCTCTTCACCGACGTGGATTGCGTCCCCTGTGATGATTGGGTGCGGACGTTTGTAGAGCGATTTGCACAAGCGGATCAGCCGGCGGCTATCATGGGCAGCTATACATCCACCCAGCGCGCGCCGGCTGCTCAGTTTGCCCAGCTAGAATTCGAGGAGCGTTATGCGCTGTTACGCGCACGCCCCACCATTGACCTTGTCGCCACTTATTCAGCTGGCTATCGGCGTGACATCTTTCTGGCAGCCGGTGGGTTCGATGCCTTGCTGATCATGAATGAAGACGTGGATCTGGCCTATCGCTTGAGTGCAGAAGGTCATCGCCTGGTCTTCGAGCCAGACGCTGCGGTCGAGCACCACCATCACGAGAGTTGGCTGGCCTATGCTCGCCTGAAAATGGGACGCGGCTACTGGCGCACTCTAGTCTACCGCCGTTTTCCCCAAAAGGCGGTGCGCGACAGCTATACGCCACAGATGCTCAAATTACAGCCGCCTTTTGCCTTTCTTGTTCTGGGCGCGCCGTGCCTGGCTCTCATCTTCAGATCGGCGTATTGGCTCTGGTTGGCGCTCCCGTTCGTGTTCACGACTGCGCCTACTCTCCGCGCTGCAATGCGCAAAAGAAGACCGGCGCCTCATTGGGTTGTGTGGGGCGAATGGCTGCGTGCAATCGCTTTGACGGCAGGTGTGGTCTCTGGCCTGCTTGCAGCGATTCCTCAGCAGCCCGCAGCAACATCGGCGTCGAAGGTGGTTCCCCAGGCCAAGTGAACCATGTTCAAACCCGTTCGCGCCACGAGCTATTTGACCACCCTCTTTATCCTGGACATTCTATGGGTGCAGGCGTCCCTACAGCTTGCCATGCAACTGCGCTACACGTTGCCCTTTGGCAACGTTGTCCTACCTGGCTGGGCGCCGATCCTCTTTTATGCTCCTACGTTATGGCTTCACGCGATCGTCTTGATCATCTGGACCTTGAGCCTCAGCTTTGGCTCACTATACGTCGCCAGGCGAGTGGCATATTGGGGAGAGGAGTTTCAGCGCCTGATCTTGGCCCATTCGGTGGCCAGCCTCGTGCTGGCTGGTCTCCTGTATCTGGCCAAAGCCGAATTGCCGCGCCTCACCTTCGTCTACTTTTACATTCTCGGCCTCGTGCTCATGTTGGCGAGTCGAGCCTTGTTGCGCTTCTGGCGTCACCTCCATCGCCAGGAGGCTGTCAACCGAACGCGCATCGTGATTGCGGGGGATGGCCCCGCAGCGCAAACCCTCATCGATCAGGTGCGAAAGCTTCGCTGGCCTGGTCTGCAACTGGTGGGCGTCTTGCGCAGCGAAGAAATGTCCACAGAGACGTTGCAGTCTAACGTCCAGGGATTGCCGGTGTTGGGCGACCTGGAAGACGCCGAGATGGTGGCGCGCGCCAGCCAGGTCGATGTTGTGGTGGTGGCGCTGCCGCGCACGGCGCATCAAGAACTGGCGGGGCTGGTGATGCGGCTCAATCGCCTGCCGGTGCGGTTGTATATTGCCCCGGACTATTTCGACCTGGCCTTTCATGACGCCACCATCGAACGCCTGGGGCCTGTGCCTCTCATCGGGCTGCGTGACCCGGCCATCGACGGGATGCAGCGCATCATGAAACGGTTGATGGACATCACACTATCAGCGATCGGCCTCATGATCCTTGCGCCTGTCTTTGCCGCCATCGCGTTGGCGGTCAAATTGGAAGACAAGGGACCGGTGATCTATCACACCCTGCGTGTTGGCGAGAATGGCCGCGTCTTTGGCATGTTGAAATTCCGCTCCATGTCTATTGACGCCGAGCGCATCCAGGCGCAGGTCAATCGGCAGGATGAATCGGGCGTTCTGATTCACAAGAGACCGGATGATCCCCGGGTGACGCGGGTGGGACGCATTCTGCGCCGCACGAGTCTGGACGAATTGCCCCAACTGGTCAACGTTCTGGCAGGTGACATGAGTCTGGTCGGGCCGCGGCCCGAGCTTCCCTGGCTGGTGGATCGCTACTCGCCGTGGCAACACAAACGCTTCGCCGTGCCCCAGGGCATGACAGGCTGGTGGCAGATAAACGGTCGCAGCGATAACCCCATGCACATGCACACAGATCAGGACCTCTATTACATCCAGCACTACTCGCTGTGGCTGGATATTCAGATACTTTGGCGCACCATTGCTGTTGTCTTGCGCGGTCGAGGCGCATATTGATGGTCGCCAGCATTCTTGAGGAAAAACGTTCATGAGAAAATCGACAGAGCGTTCGCCAGTTCCCTTTTGGCGCGTTCGCCGCAACTGGATCGTTTTCACTGCATTCATCCTGGCCGTACTTGCGTTGACACTGGGCGTCCCAACATGGGCAACCAACGAGCCTGGCGCGCGCAATCAGACGGTACCGGCGCCCACTCCAACCAGCGAACCGCAGCCCCCAACGCCCACGTCCCGGCCAAAGGAGGATGACGGTGATGGTGCGCAGCCCCCTACGCCCACACCGACGCCAGATCAAGGAACGCCTCAAGAACCGCCAGCAAGTTCGACGCTCAGCGGCGTCGTGGCAGCCGAAGCGCTCAACGTGCGTAACGGACCTGGCACCTCCTATCCGGTGATCGGCAGACTGATAAACAACGAACGTGTGGAGATACTCTACCGCGACCAGACTGGCGCATGGTGGGTCATCTGCTGCGTGCAGCCGAACCAACAACAGGGCTGGGTGAACGCTTCTCTCATCCGGCCAGATTTTGATCCAGCTCAAGCCAGTCAATTGATACCGCTTGCACCTGATCTGCCCACTACATCGCCTCCGGCGACGCCAGCGTCTACCATCGCGGCGACAACGCCGGTCACAGCGACGCCGGGCGCCAGCAGCGATACATTGAGCGCAACAGTGAACGCCGAACGTCTGAACATGCGCAGCGGACCCGGCGTAGATTTCGACATCGTGGCGAAGTTGGAGCGTAACAACGCTGTTGCAGTGCTGGCGCGCAACGGGCGTGGGGACTGGTGGTACATCTGCTGCGCCGCCGATACAACCACCCGCGGTTGGGTGAGCGCGCCCTATCTGACCTCATCCTTCGACCAGGCCGCGGCGCTGCAATTGATCCCCCTTTTCACGGACACGGCGTCAACAATCACCGCAACCCAGAGCATCACCGCAACTGCGCCAGCCACCGAGACAGTTATTGCCTCTGCCGTAACGCCCACATCTACGGCGCTTTCAGCGGCGATGGGGCTTTTCCCGCCTTTCGCTATGCAAGGAGAACGCGCGCAGATTGTCATCACAGTGACGAATACAACGCCAGTGACCGCATCGAACGTCACTGTGCGCAACGAACTCCCCCCGGCCCTGATCTTTGTGGAGGCAATCGCACATAGCGGCGCCGTCGAGCAGGAGACAACCGACAGCGGCGCCACGGTCATCGCGTTGCTGTGGCAGGAGATAGGGTCATCCTCGCAGGTGAGTGCAGCGATCACAGTCGATATTGCCAGCGACCTGGCAGATGGCGCTATCGTGGACAACCTTGCGGCGGTGACTGCTGGTAATGCAAACGATGTGACGATTGGCATGTCCATCGGGATGCCGCCAGTTGCGCCGCCAGATTTTCGTTAACGCATTGTTGCCGCAAGCCAGACCGGAACAAGACCGTGCAGCGATACACTCCTCAACGACGCCTGCCTGCCGATCTCTTGTGGGCTGGCGCCGTTGTCTTGGCCGCATGGCTGCTCTATTTCTTCTCAGTTGCATCCGGCCTGACCTGGGCCCATCAGGGCGCAGATGGCGCCGAGTTGTTGGCTGCCGCCGTTGTCAATGGTGTGCCCCATCCCCCCGGCTATCCTCTCTACATGATGCTGCTCCAACTTTGGCTGACGCTGCTTGGCGCACTGCTGCCTGCCAGCGATCTTGCCTGGCGTGGCAATCTGTTCAGCGCATTCAGCGCCGGCCTGAGCGCCGGCTTGGTGACGCTGACGGCCCATCAGTTGTTGATTCAGCGTCCTGGACGCTGGCTATGGGCGGCGCTGGCCGGGTTGGCTTGGGCAAGCTCACCTCTGCTCTGGAGTCAGGCGGTCATCACAGAGGTTTACGCACTCCACGCGTTTATCATTGCCCTATTGGGGTGGGTGGTGTTGGTCAGGTCGCAACGATTGTGGCGCCTTGCACTGCCGGTCGCGTTGGGTGTAGCCCATCACCTGACTCTTGTACTCCTTGCGCCGGCGGTGGTCTACTTGCTGTGGGTGCAGGAACGGACGTGGGCCCGGTTCTGGCGGATTCTCCTGTGGCTGGCAGTCGGCGGCGCACTGGGAATGCTTTTGTATCTGCGCATACCGTGGGTCGCCAGCAGCGCGCCTCCGATCAATTGGGGATATGCAGACAATTGGCGCGGCTTTTGGTGGTTGGTCAGCGGCGAGGCCTATCGAGGATATCTTTTCGCTGGGTCGCTCGCCGCCACTTTGGGGCGTCTGAGCGCATGGGCCTACACCCTGACTGTCCAGTTGACTCCATTCGGCCTGACGCTGGCCCTGATTGGCCTGGCGCGTTGGGATCGAGACGCGCCCACCTTGCGCAATTTTGCGCTTTTTTGGCTGACGCCGATCAGCATCTACGCCGTCATCTATTACACGCGCGACAGTGACATTTATCTCTTGCCTGTGACATGGCTGCTGTCCATATTGTTTGCAGTGGGCGTCCAGGTCAGCTTTGAATGGTTGGTTGCGGCGCTGGCAGACAGAGGATGGGCGCGATGGGTCTCGCCTGGCATGGTTGTTGCTTTGCTGCTCGTCGGTTTGGCGGCTGCCGCCGCCATCCGTTGGCGCGATGTAGCCCTGACTGGCGATGTAGAGGCGCAACGCTACCTGGCCCATGTCGCGGCGGCGGTGGAGCCGGACGCCATCGTCATCAGCCGCGCCGACCGCGAGACTTTTGCGCTCTGGTACGGCGCTTGGGCCAGCGGCGAGCTAATGGCCGCGGCGCCTGGGATCATCCCCCTCAATGATTCACTCTATCAGTTCGACTGGTATCGGCGTCTGCAAGGCGCTCTCTATCCCGGCGTCCCAGGCATCACAGAATCGGTGGAACGAGTCATCGCCGATAATCGTGGGCGCCGCACCATCTTTTTTGCCGAAGAACTGCCCATTGTAGAGTCTGATCGGTTGACGCCGGCGCCGCCGCTGTGGCGCTATACGACCGAGTGATATTGTGTAGTCTGGGCGCTGGCTGATGTATTTGGAGGGTTTTGCTGTGCATCGTCTCTTGTCTTTCATCTTGATTCTTGGGCTTGTTGGCTTTGGCGCGCCTGGCAGCGTGTCGGCAGGCGGAACACAGTCGCCTCTTTTGTCTCGTGTATCCGCGCCCGATGCGCCGTTCGGAGCGCTCGGTCTGCTGGGCGTAGATCGGCCGGCCACCTACTTGATCCTCATACAGAACAACCACGAGTTGCGTCCAACGGGCGGTTTCATCTCGGCCGTCGGTCGGTTGACCCTGGACAAGGGACAGATTGTCGATCTACAGTTCAACGACAGCTACGATATCTTTCAATACGGAGTGGATTACCCGCCTGCGCCGCAAGCCATGCGCGACTACATGGCGATCCCTTATCTGACCTTTCGTGACGCCAATTGGTCGCCTGACCTGCCAACGACCGCGGAACTGGTGCGCACAATTTACACACGAGACACCGGCCAGGGTTTCGACGGCTTGATCACCGTCGATTTGACTGCGCTGAAATTGTTCATCGACGCTCTTGGCCCCCTCACCGCCCCGGGGTTCGATGCACCCTTGACCGGCGACACAGTCATCGATCAGGTCATGACGTTGTGGGAGCGACCGGCTCAAGGCGCCGGTCTAGATCAAGGCGACCTGGGCGCATGGTGGGATCAGCGCAAGGATTTCATTCCCCAGGTTGCACAGGCCGCCATGGAGAAGATACGGAGCGGCAATGTGAACTATCTATCGTTGACCGCAGCCGCGCTGAAGGCTCTCAATCAGCGCGCTATCCAGGTGGTGGTGGATGAGCCGATTGTGGGGGCCATGATTGCGGCTCAGGGATGGGACGGAGCGCTACAACCGGCCCAGGGCGGCGATTATTTGGCAGTGGTAGACATGAACATGGGCTACAACAAGGTGGATGCGGTCATCGACCGCTCACTGGCCTACACCGTCGCCTGGCCCACAGACCCCACCCAGCCTGGTCAGGCCACCGTGGCGTTGACCTATCGGCATCCCCTGGATGTTGTGGATGAGGGCTGCGATCCCGCACCACGCTACGGCAATGACTACAATGACCTGATCGAACGCTGTTATTTCGACTATGTACGCATCTATGCGCCGGCCGGCAGCGTATTGCGCGACGTCAGCGGTCTGGAAACAAATTCAGTGACCAGCCGACGTGGGGAGCGCGGCACCCAGCTCTTTTCTGGCTACTTTGTTCTACCGCCCCATCGCAGTCACACAGTTGTCTTCAACTACACGTTGCCTCCCCACATTCGTCCCGTGGGATACACTTTGGCCCTCCAACGCCAATCTGGAACAGATGCACTGCCGGTGGGTCTGTCCATCGGGGGCGTCGAAGACGCCTTCATTCTCGATGCGGGGCGCAAGGTGTGGTCTCCAGAGAATTGACGGTGCCCATTGCTGGTTGTGCATTTCTTACAGCCGCGGCTGTGAGAAATGGCCAATTTTCTGGAAGTCAACTTCTTCACACTTGACGCAATCCAGAGGCGCTATATAATTTGCCCAAGTTCAAATTGACCTGCTCGATCGGGGATGCGCACCATGTCCCGTCGCCTCTTGCGCAGAGTGTTATGCGTAGCAGAAGAATATGCATCTTCCGCGACTCTTCTCCAATTATCAGTTGGATGACGCCTTTGACGAGATGTTTACCGCCGAAGCTGTTGCGCGTCCTCATTATCAAGCGCTCTTTCGCCGCCTCCTGGATTTAACTCCGGCGGAACTGGCCGAGCGCCAGGCTGCGGCTGATCACACCTTCCTGAATCAGGGCATCACTTTTACTGTCTACAGCGATACGCGCGGCGCTGAACGCATCTTTCCCTACGACTTACTGCCGCGCATCATCCCCGCAAATGAGTGGAAAACCATTGAAACTGGACTGGTTCAGCGCATTACCGCCCTCAATCTTTTTCTTCATGACATTTACCACCGCGGTGCAATCTTGAGCGACAAGGTTGTACCCTTCGATCTGGTCTACAGCAGCAAACATTATCGACGCGAGATGCGCAACGTTGATGTGCCCTACGGCGCATACATTGCTGTGGTGGGCACAGATCTGATCCGGTTGCCGAATGGTCGCTTTGCCGTGCTGGAGGACAATTTGCGCGTGCCCAGCGGCGCGTCCTACATGTTGGTCAACCGCCAGGTGATGAAGCGTGTCTTTCCGGGGTTGTTTCGTCACTACGGGGTGCGTCCATTGGACTACTATCCCCAGGCGCTGCGGACGACTCTGCGCGACCTGGCGCCGGGACAGCGTGATGACGCCAACATCGTTCTGCTCTCGCCTGGCGTGTACAACTCGGCCTACTTCGAGCACACTTTCCTCGCCAGGCAGATGGGCATTCCCCTGGTGGAGGGACGCGACCTGGTCACCCACAACAACGTGGTCTATATGCGCACCACTGCTGGATTGCAGCGGGTGGATGTTATCTATCGCCGCATTGACGATGACTTCATCGATCCCCTGGTCTTCCGCAAGGACTCCATGTTGGGCGTCGCTGGGCTATTCAATGCTTACAGATCGGGCGCTGTGACGCTAGCAAATGCCATCGGCACGGGCGTGGCGGATGACAAGGCCGTCTACGCGTTCGTGCCAGCCATCATTCGCTATTACCTGAAGGAAGAACCGATTCTGGAGAATATCCCCACCTTTCAGTGCGATATACCCCAGGAGCGCAGTTATGTGCTCGGACACCTGGAAGAGATGGTGGTCAAGGCTGTGGGTGAGTCGGGCGGCTATGGAATGCTCATTGGCCCGGCAAGCACCAACCAGGAACGCGACGAGTTCCGCCAATTGATTCTGGCCAATCCGCGCAATTACATCGCCCAGCCGACCATTCAACTGTCGCGCGCTCCCTGTTTCCTGGATGGGCAGGTGGAGGCGCGTCATGTGGACTTGCGCCCATACATCCTCTACGGCAGCAAGGTGATCATTCAGCCCGGCGGGTTGACGCGTGTCGCCCTGCGCAAAGGCTCGCTGGTGGTCAACTCTTCTCAGGGTGGCGGCAGCAAAGACACTTGGGTGCTGAGCCAATGAATGGTTTTTGACCTGGGGGAAGCGCTATGGCATCCATGCTCTCACGCGTGGCCGACAACCTCTATTGGATGAGTCGTTATCTGGAGCGGGCCGATCGTGTGGCCCGCCAATTCGATGTGCATTTGGCCGTTGTGCTCGATCAAAGCACCGAGGCGGCCAGCCAGCGCAGAGCGAGGCTGGTCTCATGCCTGGTCAGCGAAAAGTACTCTGCTGGTGAGATTGCCAGCGACCATGCGCTGGCGCGCCTGCTCACTTTTGATGAAGAGAATTCCAACTCGATTATTCGCTGTATCGCGGCGGCTCGTGAAAACGCACGCCAGATTCGTGAGCAGATCAATTCCCAAATGTGGGAAGTGCTGAATGAACTCTATTGGCAAATGAACGCAGCCAATCTGGAAATCATCTGGCAAGGACAGCCCCACCTTTTCTATCACGGCATCAACCAGGATGTCTATCGCTTTCAGGGCATCACTGATTCACGGCTCACCCACGACCAAGGATGGCATTTTGTTCAGTTGGGGCGCTTCATCGAGCGGGCCATCGAGACGGCCGACGCTGTGAACGTTGATTTTCGTGAATTGGTGCATGGGCTGCAAGGTGCATCGACTGTCGACCAGCTCACCTATCTCGACTGGATTGGGCTGCTCAAGGGATGTGCGGCTTTCGAGGCTTATAGCAAGGTCTACACCGTCGACTTACAGCCCCGCCACATTGTTGAGTTCTTGCTCCTCCACCCAGAATTTCCCTATTCGGTTCATTTCGCCATCAATATGATCCAGACTTCGCTCGAGGCCATCGGCGCGATGACCGACACCTCTCGCAATTCTCGTGTCTTCCGTCTGGCAGGTCGGCTGCGCGCGCAGCTGGATTATGCACAGATTGACGAAATCATCGAGACCGGGTTGGGCACGTTCTTGCTCGACATTCAAAACCGCTGCGCCCAAATCCACGACGCCATCTACCAAACCTTCATTACTTACCCGGTGGAGGACAAACTGCTTGATTGAGCTGAAAGAGTGGCGAATGGCAAACGGTGAAACTTGAACGATCAAACGCCTTCGCCACGATTTCGTACCCGCAGTCGCTTTCACCACCATCGCCGACCATGAATTACACGATCCGCCACGTCACACGTTTTCAATACACCAACCCCGTTGCCGAAAGCATCACTGAAGTGCGGATGCAGCCGCGCACCACCGAACGTCAGAGTTGTCCACTCTTTCGTCTTTCGGTGCGTCCCCAGGCTGCCGTCCACTCATACCAGGATCACCTGGAAAATACGGTGCATCACTTCAGTCTGCCCGCTCCCCATCGGGAGATGGTCATCATTGCCGAGTCCGAGGCCCTGGTTCTTTCCCCGCCGCCCTTGCCCGCTGCTCTTGCAGTGGAAGACTGGGCGCGCATCGACGAACAGGCGGTCAACGGCGCGCTCTGGGACATGATCATGCCCAGTGAGAACACAGCAGACACGCCGAAGCTGGCCGAGCTGGCAAAAGAACTAGATGTGCGCCGCCGCGCCGATCCCCTTACCACCCTACGTGAGCTCAATGCTGCAATCCATCGCACCTTCGCCTACGACGCTGCTAGCACCAAGGTCGATTCGCCCATTGATGAACCATTGACCCACCGCCGGGGCGTCTGCCAGGATTTTACCCATATCATGATCGCCCTCACCCGCAACCATCTGCGCATTCCTTCTCGCTATGTCAGCGGCTATCTCTACCACCGTCGCGACGATCGCTCGGCAGATGGCGCGTCCCATGCCTGGCTGGAGGTCTTTCTTCCTGATCTTGGATGGGTGGGATTCGACCCCACCAACAATCTCCTGACTGGCGAGCGTCATATTCAGGTTGCTATCGGTCGAGATTATCACGACGTGCCGCCCACTCGGGGCGTCTTCAAAGGCGTCGCCGGCAGTGAACTGAGCGTGGCGGTGCGTGTACGTACCCTGCACGAAGCGGAATCGGCCGCCGCAGATGACGAAATGAGCCCAACGCCACCCTATCGCGCCACTGAATCGGCGCTCCAGGAGCGGTACGCCCAGGCCATCATCGCCATGCAACAACAGCAGCAGTGATCTTACCCATTCGCCGATTGGCCCATCCCCTGCAAACCAATATCCAGCAAGGCGAGCAGGAGAGCAAAGGTTTCGTTAAGGTCGAGGGGCAACCCAAAGCCTCCGGCCAGCTCCAAGGAGACAAAACCGTGGAGCACACTGCGCACACAGCGCACGGCGTGCAGCGCCGCATCGCCCTCCAGTCGATAGGCGCGCAGGGCGGCAAGAACCACTTCAAGGAGTTCGTTGCCTGCACTCTGCACTTCCGGGTCGGCTTGCTCTGTGGAAGGCAAAATGAAGGCGTATAGGCCTGGCTCCTCAGCCGCAAACCGGCGATAGGCCATCGCCATGGCAAAGAGCGCATCGAGGCCAGCCCGTCCCGCGGTTTCTCGGCGTAAAAGCACGGTCATCCTTCGCAAGGCTTCTAATGTCAGCTCGCGCTTTAGCCCCGGCAGCCCGTCTACATGATTGTAAAGCGATGGCGGTCGCACGCGAAAACGCGCGGCCAGTTCTGCCAGTGAGAGCGCTTCAGGCCCTCTTTCGTTGACCAGGGTGATCGCGCCTGCCACCAATGCGGCTGTGTTCAATCGTTCTTTCGTTGTTGCCATACTTTCCCTACTTCATTGGGCTTTCAAAGATTGTTCCGCATGGGGAACCTGGCGTTTTCTCAATCATTGGTGGTACGGGCATAAGGTGGGGGAACAACTTCTTCGCATTGAGCAGTGATTGCTTCCCGCCCCATCTCACGTCCCTACTCATTGAGAAGATACGGAACCTGCTTCAGAAAAGGCAGCGCCAGACTCATGACCTCATCGGGCGCATCCGCATGAGGATAGTGACCGCTGTCGATGACAATGCGATGCTCGCCGTGCAGCGTTTCGCTCATCCAGGTCGCCTCTGCCGCGGGATCGATGTAATCTGGGTCGCGTGAACCCATCACCACCAGCGCTGGCTGGGTGACTGCCGCCATGCGCACAGTGCATGCCGCCTTGCTCGCCTGCATAAAGGCTCTGAGGCTGGCGTATCGTCCAGGCTCCGTCAGGTTGACGCGCAAACGCGCAATGTGGTCGGCCAGGTCATCGGGTTGGCGCGCTGGGTGCAACCCACGATAAAAAGTGCACCATGCACTCACCTTCCACGGTCCACTGGTGATCGCCGAGACCATCAACCGTTGCAGGGCGCTCAATTGTGGGTCGCGCAGGGATGGCCCGATGCAGATGAGAGCCGCAACCAGGTGGGGGGCTTCCACCGCTGCCCACACTGCCGAGGCAGCAGCCATAGATGCGCCCATGAGCACCGCCGGTCCACCGTTCAATTCTCCGATGAGCGCCAACATATCGCGCCCCACCGCATGCGGCGTATATTCGCCCCAACCGACGCTGCTCTGCCCGTGCCCGCGCAGGTCCATTGTCACAGCGCGATAACCTGCCTCAGCCAACGCGGGCGCAAGAAAGCGATAGACGTTGCGTATATCGCCGATCCCCGGTGTCATGAGGATGAGTGGGCCATGGCCGCCATGGTCCTCGTAGGCAATCTGCCCACCTTCGTGCTGGATGTATTGGGTCTGCATGCTGTTCCCCTTTTCTACTATTAGTAGTATTATAACTAATAATAGTAGCTTTGTCAACTCCTCATTGCACCCATATCGCGTTTTCTGCGATGCTTCCGCGTCGCCAGGCGCAAAGTGTGGGAGCAGCGTGACCGCACCGGCGTATGGTTACAAGTCGAGTGAAACCATCCACGAAAAGCGGGATGGGTGCATCAAGGCGCCCATCCCGCTGCACTGCAACCGCCATGCTGCACGCATGATCTACGGCGACCTCGCCATCCGCTGTGAATCATCCATCTGACCAGCCTGGAACTCACGCCCTTCCGCCAGCTTTGCGTGCAGATTATCCTTTGATTACGGCCATTGGTTCCAGGCGGGCCACCGACCGGGCGATGCCTGCGCCTTCGACTGCTTCGATGACAGCTTCCACTGCTTTATAGGCAAAGGGCGCTTCTTCAGCCAGTCCACTCAGGCTGCCGACGCGGATGCGGATGCCGCGCTTGTTCAGCTCTTGTTTGAGCGTCTCGCCGTGCACCTGTTTCTTAGCTGCGGTGCGACTCATCATACGGCCGGCGCCGTGACAGGTGGAGCCGAAGGACTGGGCCATGGCGTCCGCAGCGCCGGCCAGCACATAGCTGGCCGTTCCCATGGAGCCGGGCACGAGTACCGGCTGGCCGACGCCGCGGTAGCTGGCCGGAATGTCGCCATGACCAGGGGGAAAGGCGCGCGTTGCACCCTTGCGATGGACGCACACTTCCACTTGACGATCGCCGATGGCGTGCGTCTCGAACTTGCCAATGTTGTGGGCCACATCATAGACCTGGCGCAGATCGTATGGCAGCCCAGAGTGTGCAAACACCTCGGCGAAACTCTGACGGATAAGGGCGGCCAGCGTCTGGCGATTGGCAAAGGCAAAATTGGCAGCGGCGTTCATTGCGCCCACATAGGCTACTCCCTCGGGCGAATCGAGAGGCGCACATACCAGCTCACGGTCAGGTAGGGCGATGTTGTACCGTTGCACTGCTTGCTGCAAGCTGCGCACGTGGTCGGTGCACACCTGATGCCCCAACCCCCGGGAACCGCAGTGGATGAGCACGACGACCTGCCCTTCATGCAAGCCATATGCCTGGGCCGTCTCCTCATCGTAAATGGCTGTCACTTGATCGACTTCCAAGAAGTGGTTGCCCGACCCCAACGTGCCTAACTGGTTCCGTCCCCGATCCTTTGCCTGTTTGCTCACACTGCCAGGGGTTGCCCCAGACAGACGGCCGTTGGACTCGCTGTGCTCGATGTCATCCTCTGTTGCCAGGCCATGTTCCAGGCACCACAGAGCGCCGTTTGCCAGCACATCATCCATCTCTCGGTCGGTCAAGCCGAATCCCCCCTTTTCGCCCATGCCGCTGGGGCAGGTCTTGTAGAGGTTGGTGGCCAGGTCATTGAGATACGGTTCCACCTCTGGGGCGTGCAGGTTGGAAGCCAACAGACGCACGCCGCAGTTGATGTCATAGCCGATGGCGCCGGGCGAAATGACGCCGTGAGGCAACGCTGTGGCTGCTACACCGCCCACGGGAAAGCCATATCCCTGATGGACATCGGGCATGGCAATTGCATAGCCCACAATGCCCGGCAGAGTCGTCGCGTTGATGAGCTGTTCGATGCTCTTGTCGGTCAGGGCCTGTTCCAGTATTTCCCGTGAAGCATAAACGCGCGCTGGAACGCGCATATCTGACCGATAACTTTTGGGCAACTCCCAAAGATAGGGATGAATAGGTTTGAATGCGTCGATGCCGATCATTTGCATGCCTCCATGAGGGCGCATCAGATATCGAAATAGACCTGCGCTGTCCACGCATCCCCTTCAGCGACCACCAAAAGATCGTGATAAGTGACGGCTTTGACCTGTAAGTGGGGCGTCTGTTGCGGTCGCCGGCCGCTGACCGTTGCCGCCAAATGAGTCGGCGACCAATCCTGGATGAGAATGAGATCGAAGACGACGCCCGTCGTCTCGTGCAAATAAACGAGTTCGCTCAACCAATCCACCATCAGGCTTTCTATGTCCATGGCGTCGAGCGTCATCGCAACAGTCAATTCTTCGGCTGTCTGATCGACATGCAAATCCATGAGCGCAAACATGGCGAGGGCAGCGCATACAAAAAGCGTGGTTGGATCTGCAGCGCGCACTCGCATTCCGACCTCGGCAGTGTGACTTAGCTCTTCGAATGCGCATTCATGGAGATCGTTGAACATCTTCTAAGTATATCAGATTGGCTGGAATT
>CAZLMM010000004.1:136110-145541 GCA_964560495.1 uncultured Caldilineaceae bacterium
GACAGGATGAACAGGGTGGAGGTTCATCTTGTTCATCCTGCAATCCTGTCCACATCTTGTTCGCCTCCATCGCTGACTCTCTATGCGGAACCCAGTCAAATCGTTGCTGCTTGTAGTGATTCAGTTTGTCTGCTTGATCGGCCTGGCGCTGACCGGCCCGCTTTGGGGAGCTACACCTATGTTGCTCGTCATCCAGATCGTTGGGGGCGCGGTCGGCGTATGGGCCATCTTGTCCATGGCCGGCGGACCATTCAACATTGTGCCTGATCCAAAGATCGATGGACAGCTCGTGCGGCATGGCCCCTATCGCCTGATTCGGCATCCAATGTATGCCGCGCTGCTGTTGTTGACCTTACCTTTGGTGATTGAGCTGCCTACGCCTTTGCGCTGGGCGCTGTGGCTACTCCTTCTCGCCGATCTCGTCGTCAAACTCATCTACGAGGAAACCCTGCTGGTGGAACGTCACCCCGACTATCTCGCCTATCAGCAGCAAACCAAGCGACTGATTCCGTTTGTGTTTTGACAAAGGTTCGTTGTTGACACCTGGCTGCGTTCAAGAGTGGGCTTGCTCATTGGGTCATGGAATGGAGCGATGAATATGAGGCGTTTGACAGTCGTTTGCACATTGTGCATTGGGTTGTTCCTGGCAGGTTGCGGTCTCGGGGAGGACGCTGCAGCGACCCCTGCGCCTACGCAGGTTGCCGCACCAGCGGTCGCCACACTTACGCCCACCCCGCAGCAGGAGCCGACGCTTGCGCCCATCGACGCGCCTCCCCCTGTTTCGCCCACCGAGCCGCCAGCCGAAAGTTTGCCGGGCCAAGATGCGACCGCCCCTGCTGGCGATGATCTGCGCGCGGGCCAGGTGGAGAAAGCCTTCCGCGGCGCGCTAAATCTGATCTCTGGCGATACGCTCACCACGGCTTTGGGGATCGACAGCGTGGTCGTTTTGCCGTTGTCCGTTCCTGAAGGCTGGCAACCTCATTGGGTCGCCCACACTGCCGGATTGCGCAGCTTCGAGACCAATGAAGTGCATGTCGTCGCCCTCTACGCCCAGAGCGGCGTCGAACAGGTGCGCGAAGTGGGGCGCGTCGTTCTTGCCGACAGCGGCCACGCCGCCGAACACCCCACGCTTGCGCCCGACTACCTGGGCGACGGTTCTGTAACCCAAGCGATTATCGAGCCGGATAATAACATCTGGCTGCAAGTGGAAGGCGGCGTGGGCGCCCACAGCGGCGTGTATGGCCTGCTGCGCTTCAACGGCAACGTCATCACGCAGGAGATCGTTGCCGCAAACGCAGCGCCGGGTATTGGCGATCTTGTTGATCTCAACAGCGATGGCGTGATCGAGGTAATTACCAACGCCAGCGATTACTATGTTTTCTGCTACGCCTGCGGTGTGCGTCTGCCCCATCTCAATCTGTGGCGCTGGGATGGCGAGCAGATGACCGCAGTGGAATTGCAGCCCCTGCCGGCTTCCGCGCCGCTGGAGCTCAGCGCAGCAAACGATCGCGCCATTCGTCTGGCTGAGGCTGGTCTCTGGCGTGACGCGCTCAAGAGCGTGGAAGACGGTCTGATGTTGGGGCTTACAGACTCATCGCAGACCTTTGCCTGGAACGCCAGCCTCATTCGCCTGAACGCCGATGCGTTGCGCTCGATTATCGCTGGCGGACACTCGCCGTATCCACTCCTCGATTACGTCTTCTATGGCGACTACGCCCATGCGGTCGATCTCATGCGGCCTCTGGCGCCAGAGGAAATTTTTTCGCCCGAGTCGCCGCTCATCTCTGGCACAGTGGCTGCCGGCTGGGAGGAAACGCTCTCTAATTGGATTCACCTGAGCAGTGGAGCAGCGATCGGCGTCATGCCTGAGCTGGCGTCCGCTCATTTCCTCTATGGCTGGGCTTCCTATCTGGCTGGGGATCGAGTCCGAGCCATCCAAGAGGTCGAAGAGGCCGTAGCGCGTGCTCCTGAAGATCCACTCTATCGCGCCAGCCTGACCTACTTACAAGGAGGAGAAACGCTCCGCACGGGCACCCTCACGCCGCTGGCTGTTGTGAATGTGCGCAGCGGTCCCGGCGCCGCATACCCGATTGTCGGCGAGTTATCGATCAGCACTGCAGCGACTGTCACGGGGCGCTATGAAGCAGGCGACGACTTGTGGTGGCAGATCATCTTTCCTGACGCGCCTGACCGTCGCGGTTGGGTGACGGGCGACCCATCCCTGGTGGATGCAGAGCAGGCAGCTGACGCACCGTCGGTTACGCCGCCAGCCCTTGTAGCGCCGGTCAAAGTGCGCGGACGCATCTTTTTTTCCGGCCTGGGTGAGAACGGCGTCAATGCTATTTTCGGCATGGATGCCGTGGCAGGCGCGCAACCTGCGCCCGTGATCACTGAAGCAGCTATGCCTGCGCTGCGTTCCCAGGGTGATCGCCTCGCGTTCACCAGCCTGCGCAGCGACATGCTCGGCCTCGGCGGCGTGGTACTGGCAACGGGTGAACGTCTGCGTTTCTCATTCAACATCGAGGATACCCTGCCGAGTTGGAACCCTGATGGCGACCGCCTGATCTTTGCCAGTACGCGTGAAAGCGACCGACGCTGGCGCCTCTATCGCACCTGGGCAGACGGCGCCGGCGAGATAGAGGATTTAGGTTTTGGGCAGGACCCAGACTGGCATCCATCCGCAGATCGGGTAGTCTTCAAAGGTTGCGATCATGCGGGCGCAGCCTGCGGCCTGTGGCTCATGGCAGCGGACGGCAGCAACCGTCAGCCTCTCACCGACAACCCGGGCGACTCACGCCCCCGCTGGTCGCCCGACGGCGCCAGCGTGGTCTTCATGAGCAACGAACGCGACGGCAACTGGGAGCTTTATCGTGTGGCTGTGGCTGACGGCAGCGTCATTCGCCTGACCGAACACCCGGCCAATGATGGTCTGCCTGTCTTCGACCCCAACGGCAGCCAGATCGCCTTTGTCAGCAACCGCAACGGGGAGTGGGAGATACTGGTCATGCCAGCGACGGGCGGGCTGCCGAACATACTTCACCCTATCGGCGTCGATCTTCCCAACTGGCTCGAACAAGGACTGGAGTGGGGAGAGTGATTTCTACTTTCCCCACGTCTGCTGTAGCACCCGCACCCAATTCTCGTAGGCGATTTTGCGCACGCTGGCTTCGTCGAAGCCGTGGGCGAACAACGCCTCGATGAGCCTGGGCAGACCGGCCACGTCGTGCAGATCATGGGGCATGGTGGCGCCGTCGAAATCGGAGCCAAGCCCCACATGGTCGATGCCGATGCGGCCAGCGATATAGGCCACGTGCCGCACGATCTCACTCAGCGAGGTCGTCTTGCGAAAATCGCCGTCGGCGCGTAGGAAGCCGATGTGGAAATTGACGCCCGTCATGCCGCCCGAAGCGCGGATGGCGTCGAGCTGCTTGTCAGTCAGGTTACGCGGGGAAGGACACATGGCGTGCGCCCCCGAATGGGTTGTCACCAGCGGCGCATCGCTGATGGACGCCACATCCCAGAAGCCCTGCTCGTTGAGGTGCGAGAGATCGACCAATATGCCCAGGCGGTTGCAACGGCGCACCAGCTCTTTGCCCAGATCGGTTAGTCCTGGCCCTGTGTCCGGGCTGTCCGGAAAGTTGAAGGGCACGCCGTGACCGAATTGATTGGGGCGGCTCCACACCAACCCCAGCGAGCGCAACCCGGCCTCATGGAGCACATCCAGGCTGTAGAAGTCCGCGTCGACAAACTCCGCGCCTTCCACGTGCATGATGGCCGCGGTCACGTTGTTCTTGAGACAGCGTTCGATCTCCCCGGCTGTACGCACCACCTTGAGCTTACCCCTCGACTCAGCTTCCACACGCAGAAGCTGGCTTGCCAACATCACCGTGTATTCAAGGGCGTAAGGCTGCTCCACCTGACCAGGCAGCGGGTAAATCACGCCGTCGGGTGTGCGCTGAAGTTTGGGTTTGGGCTGTCCCCGCCGCCAGCGATTGGGCGTGTAGATGGCAAAGAAGCCGCCGGCAAAGCCCCCGGCGCGTGCGCGCGGCAGGTCGATGTGACCATGCTCGCTACGCTCGAAAAAGGATCGCTCCACCTTGCGGTCTGGACGAAAGATGTCTAGCAGGGTGTCATTGTGGCCGTCGAAAACGGGCATGAGATTCTTGGGCATGATCGTCTTTCTTGATCGAGTCGATTGGATGATGTGGTAAGGTTTTGGTTTTTTGAGGTTTTGATGATGAGAGGCGCCGTTGCGTGACCCCCAAACCTCACTTCCTCAAGAGCTATCGGCGCCCGACCGGGTATATACCGCCTCAACCAGGACGCCGGCGATGAATTCAGCCATGCGAGCGTGATGTGAGCCTTGCCAGTAGATGCGCCCGCACGCGCCGCACTGCTCGAAGGCATCGTAGTAGAGACGGGTCTTCGGTTCCAGCCGCTCCAGGATCAGCGCCTTTTCCACCGGCGCAAGGATGCCATTACAGTGCAAACAGCGTCGCCATAGATCGATCTCGCTGGTCAGATCATAGCGGCGCAAAACAGCGATCAACTGGCTACGCGGCTCTGTAGAGCGAATGCAATAACCATACATGACCTGCTTGCGTTTGAGCAAACCACGATCGCGGGTCAAGAGCACACGCACCTCTGCGCTTGCCTGTTGAGCCAGTTCTGGGTCGCCGGCTGTGTTGCTGTAGGCCGCGTCGATGCCCAACATCCGTAGATAGGCTGCAAGCTGTCCCAGGTGTGTGTCCAGGAGAAAACGCACGGGGCGGGGCAAGGGTGGACGCAGCAGACCGCCGGCGCTATTTTTCCCGGCCTGTGCAGGATAGACTTGCACGTGGTCTCCCGGATGCACACGGCGACCAAAGCCCACGGGCTGCCCGGCGATGAGGATTGCGTCCACTTCCGGGTGGGGCACGCCCAGCGCTTCGATGGGATGCTTGACTGCTGGGCGATCATCCACCTGATAAGGGATAGCCTTTTCACCCAGATGGCGCGGCAGGAAATCATTCAGTTCGGCGAAAAAACTGAAGAATGCAAAGGTCATGGGGCGCTACATGATGAGCGGTTCTTCGTAGACGCCCCAGGCTTCGCGCAATACATCCATCATCTCCTGGAGCGTAGCGTATTCGCGCACCGCCGCCAGGATCGGCGTCATCAGGTTGACGTTCTCACGGCGAGCGGCCTGCGCCAGCTCCACCAGACAGCGCTGCACGGCGCGGTTGTCGCGGCTGCGACGCACCTCGTTCAAGCGCGCCGTCTGCTTGCAAAAGCCCGCCTCGTCCATTTTGAGGATGGGCACAGAGCTTTGGGGGCCGCTGATGAAATCGTTGACGCCCACGATGATGCGGCGTTTGCTCTCCACCTCGCGCTGATAGCGCAAGCTGGCTTCTGCAATCTCCCGTTGAAAGAAGCCCTCCTCGATGGCGGGAAGCACGCCGCCCCGTTCGTCGATCTGGCGGAAATAGGCGCGCGCCTTCCCTTCCAACGTATTGGTCAGCGCCTCCACGAAGTAGGACCCGCCCAGGGGATCAACTGTGTTCGTGACGCCGCTCTCATGGGCAAGTATCTGCTGGGTGCGCAGCGCGACCGTGACAGCCTCCTCGCCGGGCAAGGCCAGCGCCTCGTCCATGGAGTTGGTGTGCAGGCTCTGCGCGCCGCCTAGCACCGCGGCCAACGCCTGGAGCGTCACGCGCGCCACATTGTTGAGCGGCTGTTGCGCGGTCAGGCTGACGCCAGCGGTCTGGGCGTGGAAGCGTAACATCCATGAACGAGGATTCTTTGCGCCGAAAGTTTCCTTCATCTCTCGCGCCCAGATGCGGCGCGCCGCACGATACTTGGCGATCTCCTCGAAGAAATCGTTGTGGGCATTGAAGAAAAAGGAGATGCGTGGGGCAAAGTCGTCGATAGCAAGGCCGCGCTCCAGCGCCCACCGCACATATTCCATGCCATCGGTCAGGGTGAAGGCCAGTTCTTGCGCAGCAGTGGAGCCGGCCTCGCGGATGTGATAGCCGGAGACTGAGACCGGATTCCACAGGGGCGTCTGTTGGCTGGCGAACTCCAAGGTGTCGGTGACGAGGCGCATGGAGGGTCGGGGCGGAAAGATGAATTCCTTCTGCGCGATGTATTCCTTGAGGATGTCATTTTGCAGCGTGCCGCCCAGCTTGCGGCTCTCCACGCCCTGCTTCTCGGCTGCAGCGATGTACATGGCCCAGATGATGGCTGCCGGCGAGTTGATGGTCATGGAGGTGGTGATCTCGCTCAGGGGCAGGCCGTCAAGCAAAATTTCCATGTCGGCCAGGGAAGAGCAGGCCACGCCGCAAAGACCGAACTCGCCCTCGGCTTCGGGCGCGTCGGTGTCATAACCGTAGAGGGTGGGCATGTCGAAGGCAATGGAGAGGCCGGTCTGCCCCTGGGCCAACAGGTAGCGGAAACGGGCGTTGGTCTCTTCTGCCGCGCCAAAACCGGCGAACATGCGCATAGTCCACAGGCGGCCGCGCTGTCCGGTCGCGTGCACCCCGCGTGTGAAAGGATAGTCGCCGGGGAGGCCCAGGTCAGCGGCGTAGTCCAGGTCAGCGTTATCCAGCGGCGTGTAGACGCCCTGCACAGACACACCCGACATGGTAGAAAAGTCGGCGTAGCGTTCGGGGAAACGGCCCAATGCCTGTCGGCGCGTCGTCGCGCCCCATTGTTCTGCGTCAGCTGCCAGCGCTTCGAGGGCGCTTTTGTCGAATAGGTTCATGTTACGTTACCGCGGGCAGCAGCATCGGTTGAAACGGCATCGGTTGATACGGCATCGGCATCGGTTGATACGGCATCGGTTGATACGGCATCGGCATCGGTTGAAACCGACGCCTGGTTGACAAAACCCGCTGAAGGCGGGTTAGCGCACACGCTCCACGAAAAAGAGGTCGAGATTCGTGTCGCTGAGCTTTTGTTCCAGGCGTTCGGTGTCGCCAAAAAAGGCTCGTTCGTAGGTCTCGCCTTCATATGCGCCCGAATAGAGCCAGCGTTTGAGGTAATTCATGTAGACGAGCAGGCCGGTCTTGCGGTCGTGACAGGTGACACCCTCGTAGACGCTTGTCCAGCCGTCGCCTTCTTCAATCTCGACGGTCTGGGGCGTAGAACAGGAGACGACAATGCCTGTGTCATTGTCGTATTTGTAGACGCCGCTGACCTCGCCCGGGTTGGCGCCCTTCCAATAGGCGTAGAGGAAGTTGTCCTCGAACTCGCCGGTGCGCTCGCGGCCGGTGAAGGGATCAACCTCGAAAACCCATGAGTCTTCGTTGAAGCAGGCGTCGTCCCATTCCACCTTGTGTTCCACGGGGATGAACTGCTGGTTGCCGGGACGGTTGACGCTGGCTGTTACAGTTGCATCACAAGTGGGGATGGTGCAGCGATCAGATTGGCACGTCCAGTTCACCTGCCAACTGGCGCTCAGGTCATCGTTGATGGCTGGTTCAGAGACAGAGATGGACTCTTGTTCACCGGCCAGACGCACCACCGAGTTGGAGACCCAACCGGTGCGCGTTGGCTTGTCTGGTTCGTCGTTTGGACCGGGCACGCAGCAGATCTGCCACCAGGCGTCGTTGTCGCTTCTGCCGACCACCGTGAAAGTCGCGCCAGGGTCGCCTTTGCCGATGATCGCTGCATTCAGACCCGGCCCGCTGCGAATGTTGGCGCGTGAGCCAGATGTGCTCACGATGACCTTGGATTCTTCGGATACGGGAACTGGTGTGGGCGTGGGCGGCATGGCATAGTTGAGAGCGCTCTCCACCACGCCGGTATAGGTGATGGAGGAGGATGAGGGGGTTGCGCCTGGTATTTGCAGTTGTACGCCATTGGCGCAGCCGGCCAGCAGAACAAAACCAGTGATGAGAGATGCGGCAAACGCCAGTTTGTTGGTAATACGACTCATCTGTTCTTGCAAAGCGCAAGCTCGAATTTTCTCGAAAGGTGACTGCGGCATAGAAACGACTATCCTCGAATGGTGCGATGATTGTTGAATGGTGAAACGAACTCAATGCCCGCCAGTATAGCACGGTTTGAGGGCTGGCGCGAATTGAGAGATTCCAGGCACGGAGTCTGAAAGGGGTTTACGATTTACAATTCACGGTTTACGATTTACGGCTTGCGGTTTACGGCTTACAAGCGCACAAGGATGTTCTCCAAGAGTCCCATTTCATCCAGCGCCTCGAAGGCGTAGGTGTGCACCAGGTGGTTGCGGTCGTTGAGACAGCGATAGAGCACAGTCGCTGCGCCCATGGTGGCGATCTTGCGCAGCGCGCTGGCTGCGCGGGTGCGCGCGCCTTCATGTTCGCTGTGAAAGATGACTTCTGCCAGTGCTGGCACGGCGTCATCGCCGCAAAGAGCCAGGCCATCGGCTGCGGCCTGACGCACGAAGCCGTCGTCATCGGCCAGTAGATCGGCCAGATGCGCCAGCAGCGAGGTCACCGCCTGGGGCTGGCGTGCGTGAAGATGACCGACCGCCAGGGCTGTGCACGCCCGCAGGGAGGGATCGTCGGAGACCAGGGCCGCGTCAAGCGCCGGGGTCGCCGACGGGCCGCCCACAGCCGCCAGGCTGCGCACCGCCCACCAACGCCGGTCCGCATCGTTGGACTGAGCAAGATCGAGCAGGGCCGGCTCGTCGGCCGGGGTCAGTTCGCTCACCAGGGCTTCGGCTGCGTCATCGTCGCCGGCGTCGATGGCGGAGAGGAATTGGTCGAGAGGTGTAGTCAGGGGCATTTCAGGCATTCGTACTGGCCCATGGAGACGAGTAGTTAGATTTTGGCTGGACTCATGTCAAGGTTGGAAAAATTGCACTTGCCTGAATGTGTAGCCCGACGAGTATGCTTGACTCAATGACATCGCCATTGATGTACTGACCGAACAATGCATATTCGCCGCTCGCCAGGGTGTACACCTCCACAGCGCGCAACTTTGGATCCACCAACCAATATTCGCTCACCCAGGCCCTCTCATAGACGTCGAACTTGATGATGCGATCCAGACGGATCGAGTTGGGCGAGATGACCTCGACGACCAGATCTGGTGCGCCAGCAATGAAGCGGGCGCCAGGTTTTGGCAGATGTTCCTTGCTCAAAAAGAGCAGGTCTGGCTGTACAGGGCGCGATGTCTCCGACAGATGCACCTCGATGGGCGCGGTGTAGAGCTGACCGAGGTTGCGCTCTTGCACGAAGAGCTTGAGGCGGAAAAGAAGCTCAGAAACGACGAATTGATGGTCGACGCTGGGTGCATTCGCCATGTAGAGCATCCCCTCGATGATCTCGTAGCGCCGGCCGTCATCGGGCAGGCGCAGATAATCCTCATAACGCCATCTGCCCTGAACAGGCCAATCGCCCAGACCAGGCGCAACCTTGATCGCTTCACGGACGTGCATCTGTGTGGTCACTGTCTGTTCTCGCCGCGTC
>CAZLMM010000005.1:0-52859 GCA_964560495.1 uncultured Caldilineaceae bacterium
ACGAAATCGCAATCTCCGTATATAGCAGCTACTATTGGTGCGCCTACAAGGGCCAACACACCAGATATTACGGTATTCGCCCAATAGGTGTCATCAGAATTGAGCCATGCAATGATCGAACCAGTCGCCCGGTGGAATCCTTGCCGAATTGCGTCTGATTGGCCCGCATCGGCTTGGCTTTGCCAACTACTAAGCCATGAGTCATATTTTCTGATGATGTCTACGCTGTCATCAGTACTGCCGCCATCGATGATGATGTATTCCAAATTCGGATAGCCTTGCAACAACACTGAACGGATCGTCTCTTCGATGAACTGTCCCTGGTTGAAGGAAGGCGTAACGATGCTGACTTTGGGCCAGGGCGCGCCATCGGGCATAGTTGGCGGCAACTGCGGCGTTTCTTCCGTCCACGGCCAGCCTACTTTGCCGGCAGGTGGAGATGGGAGTTCGTTGAGGGTTGGGCAGTGCATCGGATACTACTTCACATCTAGCCATTCGCCACGGCTTATTTTGGCACGCTGGAGGATTTGGATCAATAGATCCACGCCAATTGTCTCGCCATGAGGATTGGGAATAGTCAGAACCAAATCATCTTTGATCATATAGGGGTGTTTACCCCCTTCATAGGGGCCATCGAATCCGAATTCGTGTAACCGTCTGACCAGATCTCGCCTGGAGATGGGCGCCAATCTAGGCATAGACCATCAAGGCTCCTATTGAAACCAAACGCTTGTCACCTAAATCCGGAATGGATAATCCTCTCTGAAGCCTGATCAGTAGCCATCCTTCAATCGTTTCCCGCAGGCTTTCCCGACATTCCTCCAGGCTATGGCCCGTGGCCCAAACCCCTTCCAGTTCGGTCACTTCTCCATAGTAGGGTTCCGGATCTTCGATGATCTCATAGTGCGCTCGTTTGAGCGCTTCTTGCACATACTCCGAGAACATATTCCCAACCTCCGCACTCATGGCAGGCATCCAGATATACACAAGCCGTGCATGGGCAGCTCGCTCTGGTTGGGCAGATCGTATCACGTCCGCCGTCAACCCAAAAGCTCATCCTCCTGTTAGATATCCCAGTCGCTGCAGCCGTTCGATCCAGCGTTGGGCATAGCTCTGCCCGCCGATCTCCAGCAGCACGTCGTCCACATTGGGCAACGGCTCTTGCCACAGCCATTCCACCTTCAGCCAGAAGTCGGGTACGGTCGCAGCGCGATAAACGCCGGCATCGCCTGTGAACGCAAGCCGATAATGGCCATCCTTCAGATGATAGAACTCGACCCATCCTGTTTGCTGGTCGACGAGCCAATATTCAGGTACGCCGCCGCGTGCATATTCATAGAACTTATCCCCGCGGTCGCGCCCCGCGCTTTCGGGTGAGATGACCTCGATGACCAGATCGGCCGGGCCATCGAGATAGGTCGCACGCAAGCGGTGTAGGTTTGGTTTGGCTAAAAACAATATGTCAGGCTCGCGTCCATTCTCAAGTTTCATCTGGAATGGAGCGATGCGTACAATCCCCAGATTATGCGCTTCGGTGAAGACACGCAGAACCGCGCTCAGGAATCCCGCAATATCTTGATGTAGATTGCTCGCCGGACTTGTCATAATTGCTTCCCCATGCACCCATTCGGCCAGCGTATCCTCATCCGCCCAGTCCAGAAATTCTTCATAGGTCATCTGTTCCGGCGCAGGCACTTCGTCCAGCAACTCCAGCAGCCGCCGGCGAAGCTGGCCCTCGCCGATGGGTTTCTGTTGCCGGGGCGGGTTATCTCTTTCCTGTGGCGTGATGGTCTGCGTTTGCATGTTTTTCTCCCACTCTCCAAATGAGCAAATATCATATCACATGGCAGCTCGGAAAAGGGTATGCGCCGTAGGTCAAGAGCGCCGTCGAAACCTGACAAGGAGATCAACGGTGATATTTGTATGCCAACCAGCGCAACGCCTTTGGGTCTGCTGCAAGGCGCTTGCCACGCAGTTGGACGAATGTTTGATCGATGCGACTGATGCTTCTGGCCAACCAACTGGGTGCAGAGCTGGCATTGGTTGCCTGCCAGATTCCCCACCACGTTCCGTCGAGGTGCTGGATATTGAACCCTTCCCGACGCAGACACATACAGGCGACATAGCTGTCCAGCAAATGGTCACGCATGCTAGGGTGAACGTCATGAAAGAGGACGACCGAACGATCATGCAGCACAGGCAGCACACAGTGAAAATCGTTGATCACGAAATCGACGTCATGACAAGCGTCGATGATGGCAAAGTCTACGCTATTGGGCGGTATGTATCTCAGCAAATCCAGTTTCCAGGTGTTTTCGTAGATCTGCGTCACGCGCTCCGAATAGCCGTGTTTTCTGTAGATCGACCCGATCTCCTCCTTCGTCAAGGTAAATGTGACAATGTCACCTTCCATCTGTTCAGGCAGAGCATTGACCGTGTAAACGCGTGCGTCGCTGATGGCGCATATGTTGGCGACGGTGGCGCCCTGCGCTGTGCCCAATTCCAGGACTACCTTTGGGGCGAAATGTCGGATCAAAGTGAAAAGCGGGCTGGCGTCATCATGATCGGTCGTCCCCTCGAAATACGGGGGCAAGCACAAAAGTTCCGTGATCGCCGGGGCAACCAGCTCCGTATCTGGCGCCACTTCCTGCAGATTGACCGTTGGCAATCGGTAAGTGGACCAAAAGGCTGACCAGCGCGCTCTTTGATAAACGGTCTGTGCGATCTTCACGATGATTTCCATTTATGGGGTAGAGCCAGCAGCGAACGAGTCGCTGTCGGTGCAAGACCAGATTGATAGACATCGCGCGCGGCAATGGTCAACCGCCCCAGCGTCTCGTCGCGCCAAAGCCACTCCTTGTTGGGAATGGCAATCCCTGCTCCGATCAAATACTCGCCCCCAGAAAGTGGTAGTTTCTCCACGACACAATCCACAAATTGGGAGCCAGCGCGAATCGGCAGGGGCATGGTGGAGTCTGGTTGTGTTGAAAGCAGCAAGAGTGTGAGTCCGTGGCGGGTGGAGATCGTCAAAATGACCGATCCAGCATTCAGCGCCTTTCGGGCGAAAAAGTGGATACGAAAACAAACGCTGTCCCAAGTCGCCACCTGGGGCTTCGGTTGACAGAGTTCATCCAATGCTTCGATCTTCGTCACCTCGAAATCTGCCAGCGGCGTATCAGCCGGTTTTTGATAGATCACATTGAAGGGAAATCCATCGTTGCTCGCAGCGAGACTGCGAAAGAGCGTTTCCTCGTAATGAGCCACAGCATCGTGGGCGCGTGCGACGAAACGAAGTTCGCCGTGTTGGAAAACGATGCCCCTGTTGCAGAGGTGCTCGATGGCGGCCATGTTGTGGCTGACAAACAACACCGTGCGTCCCTGATGCGCCACATCGCCCATCTTGCCCAGGCACTTCTCCTGAAACGCGGCGTCCCCGACGGCCAGCACCTCATCCACCAGCAGAATTTCCGGTTCCAGGTGGGCAGCCACGGCAAAAGCCAGCCGCACATACATGCCGCTGGAGTAGCGTTTGACCGGCGTGTCGAGGAACTGCTCGATCTCGGCGAAATCCACAATCTCGTCGAACTTGCGCTCGATCTCGACGCGTTTCATCCCCAGGATCGCGCCGTTGAGATAGATGTTCTCGCGCCCGGTCAGCTCCGGGTGAAAGCCAGTGCCCACTTCCAGTAGCGAACCGACGCGCCCGTGGAGTTCGACTTTCCCGCTGGTCGGTTCGGTGATGCGCGACAAAATCTTGAGCAAGGTGCTCTTGCCTGCGCCGTTGCGTCCGATGACGCCGACGACCTCACCCTGCCCAATCTCGAAGGAGACATCGCGCAGCGCCCATAGCGTTGGATCGGATGGCCGCTCGCTCTCCTGCGGAGGCGATTGAGGGTCAGGTCCAGAGCCGTTGACCGCCGTACCACGCTTACCCCATGACGCGAAGCGATTCGCCAGCGCATCGCGCAGGGTGCTATGACGCTCCTGGCGGGCGCCGATGTAATAGAGTTTGCTCAGGTTTTCGGCGCGGATAGCAATATCGGACATCTTCAGTCAATCATTCTATCATCTGGCCACATGCAACGCCTCTTTGCCCGCTTCGAGCAAATCTTTCAAGCGATCCCGAAACTCTGCAGGAGTATAAGACCCTAATCGCGCCCGCCCGCGAGCAATCAGCCCCTGTCGAAGTTGCTCATTGCCCCAAACACGCAAAATGGCGTCGGCGATCGACTCGACTGAGTGTGGGTTGACCAGCAGCGCAGCGTCTCCCATCTGTTCGCGAATCCCGCGGATGTCCGACGTGATGACTGGACAGCCCAGCGACCACGCTTCGAGCGGTGGAATGTTGGTTGGCCCAAAAAAGGTGGGCATGATCAGGGCTTGCGCGCCAGCAAAAAACGCTGCAATCTCTGTTTCAGGAACATAGCCCAACCAGTGAATTTGCGGCTCGATCTGATAGCGCCGGGCAGTCTCCTTGGTTCGCTCGAAAACCTGCTCGCGCACTTCACCAGCGTGCGACCCAGAAAAGACCACCTGAATCGCCAGGTTCTGTCGCTGTTTGAGCAATCCCACCGCCTCCACAATGCGCACATGATTCTTGTGCGGCCAGAACTGGGCCGGATAGAACAAATATGGCCCCACAACTCCGTAACGTGCAAGCACCGCGCTGCATTCTGGCGGCGCAACATATTGTGGCAGATAGTGAGCAGGCAGGAAGGGCAACACAACCACCCGGTCGGACTTTACCCCATACTGGCCATAGTAGGTGAGAATGTCTTCCTTGCCAATCTCGGAATCGGCAATGAGCAGCATTGCATGACGAGCCGCGTTGCGAAATAGATACTCGCGCCGCTGCCATTCGCCATTGGCCGACACTTCGGGAAACTCGGGCTGAATGCGATGTTGCAGGTCGTGAACCGCCATCACAAATGGAATGCCCGACTCGAACCCCAGGCTGCATGGCGCCGGAAACAGAGCGAAATCAATCGCATGCTCTCGCAAGATGGCAGCCACGTCTGGTCGCAAAAGAATCTTGTCGGGATTCTGTTGATGGAAAGGTCTGTATCGCCAGCCAGGCTGTAGCTTGTCACGCAATCTGCGCCATGCATCTCGATGGGCTCCTTCGCCAACAGTTGCACGGATCCTATCGAGCAATCCCGGCATGTATTTTTCCGGTGAAAAGTGGTTTCCTGCTTGAGGGATCGTGATGCTCGGCCAGTCCAATTGAACCATCCGTTGCGTGGCTTCATCGGTGGGATTCATCTCGCGGAAAAGTAAGAACTCATCGCTCAGCCCTTGCTGCTGAAGTTGGCCCAATGAATCGAGGAGAGTTAGGCTGTACTGATAGACGCCCCCGCTGTTTCTTTCCAGAACAGGAAACACACCAATTCGCATAGAACAACCAGACTCGTTTGCCTATTCCAGATAAGTATTCCGTAACACGTAACTGCGCAAGCCAGGAGAGACGCTCAGCCGCAGTTGGTGGCTCGCTCTTCCTTGCCAGTAAGCCGACCGGGCGCGATGGACGATGGCGCGGCTGGGATCGTGTTCCCGCCAGGCAGCCAGTCGGAGTCGCCCGCTGCGCAAGAAGCAGCGGGCGATGTGGCGGAATCGACGCAATGGGGTGAGCTTGCGATCTCGCGTGTCGCTGTAGGAATCGCTCATGCCCTGAAGATAGGCGCGCCAGTTGAAGTAGCTTGGCGTGAGGCGAGACGCAGGCACCCGATGATAGAGCCACGCGTACGGCGAATAGATCACCTTGCAGTCCATCTCATACAGTTTCCGATGCAATCCAGTCTCACCGTCGCCGCGCAACCAGATGCGTCGCCTGTCGCCAATGCCGTCGGGGTTGAAACCGCCCACCGCAAAGAGCGCAGCGCGACGCACCGACATGTTGCAGCCATAGACGCCAGCCGGCCAATGTAACTCAATCACTTCATCGCCCAAGTCGAGCAAACTCAAATAAGTCCCTCCATTGGGGCCAAACTGCTCGATCCATCCTGGCGGCTCAGCTTCCCACAGCGGCATCGTTTTGCCACCCACACATGCCACCATTGGATCAGCATAAGGCGCCAGCATGGCCGCCAACCAGCCGGGCGGCGCAATCACGTCGTCGTCAATATAGACGATCACCTCGCCGCGGGCCGCAAACGCGGCGGCGTGACGACAATGGTGCAAGCCGATCTCCTCCACCGGGATGTAGCGCACCGGCATCGACGCCTGTCGCCCGATCTCTTCCACGCTGGCCGCCAGCCCATCATCGCAGCCATTGTCTACCACAAGCGTCTCGAACGCGAAATCCGTCTCCTGGGCAATGACGCTGCGCAGGGCGTCGAGTAGATACTCAGGACGTTTGTAGGTTGGAATAGCAACAGCGGCCGTCATTTCCATCATACGCTGCCCTGGTCATTCCACATCACCTGTGCTGCGTAAAGGTTAGGCAATGTCAAGGGAGCGCCGCATTGAATCGGCGCGATCATCTCTGCCGTTGCTCGCTGCACTCCCTCAGCCCATCCCCAATCATGCAAGACAATCCAGCCGCCGCTGCGCACTTTTGGCGCCCAGGCCGACAAGTCAGCCTTGACAGCAGAATAGCTGTGGTCGGCGTCGATGAAGAGTAGGTCGATGGGGGTGCTGAAAGTGCGCGCCACGGAAAGCGAGTCGCCGCGCAGGGGGGTGATCCAGGCCGCGTACATCTGGGTATTTTGAACAAAGTCCTCATGGGTGTCACGCTCTCCCTCGCTCATGGCGTCGTTGCACCAAGTGTCCACACAGAAGACCTGCCCGCCAATTTCACGGGCAGCGCTTGCCAGGAAGCAGGCGCTCGCGCCCAGGTACGAGCCAATTTCAACCAGATTGGCCCTGGACGGTAAGCCAACACCCAATCGATAAAGCAGGAGGCGTTCCCGCAACGTCAGGTGTGTGGGAATCTCGAAACAGCGTGGGTCGCCGCGCAAGATGAACCGGAGATAGCCTGGCGGCCAAATACCCTCCTTGCCCAACATACGCGTCAACAATGCCTCGGCCCGCTGCCATAATCGCCTGCCTGCCACTACACAACCTCGCTTGCTCCGTTAACCTGTTGCCAACGGGCCGGCACCAACACGGGGTAACCCCGCGTCTCCACATATTCGCCGCCAGCCAGCCGGCCTGCTTCGACATGAAGCACGAAACCTTCGCGCCGCCAGTCGATGGGCGTTGCGCCCGCGCCCAGCCACAGATTGAGTAAGTAGCGCCCCGGCGCCAGCGGCAAAGCATCCAACTTGACCACGCTTCGTGATCGCCCCGGCCAAAACTCGAACTCGATCCCCATATGACGCGAAAAGATCTGAAAGAGCGGATTGCCCTGCTCTGACAAAAATGAGATGGCTAACTCCGCAATCAATGGCGATACGGCGCCATCGACAGGCGGGCGCTCGATGCAAAAAATGAACTCCACCGGCGCGCCTGTCCGTGGAGGGTTGGGGCGCACGATGAAATCAGCGATGCCGGCGCGTCCGTCACCTACCTGGTCGCCCGCAAGCGGGTCGAAGATGTTTTCCGCCAATCCGCTCGCCAGATAATCGTTGACCACCTCGGCGGTCTGTTCGTCGCGCACAAGCTGCCCTTTGCGCAGCAAGATGGCCCGTGGACAGAGATTGAGCAAAGCCGTCATATTGTGACTGACAAACAGAATTGTGCGCCCTTCTCGCGCCACCTCACCCATTTTGCCCAGACATTTTCTCTGAAATGCTGCATCTCCCACAGCCAGCACTTCGTCCACCAGGAGAATCTCCGGCTCCAAATGCGCAGCCACAGCAAAAGCCAGCCGTACATGCATGCCGCTGGAGTAACGTTTCACCGGCGTGTCGAGAAATTGCTCGATCTCGGAGAAGGCGACGATCTCATCAAATCTGCGTTCGATCTCACTGCGCTTCATCCCCAAAATTGCGCCGTTGAGGTAGATGTTGTCGCGACCGGTCAATTCGGGATGAAACCCCGTGCCCACTTCTAGCAGGGAACTGACGCGTCCATGAAGTTCCACCCGCCCATTGGTTGGTTCGGTGATGCGCGAAAGGATTTTCAACAGGGTGCTCTTGCCAGCGCCATTGCGCCCGATGACGCCTACGACTTCGCCGCGGCGAATCTCGAAGGAGACATCGCGCAGCGCCCACAAATCGTCGTCATGCGCGGCCGGTGGTGACTTTGTTCGTCTGAACGCCGCGGACAGTGCATCGCGCAGGCTGTCATGACGCTGCTGGACGCGACCAATACGATAGAGCTTGCTCAGCTTCTCGACGCGGATGGCGATGTCAGTCATCGTCGTCCTAGATCACATCTGCAAAGGTGCGCTCGGTGGCGCGGAAGTAGAACAGTCCGCCGACCAGCACAACCAGTGTAATGACGATGGAGACGATGAAGAGCCCGCCCGGCGGCTGGGTCTCGGTCATTGCGCCGCCCAACAGCGCCCAGCGGAAGCCCTCTACCACACCCGTCATGGGGTTGAGCGCCAACAGCCAGCGATATTGCTCTGGGATCAGCGTGGCGCTGTAGATGACCGGCGTTACATACATCCAGATCTGCACCAGAAAGGGCACCAGATAATTCACATCGCGATAGCGCACATTGAGCGCAGCCAGCCATAGACCAAAGCCAAGTGCAACCGCCATTGCCAGCAACAGAAACGCTGGCAAAAAGATCACCGCTGGGGTGGGCGCAATGCGATAGAGCGCCATCAACAAGAGCAGCACCAAGAACGACACGCCAAAGTCCACCAGCCCGCCAACTACCCCGCTCAGGGGGATGATCAGACGCGGGAAATAGACTTTGGTGATGAGATGCGCGCTGCCCACCAGACTGCCGGATGCACGCGTCAGCGCGCCGGCGAAATACTGCCACGGCAGCAGCCCGGCAAAAACGAAGACCGGATAGGGCACGCCGTTCGATGGCGCGCCCAGCAGCACGCCGAAAAGCCCGCTGAAGATGAGCATACTCACCACCGGCTGCAGCACGATCCATGCCACGCCCAGCGCGGTCTGCTTGTAACGCACCTTGACATCGCGCCAGACCAGGAAGTAGAGCAGCTCGCGATACTCCCACAAGGCGCGCAGTTGCAGGCTGGCAAGCCCGCGCGTCGCCTCAATGGTGATTGTTGGTGGAGCATCTTGTGAATGTAGGGTCATGTCGTTCGTTCGCCCAGTTTCTATGTGAATTCGCTCAGCCACTCGTCACGCGTTACACCCGCTTGCCGCAGCACGCACCCCAGGAGTCCAACACCATGTCACCATCATGTGGATTGGGAATGATCATGCCGATGTTTTCACGACGCATTTGTGGATGTTTCCCGTCCACATCCGGTCCATCGAATCCGAGATCATGCATTCGCTGAACAAACTGCTTCCAGGAGATTGGTGATAGTCTGGACATGGGCAGTCCTGACGCATGAACTGGCGCATATTTTTGCCCGTTCGCCATCAAACCACCTGCAGCTCGCGCACCACATCCAGCACGCGCGGCAACGGCTGCTGCCACAGCCATTCCACCTTCAGCCAGAAGCCAGGGATTGTCGATGCGTGGTAGATGCCAGCGTCGCCTGTAAATGCGGGTTGGTAACGGCTTCCGTGAAGATGATAGAACTCCGCCCACTGTTCCTGTGGATCGATCAGCCAGTATTCCGGCACGCCGCCGCGCGCATATTCGTAGAACTTGTCGCCCCGGTCGCGACCGATGCTCTCCGGCGAGACGATCTCGACCGCCAGGTCGGCGGGGCCGTCCAGATAGGTGTTGCGCAGACGGTGCAGATTGCGATTGCTGATGAAGATCAAGTCTGGTTCACGCCCGTTCTCCATCTTCATCTGGAATGGAGCGTCCAGCAGCAGACCTAACTCGTGCGTCTCCAAGAATATCCGCAGCACTGCCTCAAGAAATCCTGCGATGTCTTGATGTCGCCTTGATGCCGGGCTTGTCATGATCACCTCTCCGTTCACCCACTCCGCCAGTGTATCCTCATCCGCCCACTCCAGGAACTCCTCGTAGCTCATCTGCAACGGGGCAGGCGGCTCATTCAGCACGTCGAGCAGGCGCTGACGAAGACGTTTCTCGCTGGTGGGCAAGGCTGGAAAGGTGGAAACGAGGGGTTCGCTCTGGGCCAGCTGACTCTGTGCAGCCATGGTTGACCTCTATGACATACTCGCTCAGGATGATCTCTCGATTTGGAAACCGCGACGGCGTAGACGCTCGATCCACTGCAGGAGATAGGGTTCACCGCCAATTTCCAGCAGCGTTTCCTCCACAGACGGCAACGGCTGCTGCCACAGCCATTCCACCTTCAGCCAGAAGCCAGGGATTGTCGATGCGTGGTAGATGCCAGCGTCGCCTGTAAATGCGGGTTGGTAACGGCTTCCGTGAAGATGATAGAACTCCGCCCACTGTTCCTGTGGATCGATCAGCCAGTATTCCGGCACGCCGCCGCGCGCATATTCGTAGAACTTGTCGCCCCGGTCGCGACCGATGCTCTCCGGCGAGACGATCTCGACCGCCAGGTCGGCGGGGCCGTCCAGATAGGTGTTGCGCAGACGGTGCAGATTGCGATTGCTGATGAAGATCAAGTCTGGTTCACGCCCGTTCTCCATCTTCATCTGGAATGGAGCGTCCAGCAGCAGACCTAACTCGTGCGTCTCCAAGAATATCCGCAGCACTGCCTCAAGAAATCCTGCGATGTCTTGATGTCGCCTTGATGCCGGGCTTGTCATGATCACCTCTCCGTTCACCCACTCCGCCAGTGTATCCTCATCCGCCCACTCCAGGAACTCCTCGTAGCTCATCTGCAACGGGGCAGGCGGCTCATTCAGCACGTCGAGCAGGCGCTGACGAAGACGTTTCTCTGAAGTTGGCGCGCTGGACGGCGCAGACGTAGGTGATGGTGTGACATGTCCAATTTTCGCGCTCATCTCAATGGCCCTCCGCTCCAATCATACAGCAAGATGCGCCTTTGCGCCGAATGACAAAATGGGAGTGATGGAATGATGGAGAACGACACCCTGTTGAATGCGTCCACGCCCAGCGAGACGATGCGATTGTCGCGCCAAACTTCCCAAACCGGCCATTCTCTGGCATACTTGTAGGAGTCTGAAACTGGCGCGCCCCAACACTCAGGCAAAAACGAACGCCAATCAATCATAATTCACCATACACAAGGAGAGTCCAAAATGATTTCTGCCACAAAACCCGTGACGCTGGGCGTCATTGTGGGCAACCGCGGTTTCTTTCCCAAACATCTTTGCGTCAGCGGGCGCGAGACAATCCTGCGCGTACTGGCCGAAGAAGGAATCAAGGCCGTGATCCTCGACGCCGAGGAGACTCCCTATGGCAGCGTAGAGAGCTTGACCGACGCCCAGAAATATGCCGATCTCTTTCGCAAACAGCGCGATGAGATCGACGGCGTACTGGTCACCCTGCCCAACTTTGGCGATGAACGCGCCATCGCTAATACATTGCGCTGGGCAGAACTGGGCGTGCCGGTGCTGATTCAGGCATTCCCCGATGACGCGGCCAACATGACCATTAAGGATCGGCGCGACTCTTTCTGCGGGAAGATGTCTGCCTGCAACAACCTGCGTCAATATGGCATCAAGTATTCCCTCACCGGTCTGCACACCGTGGACCCGGAGAGCGCCAGCTTTCGCCAGGACCTGGCCCGCTTCGCCGCCATTTGTCGTATCACCCGCGGGCTGAAGTTCGCCCGCATCGGCGCCATCGGCGCACGCCCCCAGGCATTCAACACGGTGCGCTTCAGCGAGAAGCTGCTCGAACGTAGCGGCATCACGGTGGAAACGCTCGATCTTTCCGAGGTCTTCGGCCGGGTGGAGCGACTGGACGACAACGCGGCGCCGGTGAAAGCTAAGCTGGCCCAGATCGAGGGCTACATCACGACGCGCAATATCCCGACCGACTCGCTCATGAAGATGGCAAAGTTGGGCGCGGTGGTCGATGGCTGGATGGAGGAGCGCAACCTCCAGGCCAGCGCCATCCAGTGCTGGACCTCCATGGAGGAGTATTTCGGCGTGGTGCCTTGCACGGTGATGAGCATGATGAGCAACGGACTCATGCCTTCCGCCTGTGAAACCGACATCGCCGGCACAGTCGCCATGATGACCCTGGCCTACGCGTCGGGCAAACCATCGGCCATCGTGGACTGGAACAACAACTATGGCGACGACCCGGACAAGGCGGTGATCTTCCACTGTTCCAACCTGCCCAAGAATATCTTCGTGGACGAGGGCGACGTGAGCGCAGCCAGCGGTCTGATCGCCGCCGATGACATCCCCGTCATGGACTTCCAGGAGATCATCGCTGGCACGGTGGGGCGCGACAACACATACGGCACGGTGGTCGGGCGCGTCAAGGCCGATCCCTTCACCTATATGCGCGTCTCCACCGATGACCTGAGCGGGCGCGTCCTGGCTTATGTGGGCGAGGGGTCGCTGACCAATGATCCGCTCAAGACTTTTGGCGGCTACGGTGTGGTGCACGTGCCCAAAATGCAAAAGCTGCTCAACTATATCTGCGAAAAGGGCTTCGAGCATCACGTGGCTATGAATCTATCCCAGACTGCCGCCGCCGTCAACGAGGCGCTCACCAAGTATCTCGGCTGGGAGACCTATTATCACGACGGGGCGTGAGACAAGCGGTGAGGGTTTGAGGAAATGAGGCTTTGGGAAATTCTGTCCCTGCCACACCGCCCCAAAGCCTCACCACCCCAAAACCTCAATTCCTTGACGAAAGAACGTGAGTTTTCAAACAAGACGGAACATATCTATGAGCAATCACAAATATGCAATCGGCGTGGACTTTGGCACGGAGTCCGGGCGGGCGCTACTGGTAAACGTGGCGACGGGTGAAGAGGTTGCCACCGCCGTTCACCCCTACGCAAACGGCGTGATCGACGAAAAGCTGCCCGGCACAAACATCCGCCTGGAGCCAGACTGGGCGCTCCAAGACCCCAACGACTATCTGGAGGTTTTCAAGAACGCCATCCCGGCTGTGATGAGACAAAGCGGCGTTGACCCGGCGGATGTGATCGGCGTGGGCATTGATTTCACCGCCTGCACCATGTTGCCCACCAAAGCAGACGGGACGCCCCTTTGTTTTTTGCCGGAATACCGCAATCACCCCCACGCGTGGGTCAAGCTCTGGAAGCATCACGCCGCCCAGCCCGAAGCCAACAAACTCAATGAGATCGCGGCCCGGCTGGGGTATGACTTTCTCGACCGCTACGGCGGCAAGATCAGTTCCGAATGGTTTGTGCCCAAAGCCTGGCAAATCCTGGACGAAGCGCCAGAAATCTACGCCGCGGCCGACCGGCTCATCGAAGCGGCGGACTGGGTGGTCTGGCAGCTCACCGGTGTGGAGAAGCGCAACCTCTGCACCGCTGGCTACAAGGGGATTTGGTCAAAACAACACGGCTTTCCCCCAAATGCCTTCTTTGCCGCGCTTGACCCAGGTCTGGAGCGTCTGGTGGACGACAAGATGTCGCGCGAGATTTACGATCTGGGCGAAAGGGCAGGTGGGCTGACCGAAGAAGCTGCGCGCTGGACAGGTCTGCTGCCCGGCACGGCGGTCGCGATTGCCAATGTGGACGCCCATGTGGCTGTCCCCGCCTCCACCGTGGTGGAGCCGGCGCGCATGGTCATCATCATGGGCACCTCGAACTGCCACATGGTGATGGGCGCGGAAGAGCGCATCGTGCCCGGCATGTGCGGTTATGTGGAAGACGGCATCATGCCCGGTTTCTTCGGTTACGAAGCGGGACAATCCTGCGTGGGCGATCACTTTGCCTGGTTCGTCGAGAACTGTGTGCCGGGCGCCTATGAACGCGAAGCTGATCGTCGCGGCGTCACCATTCACGAGTTGCTGGAGGAGAAGGCGGCCCAGCTCAAGCCCGGTGAGAGCGGTCTGTTGGCGCTGGATTGGTGGAACGGCAACCGCAGCGTGTTGGTAGATGTGGATTTGACTGGTCTGCTGATCGGCGCGACGTTGGCGACCAAGCCTGAAGAAATCTACCGCGCGCTCATCGAGGCCACCGCCTACGGCACACGCGTCATCATCGAGGCCTTTGCTGCCCACGACGTGCCGGTGAACGAGATCGTGGCCACGGGCGGCCTGCCCGACCGCAACAAGCTGCTCATGCAGATTTACGCCGACGTGACCGGTCGTCCGATTCATGTGGCGGGCACGCATCAGGGCGGCGCGTTTGGCTCGGCCATGCACGGCGCAGTGGCGGCTGGTCCAGAAGCGGGAGGCTACGCGACCATCGTCGAGGCGGCTGCGGCCATGGCGCGCCTGCGCGAGGACGCCTACATCCCCAATCCGGCGGCCAAAGCGGTCTACGACCGCCTCTTCGCCGAATACGTGACGCTCCACGACTACTTTGGTCGCGGCGCCAATGACGTGATGAAGCGGCTCAAGGCGATCAAAGCGGAGATGCGCAAGTAGGCTGGCGCATGAGCCGAATTGATACGCACAGGAATGGCGGCGCTGCACGAACACAGGTCGAATGCGCCGCCATTCCTGTGCAGGCGCAGAGTCATCTTCGGATGGGAATTGCGAAAGGCTGAAAAACACGCTATGATCCACTGGAGATGCATGCATTGGACGACCAGGAGGGACGGGTAAACGACGATGATGAGTCGCATGACTGCAGACGCCAAAATTCTTGGGGGGAAACCCGATCATTATCGCACGATTTAGACGGCAGTGCGGCCACTGCCGGGAGACAATCCAGCGGATCTCGAAGGTTGTTCACAGGATTGAAGACAATGACAGCAATTGAGAAAGTGCGTGAAATCATCCCAGACATGTCGCCAGCTGAAAAAGCACAGGTCCTTCAGTGGCTTTTGCGCGATATGGGTGGCGCATTTGCGGGCATCGAAAGCACACCCAACGTGATGGGCGGCGAGGCCTGTATCGTTCGCACGCGCATCCCTGTCTGGTTGATCGTCCAGGCGAGAAAGCTTGGCAGTAGCGAAGCCGACCTGCTACGAGCGTATCCTGTGCTGCGCGCTGAGGATTTGACAAACGCCTGGGCTTACTATTACGGCCATAAGGCTGAAATCGAACAACAGATCAATGAAAACGAGATGTAAATCATGGCAAGGCTATACTCTGACGAGAACTTCCCCTTGCCTGTTGTCGAGGAGTTACGCAGACTTGGTCATGATGTGTCAACAATTTACGAACATGGCAAAGGCAACCAAAGATACCCCGATGAATCCGTATTACGCGACGCGACACAAGAGAGCCGTGCAGTTCTGACGATCAACCGTAAGCATTTTCGTAGACTGCATCTTCAGACGCCGAATCACAGCGGAATCATCTCCTGCACGTTCGATCCAGATTTCGTCGGACAGGCACAACGAATAGATGAGAGCATTCGCAGCCAACAGACACTCATTGCAAGGCTTGTGCTCGTAAATCGACCGCCGTAGGAACGGTAACACAGGCTGTACATGCAACTAAAGACAGCTATCTCGGACAGCCTGAAACGAGCGATTGCTGACCAGATCGGAAGAAAAATATGGCCCTCTTGTGCATCTGAGAGCATATTTGAGCAGCCTGCATGACACTTGCCTTTCCAGAGGAGATAAAGAATCCAGAGGACGACTGAAGCCTGAACCGAACACATGAATTGCACTAAGGGGTTAACGGATGATGCTCCAACAACTTCGAGAAGAATTGCTCCAACTTCACCTGGAGCTGCCCAAGAACAACCTGGTGGCCTGGACGAGCGGCAATGTGAGTCTGCGCGACCCGGACAGCGGCATGGTGGTGATCAAGCCCTCCGGCATCCGCTATGAACACCTGCGCCCCGAGCAGATGGTCATCGTCAACCTGGAAGGCGACATCATCGAAGGCGACCTCAAACCGTCGTCGGACACGGCCAGCCATCTCTACATCTATCGCCATCGCCCCGACGTGGGCGGCATCGTCCACACCCACTCCCGCTACGCCACTGCCTTCGCCGCGTTGGGGCGTCCCATCCCCGTTTATCTCACTGCGCAGGGCGACGAGTTTGGCGGGCCGATCCCCTGCGGCGGCTTTGCCCTCATCGGCGGCGAGGAGATCGGCCAGGTGGTGGTGGAATCTATCGGCAGCTCGCCAGCGGTGCTGCTGAAGAACCACGGCGTCTTCACCGTGGGCAAGAACGGTGAGGCTGCGGTCAAGGCTGCCGTGATGGTGGAAGATGTGGCCGCAACAGTCTGGCTGGCGCTGCAAATGGGCCAGCCAGATGAGATCGCGCCTGAGTTGGTGGCAAAACTCAACGATCGCTATCAGAATATCTACGGGCAACAATGAGGTGAATGGAATCACGCTTGTCCACGCAACAACCACACAGTCACGCGCACTCGCCCACGGGACTTGGACTCTATGTTCGACGACAGGCCAGCAGCGTCTGGCGTTACATCCTGGAACAGACGCTCTTTGTGCTGGTGGGGTGGATTCCAACCGTCATCGGGATTGGCGCACGCGCCTTCCTCTACCGGCTCATCCTGACCATGGAGGGTGTTGCGGCCATCGAGAATGGTGTGCGCATCCGCTTCGCCGACCATGTACGTCTGGGGCGCAATGTCTACATCGACCAGGGCGTCTACTTGCACGCCTGCCCCCAGGGCATCTCCATCGGCGACGACACCTTTGTCATGCATGGCGCGGTGCTCCACGTCTACAACTTTCGTGATTTGCCCCACGCGTACATCCGTATTGGCCGCAAAAGCCTGATTGGAGAGTATAATGTGCTGCGCGGCCAAGGCGGCGTCACGATTGGCGACCGCGTCTATTTTGGCCCCTTGGTGCAGGTGTTGGCGGTCAATCATGTCTACAGCGACCCAACTCGACCCATGATCGAGCAGGGAATTACCGCGGAGGGCATTATCATCGAGGATGATGTGTGGGTGGGAGCAGGGGCTGTCATCACCGACGGCGTGACCATCGGCAAGGGCGCAGTGGTGGCGGCCGGCGCTGTGGTGACGCAAAACGTCCCCCCGCACACAGTTGTTGGCGGCGTGCCCGCGCGTCTGCTCAAGGAAATCCGCGGCGATGAAGTCAGGCCGCACTCTGTTTATTACACAGCGATAGGCTGATCTCCAATCTCTACCTTCTGGTTGAAGCGCTGGTTGATAGGATTGGAGACTGACCAGACATCAGGAAAGCGACATGACCACTCTCACCGTCGTCATCCCGGCGTTGAACGAAGAAGATGGCATTCAAGATATCGCCCAGCGCGTATTGGCAGTTCAACCCAGCCTGGTCTCGGTTGGCGTGGATCGATTGGAACTCATCATCGTTGACGACGGCTCCACCGACAAAACCGCCAAACTGGCCGCCGCAGTGGAAGGAGTGCGGCTGATTCAGCACCCCAAGAACCGCGGCTATGGCGCCGCGCTCAAAACCGGATTTACCGCGGCCAGCGGCGAATTGGTGGGCTTCCTCGATGCAGACGGCACCTATCCGCCCGAGTATTTTGCCAATCTTTGCCACGCGCTGCGCGAGCGTGACGCCGATCTCGTCATCGGCAGCCGCATGGCCGGCGCCGAAAGCCAGATGCCCCGTGTTCGGCGGCTGGGCAATGTGATCTTCGCCAACCTGGTAAGCATCATCGCCGCCCAGCGCATCACCGACTCGGCCAGCGGCATGCGTGTCTTCAAGAAAGCGATCCTGGAGCAACTCTACCCCCTGCCCGATGGACTGAACCTGACGCCGGTCATGAGCACCCGCGCGCTCCACGAACATCTGAAGATCGTCGAGACGCCCATTCCCTACAGCGAGCGCGTCGGGCGTTCCAAGCTGAGCGTGGTGCGCGACGGGATGCGTTTCGCCAATTCCATCGTGTGGACGGCGCTGAGTTACAACCCGGTGCGCCCCCTGGGGTTGATCGGCCTGGGGGTGCTGGCGATCGCCGCGCTGCTCACATTGGGGTTGGTGTACGAACGGCTCAGCGGCGTACAGACCATCGGCGCGCTGGGCGCGTTTGCTGTGTTCAGCGCCGTTGTGCTGGCGGCAGCCGGCGTCAGTATTTTGAGCCTGGGCATCAGCTTCAACTATTTTGTTGCGCTCTTTCACAAGCGCCCCGTGCGCCAGGGACTCTTTGGCCGGCCGCTAACGTCCATCCAGTGGCAAAATCACTTCGGCTGGATGGGTCTGGTGATGGCCTTTGTTGGCATGGCAATCGGCCTCGGCGCGCTCTGGTTTGGCCTTGCTGGTTTGCCAATCGAGCGCCTATGGCTTTACTATCTGGGCAGCGCGGGCTTCGTTCTCATTGGCCTGCTACTGATCGTTGCCTGGGTGCAGATGCAGGTGCTCGAAACATTGAGCGTGCGCGAGCACCTGGTGCAGAACGACATGGCGCAGGGTGATCCAGTCCAGGTCAGCCCGTCGACCGAGGGGGGAGCAAGCAGTCCCATCCCAGCAAAAGCGAATCTGGCAAAACCGTGACGCCACCCCACCGTAACCCTCCAAAACCGGGGTGAGCAGGGTGGGGTTTGTGGCCCAGTCTGGAGACAATCTGACCATGAGCCAACTCAAAACCCATGAACCAACGCAGACCGGCGCGAATGGCAAATCGCCCAATGTGATCCTCTCGCCCGACATCCAGAACAATCTGGGCACGCGCCGAATCCCGCCTTTGCGCCCCTCCGAGTTCCCCGACGCCGGCGCCGCCGTGCAGACGCTCACCTCGTCGACGCGCCCAGCCGGCACAGTGGATGTCCTGCTGGTGAATCCGCCCACGCCCGACGGCGCCATCTGGATTCGCAGCCAACACCGGGTGGGACGGCGCAGCCGCGAAAACATGATCTGGCCGCAAGTGAGCCTGGCCCAGATGGCAGCCATCCTCCAGCCCGAATACACGGTGGAGATCATCGACGCGAACGCGCTGCGCATGGGCTGGGCCGAGTTCGAGAAGCTGTTGGAGCAGAAACGCCCCAAGTATTACATGACCCAGGTGACTGCGCCCACGCTGCGCAACGACATGTACGGCGCATTTCTGGCCAAGGCGCTGGGCGCCAAGACGATTGCCTTTGGCACGCACGTCACCCCCATGACCCTGGAGACCATGCGCCCCTTCCCGGCGCTGGATTTTGTGCTGCGCGGCGAACCTGAGATGACCCTGCGCGAATTGCTCGACGCGCTGGAGGACAGGACGCCCAGCGACCCGCGCGTGCAAAAGATGTTGGCTGAAACCAGTCACGTGCAGAGCCGCATGAAGTTCGGCCAGGCGAGCACCGATGCGTTTGCCGTGCAGGGTGGCTCGCCCTATGCCCACATTCTGGGGTTGGCCTGGCGGAATGGAGAGGAAATCGTGATCAACCCCGACCGTCCCTTCATTCCCAACCTGGACGATCTGCCCATGCCGCTCCACGAGTTGTTGCCGCTGGACAAACAGCGCATGCCCATGATCAAAGGGCCATTCACCTTCATCGTCACCAGCCGCGGCTGTCCGGCTGGCTGCAAATACTGCATCAAACATGTCAGCTACCAAAACAGCGTGCGAGTGCGCTCGGCGGAAAACATCGTGGCCGAGCTAGAGCATCTGGGGCGGCTGGGCATTCATAACATTCACATGTACGCCGACCTCTTCACGGTGAACCGGGAGCACGTGGTCAGCCTGTGCAAGCTGATCATCGAGCGCGGCCTCAAGATCAGATGGACTTGCAACAGCCGCGTCGATTATGTGGACGAGGAGATGCTCACGCTCATGGGCAAGGCTGGCTGCTGGCTCATTTCCTGGGGCATCGAGAGCGCCAACGAGATGATCCTCAAGCGGGCGCGCAAGGGCTACAAGAAGGAGCAAGCCTTCAAGGCGCTGCGCTGGGCCCATGCCGCTGGCATCAAGAACTGGGGCTATTTCATCATTGGCCTGCCCGGCGAGACAGAGGAGAGCATCCTCGAAACGATCGCCTACTCGAAAGAACTGCCGGTGGACATCGCGCTCTTCCACATCGCCGCGCCCTATCCTGGCACGCCCTTTTTCTACGAGGTGGTGGAGAACAATTGGTTTCGCCCCGGCACCAAATGGGAAGAGGTGGACATGGATCAATCCACCGTGCTCGATTACGGCAACCTGACCGCCGAACAGTTAGAATATTGGCAGAAGCGCGCCACCAAAGAATGGTCCCTGCGCCCCGGCCCCATGTGGACCTTTGTCAAGGGGCTGAATAGTTGGGAGGGATTCAAGAGCGCGATGAACGTGGGCTGGCAGATGTTGAGCTTTACGCGGAGTTGATGTTGCGCGTTTCGTCGACTCTGCTCTTTGCGACCACCGCGCTGATTGGTCTGTTTGTGGCCTATGATCCGCACGTTGGTTTGGGACGTTTTGCTCTGATCCTGCTGGGGCTGGCGCTGGCTGGTTTGCTGGCGTTGGTCGGGCGGCTCGACCCCAGCAAGACGGCAGTGGGCTATCTGGCCTATGGCCTGCTGTGGGCGGCGGCTCTGTTGGGAGTCGCCCATCTTTTGTCCGGTGGTTTGGTCTCCCAATCAGGCGGGATCGAATTCGCTTGGCGGCTCAACAACGGGATGGGCGGAGCGTTGGCGGCCCTCATCCCGATTGGCTTCTCAGCGCTTCTCTGGTTGGCAGGGCGCTGGCGTTCCGCAGGACAGAGAGCCGCAGGCGTGCTGGCATTTGCCGGCGTGATCCCGCTCTCCGCAGCGTTGATCGCCCTCGTCGCCACTGGGTCGCGGGGGGCGTTGGTGGGGATGGCCGCCGGCGGCGCGGTCGCGCTCTATCTGGCGTGGCGCGCAACCGCTGGACAAACGGCGTCGCTGCGCTGGCTGGGCGACCTGCTGTTGGCGCTGGCAGCCCTGGGAGTTGCAGCAGGCTTTCTCTTTGTGCTCTTTGCGCCCAATTCCCTCGAGGTGATTCAGGCGCTTACCAGAGACGCCTCGGCAACCAGCAGACCAGCTTTGTGGCGCGACTCACTTGCCCTCATCCAGGATTACCGTTACACCGGCAGCGGACTCGGCGGCGCCGGCATGATCTTTTCCACCTACCTCTTTCTTCTCCACGTCGGCTTTCTCTACCATGCCCACAATCTCTATCTGCAGATCGCCCTGGAGCAGGGACTGCCAGGGTTGATTGCCTTTGGCTGCATGGCGGCGGCCACCTTGTGGATGGCGGCGCGGGCGTTGCGGCCAGGCAGAGCAGCCAACGTGCTGGTGTGCGGCGCCATTGCGGCGCTTGTCGCGCTGCTCTTGCATGGCCTGGTGGAAGCGGAGTTGTATGCGACCGCCTTGACGCCGCTCCTTTTTCTCCCCTTTGGGTTTGCCTGGGCGCTTCAGCCTGTCCCACAGGATGAGCGCGATTCCAACGACAGACAGCTGCGTCCGGTTGTGGCTGTGATTGCCGGCGCAACGCCCGTGCTGTTGGTCCTGCTGCTCTTTGCGTTGCCGGGCGCGCGCGCGGCATTTCAAGCCAATCTGGGCGCGCTGAGCCAAACCCAGGCCGAGCTTGCGCGCTATTCCTGGCCCCAATGGCCCATCCAGGATGCGCTGCGTCGCGACCCAACGGTCGATCTGACTGGCGCAGTGACCCGCTATGAGGCGGCGCTCCAACTCGACCCAGACAACGTGACAGCCTTGCGCCGGCTGGGGCAGATCGAGCTGTCGCGCGGCGAGATCAAGACGGCGCAAACCCATCTGGAGCGCGCCTACGCCCTTGCGCCGGCGCAGCGCCCGACGCGCCAGTTGTTGGGCGAGGTCTATGCCTTGACCGGCGATGCGGAAAGGGCGGCAGAATTATGGGCGACAGTGGAAACCGACCAGGGTCAGCTCGATCTGCGGCGCTGGTGGACTGCCCAAACAGGAACCCAGGCGGAGGTTGTCGGTCTGGTCAAGGCGATCAATCGCCTACACGAAATCCAACAGAATACAGAACCATGAAAAATATGGCTGAACAACTTTCACAGACCTGGTGGTTGATCTTACTCTCGGTGGCAAGCGGTGTGGCGGGTCAAACAGTGATCAAGCTGGGTGTGGAGCGTCCCGAAGCGGTCGCCAACAGCGCCGGCCCGGCCGGGCTGCTCCGCACCATCGTCACTTCGCCCCTGGTGTTGCTGGGACTCTTTCTCTACGCCTGCGGCGCGCTGGCGTGGATCGCCGTGTTGCGGCGTATGGACTTGAGCTACGCCTATCCCTTCCTGGCCCTCAATTTCGTGCTCATCACCCTGGTCTCGCGCTTCTTTCTGGGCGAAGATGTCCCTCTCTTGCGTTGGGCGGGCATCGCCGTCATCTGCGTGGGCATCTTGGTGGTGGCGCGCAGCGGGCAGTGAGGGTACCCAGAATGGGGTGAGGATGATGGAGTGCTTGAACTGGCGGCGGCTGTCTTCGCCAAGGGCCACTTGCGTCTTCAAGTCATTCAGGTTCATGGTTGCAGCTACCTGACGAACATCACCCAATTTCAGGTGCGAAAATGGCCGCCCACCTGTGGCCAGATGCGTCAACTGCAGCACCATCAAGCGGTCCAAGGGATAGGCGCGAGCGCCAGAGTAGATGATGGCTAGATTGTCGACGTTGGTCGCATCTTCACTTGAGAAAATCGTCTATTGACAGCCCAGCTTCGCGCATGTGTTGTGGTGCTGCACCTCCACCTGGATGCGCCAATCGTCGCGGCTTGCCGGGTCGCTTGTCTTGTGGTGCAAACAGCGTAGGCGAACTCCCGTTGACGGCTGTGCTATACTGGGGTTCTCAAACCCTTTCGATCAACCAGGAGACACATTCATGGCTCTTACACGCGAACAAATCCTCGCCCGCCTCCACGCCCAGGTCGAGACCGGTCGCCCCATCGTGGGCTGCGGCGCGGGGACGGGCATCTCGGCCAAATTCGCCGAGGCCGGCGGCGCAGACCTGATCATCATCTACAACTCCGGGCGCTATCGTATGGCGGGACGCGGCTCGCTGGCCGGGATGCTGCCCTATGGCGACGCCAACGGCATCGTCGTGGAGATGGCCGCCGAGGTGCTGCCGGTGGTCAAAGAGACGCCTGTGCTGGCGGGCGTCTGCGGGACAGACCCTTTTCGCCTCATGCCGATCTTTCTCCAGGAGCTGATGCGCATCGGCTTTTCTGGCGTGCAGAACTTCCCCACCGTCGGCCTCGTCGATGGCCTTTTCCGCGCCAACCTGGAAGGCACGGGGATGGGCTATGGCAAAGAAGTGGAGATGATCGCCCTGGCTCACTCAATGAACATCTTCACTTCGCCCTACGCCTTTACGCCCGACGAAGCGGAAGCGATGGCACGCGCCGGCTGCGACCTGCTGGTCTGCCACATGGGGCTGACCACGGCCGGTAGCATCGGTGCAACCCATGCACTGACCCTGGATGAGGCCATCGAGCGGGTGATGGTCATGGCTGAGGCTGGCTGGCGGGTGCGCCGCGACCTGCTCACCATTTGTCACGGCGGCCCGTTCGACGAGCCGGAGAATGTGGGCGTCGCGCTCAAGCGCATGCCGGGCATCGCCGGCTTTTATGGGGCGTCGAGCATTGAGCGTCTGCCCACCGAGCGAGCGATCAAGGGGCAGGTGGCTGCGTTCAAGGCGCTGGCGATGGGGATGGGGATGTGAGAATGGCGAATGGTAAATGGTGAATTGTGAAGTGATTGCCCATGCCAGTTGAGTCTGTACTTGTGCGACAAAGTTTATGACGCATCGCAGCATCGGTCAATCTGCGTGGCGAATTGCCAATTTTATTGTGCAAGTCGCCTAATGAATCGCCGCCCATCATCCGCTATACTGAAGGCAGTACATCAGTGAAAATTTTCACAGGTGTATTGCAAAGTCTCACGGGGAGCGGACTTTGCCCACCTTTCCTCGTCAAACCACAAGTTTGCAGTCCTCATCTTTCTCCTTTGCTGCGGCGTCATGTTGAATGACGCCGCAGCAGCCTTCCTCTTATATTCGGACCCATGTTCATGCGGCTGCATACTCCGTATATTTGCGCAAGCTGGGCGGCTGAAAGCCCAGGATAATATCTGCGCGGGGAATCCCAGCGGTCACTAGTTCTTCCGCCACACCATCTTCTGTGCCGTCGTGTTGAATCCATATCTTGCCGTTACGAATGTCGATATGCAAGATAGCGCCGTGAATACGATGATAGCCGTCCCAGCCGGTGTAGTGAAGCTCGTAGTGATCATTGGCTTCATCGAAGATGGTCTCCACTTCGACATCGCCATAGGAGGGTTGGAAGCGTGCGTGATTATGAATCACCTCTCTTACAATTTGTCGATAATCGTTGGTTCGATCCATTTGGCAATTTGCTCCTTATCTGGGTCAAAGACAAGCAAGCGCAGACGATAATCTTCAAGCGTGACACGTCCCAACTCTGAATTCAGCACCCCTTCGGCTGCGCTGATGGGAACAGCCAGGTAAAGAAAGCGGTCCGCTTCACGACGCTGGAGCACACTTTGGTAGAGCATATATTGACCGAGTGCGTTTTCCAGATCGTGGACTGGCGAACGACTAATGAAAGATTTGACTTCGACCGCGATTTTGCGTCCCTCCTTTTCAGCGGCGAGCAAACGTTCAGCGCCAAAGTCAACGAATAATCTGGTGTCGCCAAAAGCAATGATCAGAGGGTCGTGTGTTATCGTCCAGCCGTCGGCGAGTAACGCATTTCGGACAGTCGCATGAAAAATATCAAAAGCCATACGCAAATTATAACATGATTGCACCTTTCTCATGAAGTATATAGGCAAAGGATCTTACCCCATTGAGAGACTTCCTAACATCTCGGTTGGCGAGACCTTCTCATGAAGGATATAATAGAAAGTACACTTGGGACCTATACAATCGACACCTTCCAGGAAGGTTGTATGAAGTCTATTTGCGTTGTCTATAAGCAGCGCAGTAAATCTTACCTTTGGCTTATGCGTTAAGCTGGTGATATACTCCGACCGCCAAGAATTCCAGTCACAAAGGAGGCAACCCATGATTTTCCGCAGTCCACATCCCGAAGTCGTCATTCCCAACGTTACCTTCACCGAAGCCGTGCTCTCCAACGCGCAACAGTTTGCCGCCAAACCCGCGCTCATCGACGGCCCCAGCGGTCGCACCATCACATTTGGTCAACTGGCCGGCGCCATTCGCCTGGTCGCGTCAAGCCTGGCCAAGCGAGGCTTCAAGAAGGGCGACGTCTTCGCCATTTACAGCCCCAATCTGCCCGAATACGCCGTCGCCTTCCATGCCGTGGCGACCCTGGGCGGTATCGTCACCACGGCCAACCCGCTCTATACACCGAATGAGCTGGCCCACCAACTCAAGGATGCCGGCGCGCGTTTCCTGCTCACTGTGCCGCCCTTCCTGCCCCAGGCCAGGGAAGCGGCCGCCGCGGCCCACATCGAGGAACTCTTCGTCTTTGGCGAGGGGGAAGGCGCGATGCCTTTTGCCTCTCTGCTACAAAGCGATGGACAACTGCCCGCGGTCCAGATCGACCCGCAGGCAGACCTGGTTGTCCTCCCCTATTCCAGCGGCACCACCGGCCTGCCCAAAGGCGTCATGTTGACCCACCACAACCTGGTGGCCAACCTCGTACAAACCTATAACAGCATGGGCGAGGCGTCCACTCTGCACAGCGATGATGTCATGATCGGCATCCTGCCCTTCTTCCACATCTACGGCATGATCGTGGTCATGAGTCTGGCCCTTTCCAAAGGCGCAACAGTGGTGAGCATGCCGCGCTTCGACCTGGAGCAGTTCCTCTCCATCGTCGAGAAGTACAAAGTGACCTTTGCCCCGCTGGCGCCACCCATCGTTCTGGCTTTGGCCAAGCATCCCCTGGTGGATAAGTTCAACCTGTCCAGCCTGCGCCTGATCATTTCTGGCGCCGCGCCGTTGGGCGCAGATGTGGAGAAGGCGTGCGCCGATCGCCTGGGTTGTTTTGTGACTCAGGGCTACGGCATGACCGAATCCAGCCCGGTGCTTCACTTCCGCCCCATGCCCGAAGGCAAGGAGAAGCTGGGCAGCATCGGCCAGATTGCGCCCAACACCGAGGTGATGGTGACAGACGTGAGCACCCGTGAACCGCTCGGCCCCAACCAGGAGGGCGAAATCTGGGCGCGCGGCCCCCAGGTAATGAAGGGCTATCTCAACAACCCGGCCGCGACCGCCTCCACCGTGGACAGAGAAGGCTGGTTGCGCACCGGCGACATCGGTTATGTAGATGGTGACGGCTACTTCTACATCGTGGACCGACTGAAGGAGCTGATCAAGTACAAGGGCTATCAAGTGGCGCCGGCTGAGCTGGAGGCAGTGCTGTTGTCGCACCCGGCGGTGGCCGACGCCGCTGTCATCGGCGTCGCCGACGAAGAAGCTGGCGAGGCGCCCAAAGCCTTCGTCGTACTCAAGGGCGAGGCCAGCGCTGATGAGCTGATGACCTATGTGGCCGGACGGGTTGCACCCTACAAACGGCTGCGCAGCCTTGAATTCATCCAGCAGGTGCCCAAATCCGCATCGGGGAAAATCCTGCGGCGCATTTTGGTGGACCAAGAGCGGGCCAAACGCAAGTAACGACGTTTCCCCCACCTACATTCAGTTCCCCATCTGAAAAGCAGCGCGCAGCGCAGCCACCGGATCGCCCGTGGGGATGAACTCGTGACCCACGTAACCGGTGTAGCCCGTAGCTGCGATGGCGCGCAGGATGGCCGGGTAATTCAGTTCCTGGCGCTCATCCAATTCGTTGCGACCCGGGTTGCCGGCGGTGTGATAGTGACCGATGAACGGGTGCGCCTGGCGAATGGTGCGGATAATGTCCCCCTCCATGATCTGCATGTGATAGATGTCGTAGAGCAGGCGCACCCGCGGCGAATCGACCATCTGACAAACCTTCACACCCCAGGCTGTGCGGTCGCATTGGTAGTCCGGGTGGTCGACCCGGCTGTTGAGCAGCTCCAACACCAGGTTGACGCCGGCGTCCTCCGCCTGGCGAGCAACCCGGCCCAGTCCCTCGGCAGTGATCTCCGCGCCAGCATCATCATCCAACCCGCCCCGGTTGCCGCTAAAGCAGATCAAGTTGGCGATGCCCCATTCTTCGGCCAGGCGTAGTTCGGCCTCGATCTCGCTGGCGATGCGCTCATGGTCGTCGCGGCGATTCAGCCCACGGCTGATGGACTGATGACCGCCCGTGGCCGCAATGGCCAGGCCGTGGTCGCGGATCAGGGACCAGTGTTCACGCGGGGCCAGCTCGACGGCTGGATAGCCCACCTCGGCGACGGCGCGCACAAACTGATCGGGCGTCATCAGGCGCGGGACGAAACACCACCAGGAAACGGATTGTTGAAACGTGACCATGAATTCTCCTTTTGCACTGCGGATAGCGATGATGATTGGCTTCAATCCATCTTGGTTTGGGTGTTGGGTTGCATTCTCTGATCCCAGACCTTGTGTACAGTAAAGTATGATCGAAACCGTTGTCTGATGCAAACAAAAGGATTCACCCGATGAATGTGCTGGTCACAGGTGCGACAGGTTATGTGGGGGGACGGCTGATTCCCCGGCTGTTGGAACGCGGTCACAATGTACGTGTGTTGGTGCGCGATGCCCGGCGCATTCGTGGGCGATCGTGGGCCGGGGAGGTGGAGGTCATCACAGGCGACATCCTGCAGCCGTCTGCGGTGGAGCCCGCGCTGGAAGGCGTGGACGCGGCCTACTATTTGATCCACTCTATGGGCGGCGCGGAGAATTTTCGCGACCAGGATCGCACGGCTGCATCGATTTTTGGCAGCCTGGCGCGCAACACGCCCCATATCATCTACCTGGGCGGGTTGCTGCCACACGCCGCGCACATCTCTGAACACCTGGCCAGCCGCGCCGAAGTAGGCGCCATTTTAGGCGGCTATTGTCGGCTGACTGAGTTTCGCGCTGGCCCGATCATTGGCTCTGGCTCGGCTTCGTTCGAGATGGTGCGCTATTTGACCGAGCGCCTGCCGGTAATGGTGACGCCGCGCTGGATTCTCAATCAGGTGCAGCCCGTTGCCATCCGCGATATACTCAGCTACCTGCTTGCCGCGTTGGACCGTGGGCCGCTGGGCGTGGTGGATGTGGGCAGTGACCGCCTCACCTTCAAGAAGATGATGGAAGTCTACGCCGAGGTGCGCGGCTTGCGGCGCATCATCATCCCGACGCCTGTGCTTGCGCCCAGGTTGGCATCTCGTTGGGTCGGCTTGGTGACGCCCATCCCCAACGCGCTGGCGACGCCCTTGGTGGAGGGCGTTATCCATCCAGTGGTGGCCGATACGACGCGTGCCGCCGCCGAGTTTCCCACCATCCAGCCCATCCCATATCGTCGGGCAGTGGAATTGGCGCTAGACCGCATCGAAACGAGCCATGTGGAAACGCGCTGGAGCGGCGCGTTGGGCGCCATGGCGGATGATACCTACGAGATGACAGACGCCGAAGGGGTGGTGCGGGAGGTGCGCACGCGCTATGTTGCTGCTTCCCCCGCGCAAGTCTTCAGCAGCTTCAGCTCCATTGGCGGAGAGCGGGGCTGGCTGGTCTGGGAATGGGCATGGCGGTTGCGCGGCCTCCTGGACAAAGCGGCGGGCGGGCCGGGTTTGCGCCGAGGACGGCGCGACCCCGTGGAACTGCTGCCCGGCGAGGCGCTGGATTTCTGGCGGGTCGAGGCCATCGAGCCACCTCATTTGCTCCGGTTGCGCGCCGAGATGAAGGTGCCCGGTCGCGCCTGGCTGCAATGGGAAGCCGTGCCCGAAGGCGTGGGGACGCGTTTGGTGCAGACAGCCACCTTTGCCCCCACCGGTCTGATGGGAATTCTCTACTGGTATGCTCTCTATCCGGCGCACCGCTTTATCTTCAGCGATATGATTGACGCAATTGGCAGTTTTGCCGAAAGATAGGAGTGTTTAAGATCAGTTAGAGGTGGTCATTCCGCAGCGAACGTTTGCAAGCCAGGCGTCACCGACCTACGTCACGCCATCAGCAACGCCGAGCGAGCGAGCCTCTCCAATTTCGTGGCGAAAAGCGCTTCCAGCGATTGTTTCCCTGCCTCGCTTGCCAACGTCACTTTCCCCGCGGCCAGCGCCTGACGCAATTCTTCCAAGATGGCAGCCGGCTGACGCGTGCCGTCCAGTAAACGCAGCAGCGCCCTCTCGAACTCATCCACCTTGATCGGCTCCTGACGCAGATTGGTGACGCGGCTGCTGCTTTCGCTTTGCAGCCGCGCCCACGGGCTGGCGGTCGGCGTCCCGCTTACTTTGGCGCTGAAGTAGGTGGGGGTCGAGTGTAATTCCACCAGATTTTCGCTATAGGTGAAGGCGCGCAACAGGTTGATGGCCAGCACTTCGTAATCGCGTTCAGGAATGGGGCGGGTTGCGCCCTTGCCGCCTTGGTCCAACAGCTCCCATCCCTCCTTTGCCAGATCATCGAAGGAGCGGAACTCAGGCCAACAGCGGCTCAATGCGACCATAGCGGCCTTGCTCAAGGGGTGGTCGATGGCGAGTTTGGCGCCATCCTGGGCGATGAAGCGTTCCACCGCGACATTGGGCAGATCGGGTTGCGGGTTTTCGGGCAGGGCCGGGGCAGCCAGATAGAGGGGGCGCAGGCGGTCGCCGGAGAGGGTGCGGTTGATGGGCGCATCTTCGTGGCAAAGCAGCGTGCGACGGAACATGCGGTTGCGCAGGAAGTCCATGTACTGCTCCAGCTCGGTCAGGTTGTGCACCATGACCATCAGCTTTTCGACCACAGGGGCAGGCAGGTTCGTGGGCAGATCGGTGCGGAACTCCGCATCGCACAGGTACTGCAGCCCGTGACGCTCTATGTGATCGGCAAACTCATGAAAATAGACCGGATCGTTGACGTCTTCCAGATGTTCGTGGAGCAGATAAGCGTCATTTTCGGGGAGTCCCTCATCTAGTTCTTTCTTGAGGAAATCGTTATGCATGTTGAGGAATGCGCCATAGAGATTCTCCTCGCGCGAGAGGGAAGCGGCGAGGAAATCCATCAGCCCGCGGGCCATGACAGCCCGCCGATGTGAGTCCATAATCTCGCGCACGTGGTAGCGCATCATGTGGCGCATGGCTTCAATGCCATGCCAGCCTGGATAGACGTTGTAGCTGATATAGGCAACGCCGTTGACTGCCAGATGACGCTTGCACAGAGCCATGAGACGATCGCGCACTGGCGGCGCCACCCAAGAGTAAACGCCGTGGGCGATGATATAGTCGAACTGACCCAACTCGTCCTCCACATCCATCAAGTTGCGGTGCAACAGCGTGAGGTTGCTGATCCCCATACGCGCCACGTCGTCGTTGCCAATGGCGATCTGGCGGGCCGACAGATCGATGCCCACCAACCGGCTGCGAGGTAGGCTCATGGCCATGGCCAGCAGGTTCGCGCCGCTGCCGCAACCGATTTCCAGAACGCGGGCGTGAGCGACAGGCGGCGGCGTCAGTCCCAGCAGGATTGCCAGGCTTGCGAGGCGATCCGGGTGAGTGTGGACAAAGGCCAGGCGCGGGTAGGGAACAAGGTCATAGCTATAGGTTGAGTCTGGTGTGGTCATGAGAGATTTGCGGTGTTTGGTTTAGGGTTTGCGGGGCTTTTGCCTTTCTCTGTGTTCTCCGCGTCTCCGTGTAAGCCTGTTTTTTTTATGACGAGAAATCCGCGGATCATCATCCCGTGATTCGCGCCCGCAGGCGTAACGACAGGGCTGCATCAGACAGACGCGGTCGGGCAACATCCGAAGCAAAGGATGTTGCAGCTAACTCTACGCCTTCATGGAGCGATGTCTTGGGAGGCGTCAGTTGGCTGCGCAAGTCAGGCTTGGTGATCACTTGAAAGAGCGCTTCATCCGACAGGCCGGCCAGTCGTGCATCCACTTCTTCGACGGGCGTTTCCACCATGGCGGCAAGTCGGTGGGCGACGGCTTCACTGGGCAGCGCGTCGAACGTTGCGGCGAACTTCTCGACTACGCCCGCAGGCGGCGGAACGAAAGAAGCCATTGCACCGCCGGGAAAGGACGCCTGAAGTTGAGCGATGGTCGGCAGTGGAGTCGTCAGCACGCGACGGGCGTTGATGATACCCACGCCGAATCCGTTGCCCACAGGTGTACTGAACGGGTCGCTAGAAACGCCCAAAACCCAGCGAAAGACATCACTGAGGACGAAGTGGCGCGCATACCGATCGAGCAGGAAATCGCGGCCATGAAAGGCCAGCCACAGGGCTGCTACGCCCGCGGTCGACGCTACCGCGTATGAAGTGCCGTCGCTCTGGTCGGGGATGGGTGCGCCCGTGCGCGAGAAGGAAGCGCGCCAGACGCGCTCGGCCGGCGCGCTCACTCCCACCGCACGCCCCGACGATGAACCACTCCAAGGGCGTCGGTCGGCGTTGCAGCCGGCCACGGCGAGGACTTCTGGATAGGCGGCCGGCCAGACCACGAAGCGAACGTAGTTCCCCGCCGCCGCGCAGACGATGATATTTTGTTGCACCGCGGCCCGAATCGCCCGATGCAGCGACTCATTGGGCAGCCAGCCCAGGCTGATGGAGATGACATGGCACTGCACGCGGTTGCTCATGGCATACCAGATGGCATCGCGCAAGTTGTTGACGCCGCTGTCAAAGAGAACAGGAGCGGGGATGAACCCCAGTCGCGGTTTGGTCACGCGCAGGGGCACGATCTCTGCGGCGGGCGCCACGCCCACGATCTGCCCGGTCTGGTCAGAACTCATGAGCACGCTGGCTGTGCTCAGGCCGTGGTCGCCCTGGGGGTCTTCGGCGCTAGGGTCGCCGTCAACGAAATCCTTTTCCAGGTGAGTGAGGACGCGGCTGGATTGACCCGGCGGCTCGCTAAACATGTCTGGATGGCGCAGGTAGCCGCTATCCGGGTGGCCGATGCGCACGCCGGCGCCCCAACGCTGACCAGCGGCAAAGCCCGCTTGAGGGCTGGGCGGCATCACCTGCCAGGCGCACGGCGCATCGATGAGCCGGGGACTCCAGTCCACATCGTTGGGATCGACGGCGACGGGCGCGGCATCATCCAGACAGGAGCCGAAATCCGGCGCAAAGACGACGCCAGCGTTCGGCGCCGCCCGATCTTCTGCGGGAGGCGGCAGTTCCACTCCTTGCAACGTGGCGAACGCCGGTTCAGCCTCAATGATGAAAGGTTGTTCCGCCAATGCGTAGCTCACTTGCCAGGCCTGGTCGGGCGAGAGAGAGTCGTTTTCAGGGGGAAGCATATCGAATTCACGGAGGGGGCTGAAGGGCACGCGACGCACGCGCCAGCCTCGGCTCGACCGGTTGAGCACAATGCGCAGCGCAGCGATCAGGCAGCGCCGGGCGTAGCGATGGAGCGGGACGGGCGCGGCTGCGTCCAGCACCACGGTGAACGCAGTGAAGGCAGGTCGCGTAAGGATCAACTGCGCGAGGTCGCCGTCGTACTCGTTTTCGGTCGAACTTGCCATCGTCTATTATCCTTATTGATGCACACCCACATCGCCAACTCTGTCGGATTGTAGCACATATTGTAACAGATGAGGTGGGCAATCTCAACCGGGGTGAGGCATCGGTGGGCGACATCGGAAGAAGCATCGGTTGGAAACCGACGCCTGGGGGACAAAGCGTGCTGCGCAGGCCTGGACAATGGTAAGGGCAATCCTTGCGGTTGCCCCGGTTGTCAAGCCTGCTGGGTAGGCTGGGGACGAATCGGGCGCTTCTGGTTTCTGTTGGGGTGGGATATACTTGACGCCAGATGGCCCTGTCAAACTCACGAAAGAAATGGATGGATATGGACGCGGCAGGCAATGGGAAAGCGGAGAGAGGGGACGTTGAGCAGGTTGCCCCACGGAGCGATGGAAGCGCGGCGCGCGTGCGTCTTGGCGTGGTGGGGCTGGGCTTGATCTGGCTGCGGGCGCACAAGCCGATCCTGGCAACGCTGCAAGATGTCTTTCAGGTGGTTGCGTTGTGCGATACAAGTGAGCAGAGGCGGTTGACCGCTGCCCAGGAATTCCCATGGGCGCAGGTCTATTCGGCGGCCAGTGAACTGTTGGCGTTGCCGGATGTGGACGCTGTCCTGGTGCTAACGCCGCTGGCGCTCAACGCGGTCATCGCCAAAGCAGCGCTGGCCGCGGGCAAAGATGTGATCATGGAAAAACCCATTGCAACTTCCGTGGCCGCGGGACGGGAACTCATCGAGCTGGCCCGGCGCATGGGCAGGCGCGTCATGGTGTTGGAGCAACTCGCCTATCGCACGCTGGAGGAGCGGTTGATGGAGCTGTTGGCTGCGGGCGTCATCGGCCGGGCAGTCTTCTGGGAGCGCATCCATCACGCAGACGTGGACCCGCAGCAAGGGGAGCTGCGCTATGACTCGACGGCCTGGCGCAAAGCCGGCGACTTCCCCCTGGGCGCGCTCTTCGACGCTGGCATTCATCTGATCGCCTCGCTCTCGCGCGTCTTTGGCGCACCCGAGTCGGTTTACGCCACGGGACAGAAATTTCGCCAGGGCTATGGCGACTATGACCATACGACCATGACGCTGCGCTATAGCGGCGGTCTGGTGGGCGTCTTCAGCTTTTCCAGCTGCATGACCTCCTTACAAGATCATTATGTCATCCATGGACGTGAGGGCGCAATCCTCATCGAACGCGAGAGCATCATCGTAAAAAGGCCCGACCAGTCCGATCAAGTGCTTACCCTATCTGCGGAGAACTATTACGAGCGCATGTGGGAGCACATCGTCCGGGCGTTGAGGCAGGGTGTGGCCCCCGAGTACTCGGCGGAGAAAGCGCTGGCGGACGTGGCGACTTTGGAGGCTGTGGCGCGGTCTCTCAAGAGCGGCGCAAGTGAGTTGATATCGTCCCCGTGCGTTATCGACTCTTGAGGATGAGTTGCGCAGCGTTCCTGCCAGACACGACCACATTGTAGATGCCAGACGGCCCAACCCAGTGACCAGCCAGGTAGAGGCCCTTGACGAAGGGGACTTTTTGCTTCCACTGTTGGGTGCTCGTGTAGCTCCACCCGACGGGCGCGCCCAAATCGTTCAGCGTGTAGCGGTGGAGCGTGATAGGCGTGGCGATGTCCATGGAAACGATATGCTGGCCTAGCTCCGGCATGTATCGTTCCGCTCTCGTGATCAACCTGTCTGCAAAGTCCTTTTTGAACTTTCGATACTCGTCTGTCTGCACATAGCCTGGGCCGGTCGCCCAATGGCCGTGATACTCGAAGGATGCGGGAGCAACGAGCTGCAGGCCAAACAAGGCAGGGTCGCCGGTCTGGTCGCGGAACTCCGGGAATTGGAGCGAAATCAGGGAATGCTCGGGATCGTCGGGCGTCAGCGCTGCGTCGATGTCCGTGGTTTCGTTGAAGAAGGCGTCCAGGTCGTCGAAACCATAAACCGAAGGAGCGATATCGAGGACGAGCGAGACGATGACAAAACTGCCAGAGAGGGGCGTACTTTCCAGTTTCTTGCGAAAGTCGGGTGGGATCAATGTCGGATCGAGGAACTTGAAGAAGGTCTGGCGAATGTCAGCCGCCGAGACGACCGTTCTCGCAGAAATGGTCTCGCCGCTGGCCAAAGTGACGCCCACTACTTGTCCCTGCTCCACGTCGATGCTGGCCGCTCTTTCGCCAAAGCGGAGGATCGCGCCGTTGCGAACCGCGGCCTCGGCAAAAGCCTCAGCAGCCTTGAACGCGCCACCCTCCGGCTGAAACGCCCTGCCTTGCAGGGCAAAGCCGATGTAGAGCAGCATGCCGATGGCTGAGAAGTTTTTGATGGGCGCCAGCATATAGAGCGCCGCGCGTAATCCCGCCAACTCATCGCCAGGAAACAGGGTCTTGAGGAATTTTTCGCCGGGCGTCTTGCTGTATTTGATCAACGTCCTCATCTTGACGAGCGCCTGGATCATCATCAGCGTTCTGGCTGGAAGCGAGAGCAGCTCAGGACTCTGCGTTTGCACGCGACGCACCTCTGCCTCCACCTGAAGCGAGAGTTCAATCAGCCGATTGATGGCTGCTTTCTTCACAGAAGGGTAAGTATCCAGGATGGAGCGCACGAAACGGTCCCGATCGTTCACCAACAAGACGCCGTGTTGTGCGCCTGGGCCGAAATACTGACCGATCTTGGGGTGATGCACGAAGGTGATCGGACGCGCGCCCAGCGAAGTCAGCATCTGGTTGACACTCTCATGGGCGACGGTCCAATGGGCAGTGATGTCAAAGATGATCCCGTTGCGGACGAAGGATGTATAGTAGCCGCCCGGCTTATCGTGTTGCTCGATGACAACCACCTGCTTGCCGGCCTGGGCTAGATGTGCTGCCGCCGAAAGGCCGGCCAGTCCTGCGCCGATAACGACGACGTCACTGGGGGGAGTCTCTTGACGATTCATTGTTCTATCCACCTTAATCATATCCAAACTGTGGGCTCCGATCTATAAAACAACTCCCGCCAGCCAACGCAAAGCGTTGATAGACTACCCCAGTGAGAAATCCGTCGACGTTCCTGTCATCACACATATGCTATCATGGGATCGATTTGCGCGGGTTATCTGCCCACTTCGGAACGCACACATCATCGTATTTACCTGCCAATCCCATGCCCCAAACCTTGACGCGGTTTGACACTCAACCTGGCAAACTCTATAATCTTCTTCATGCTCGATGGGTTAGAAATTCATGCGTCATTCGTGACAGGTGACGCATGAGCAACCAATTTAGAGATCAAGGACATATCGAGTACGCTGCAACCCGCGGCAAGCCCTGCGTCTCAGGTAATGAGAACAACATAACACGCAATGGGCGATACAATCGACCTAACCGACCGGCGCAAAAAAATCTTGCGCACGGTGATACAAGAATATGTGCGCACCGCGCAGCCGGTGAGCAGCAACATGTGCCAGAGCGCCGATCTGGGCGTCAGCCCGGCCACTATCCGCAACGATCTAGCAGCACTCGAGGCGTTGGGTCTCCTGACACATCCCCACACCAGCGCGGGTCGTATTCCCACCGATGCGGGCTATCGCTATTTCGTTCATCACCTGATGGCAGATACAGAGCTGCCGCCCAGTGAACGATTGAGCATCCGTCAGGAATTTCATCAGGCGCGCCAAGAGATGGACCAGTGGTTGCAGCTCAGTGCGTCGGTCCTGGCGCGCACGTCGCAAAGCGCCGCGCTCGCGACTGCGCCGCGCTCGCTGCGCAGCCGTTACAAACACCTGGAATTGGTGGCGATCTACGCCGCCAAAGTGCTGCTGGTGCTGGTCATGCACGACGGTATGGTGAAACAACAATTGCTCGACCTGGATCAGCCCATGGAGCAGAGCGAGCTGAGCATGGTGAGCAACGAACTGAACGATCGGTTGGTGGGGTTGAACGTCGATGAAATCGCCAGCCTGGTCGCAATGCTTTCGCCTTTTGCGCGCCAGGTGATGCTGGTAGTGATGGAAGCCATGGAACGCGTGGACAGCCAGATCAGCGGGCAGATCTATCGCGACGGACTGGCGCAGGTTCTCGAGGCGCCGGAGTTTGCCGAGGGCGAAAACGTGCGACGAATCGTACAGGTCTTTGAGCGCCGTTCGCTGATTGAACAGGTCGTAGGCGAGCTGAGCGATGTGGGTGACGTACATGTCGTCATCGCTGGCGATGGTCGGCTTCCTGAATTGCGCGACATGAGCCTCGTACTCGGTCGCTACGGCGTCGATGAACATGCTACTGGCGTATTGGGCGTCATTGGTCCGGTGCGCATGGCATATGGTCGCAGCGTGGGCGCAGTGCGTTTTGTGGCTGCGGTCATGAGTGAGATGGTCGAGGGCATGTACGGACCCACTTATGGATCGTAGGCCCGCAGTAGTACAATAAATCTCTGACGTGAAAATAGGCTCACCACAGAGGACACAGGGGAACGCAGAGAGCTATTTTCATTGTTTGTTCTGGCCTCCAGGTCATGTGGCCTATTCAGAATTTCCTTAATTCATGCTAGATTGACAAGTATGATGAGCGAGCAAATCATAATCGATCCGACAGACAACGCAGCGGTAGACCAATCACAAGAAAGCTCCCCCATCCAGGCCAACGGAGCAAACATGGAAGCGCCAGCGGCGGACAGCGCGGCAGCGCAAGAAACAGAGGCTGTGGCTGCGGTGGAGGATCTCATCAGCAAGCTACAGGTTGAACTTGAGGCTGAACGGGTGCGCGCCAATGAGTTGCTAGACAAATTCCAACGCAGCGCGGCCGAATTTCAGAACGCCCGTCGTCGTCAGGAAAGGCAGATGGCGGAGGAAGTGGAGCGCGCCAGCCTCCATATCATCAAACGCTTGTTGCCCGTGATGGACGACTTTGGGCTCGCCTTCCAAAATGTGCCTTCTTCCGCAACCGATGAGGAAAATGCCTGGCTCAACGGGTTTCGCCAGATTCAGAAAAAACTTCAAGGCATCCTGGAAGATGAAGGTATCACGCCCATTGCCGTGGATGGCTCATTTGACCCGATTCGCCATGAAGCCGTAACCAGTGAACCGCACGAGGGCATGGAAAGTGGTCAAATCATCGCCACTCTGCGCATGGGCTATGAGCACAAGGGGAGAGTGCTGCGCCCGGCGTTGGTACGCGTGGCTTCCTGAGGCGCAGACGAAACGATACTCATGACCGCCATCCCCGCCGCCAGCCATCCTGGCGCCAAAATCGTACAGTCGGGCATTCGCCCCTTCGACATCAGCCGCGACCTGCGCCCGGTGGCCGAGTTGATCTCCGACGCCTTCGCCGATGAGCTGGATGAACGCGGGAGCGCGGCGCTGCGGGAGATGCGCATGATGAGCCACTTTGGCGGCGTGATTGATGTGCTCAACCGCACCACAGGCGAGTTCGATGATTTCTTTGGCGGATTTGTCTGGATTGAAGACAATAAGGTTGTGGGCAACATCACGGTGCAACGCGCTGACAAATATGGCAATCGTTGGCAGATCGCCAACGTGGCGGTGTTGCGCTCTTACCGGGGGCGCGGGATCTCGCGGCGCCTCATGGAAGCTGCGTTGGACTGCGTGCGGGAGCAGGGCGGCAAGTGGGTGGTGCTGCAAGTCTATGCCCAAAATGAAATTGCGCGCACGCTCTATCAGCATCTGGGCTTTGAGGAAGTGGGCGGAATGACCGATCTGCGCCTTGCCCGCACGCCAGCGCGCTTGCCCGAATTGGGACGCATCGCCAACTTCCACTCCTTCTCCGTCAATGATTGGCAACCGATCTACGAGCTTGCCAACAACCAGCTCGGCGCGCAGGCCCAATGGTGGCGCGCGCTGCGCCGCGCCGATTTTCAGGCGCCGCTAGATCAACAAATCGGCGAGTGGTTCTGGCGCGCGCTGGGACGTCGGCAGGTTTATCGCCGTTGTATTCAGTCCTCCGAACGGTTCGAGGCAGCGCTGTTGCTGCAAGCCCAACGGTGGAGCAGCCCTCACAAAGTACAATTCTGGACGCGCCCCGACAATTATGGTCGCTATGAAGAACCACTGATTCTCTGGACATTGCGCACGTTACAGAATTACCCACGTTGGCCGATTCACGTCCAGGTGAGCAGCGGTCACGAAGAGGCGCTGGAGGCGCTCGGACGATGGGGCTTCGAGGCAGCGCGTACGCTCCTCACGTTGCGTCTGGAACTGAAGTAAGAGATAGATAATTGCATTTTGCGGAATGCCCCAGAGATTCCATCGCAGCGTGGCGTGTAAACATTCGTAACGAAGAGGCCACAATATGGAGGAATGTGGACAGGGCTGCTTGGGGTGTGGCGGAATCCTGCTTGTCATAGTCATTATAATCATACTGGTGATATTCGTATTACCGTGGGGAGCCGTTGCCTTCATTCTATCTATGTTGATACTTGGCGCCGTAGCAGGATTCTTAGGCGGCTCCAGCATCGGAATCGCTTCTGGTGGTCAAGCATCGAATGGTTCATGCCTCTTTGCGGTGTTGTTCGGCGTCATTTTCGCGCTAATCGGCTACGCGATTATCTCGTCAGCCTGGTGGCTCCTCACTTATCTGCCGTTCGTGTAAGCTTGCACCTTCTCGCCCAGGGCAGTGAAGGAAAAAGGAGTTACAGACCACCATGTTGGTGGACGCATTGAAAAAGGAAGACGAGAGGAAGCGCCAGCTCTGGGTCAACGAAGGCATCGAACAAGGCATCGAGATCGGTGAAGCCAAGGGCAAGGCGCTTGGGAAAGCAGAACGTGATCGTCAGCTCGCTCGCGCCATGACCGCCAACGACTATCCCGCGGCGACTATCGCTCAACTGCTTGCCATCAGCGAAGAAGAGATGCTGCGATTCCTGACAGCAGAGGATGAACCTGGCCTGTAATGCAGGCGCTAACTGTCAGCCCATTGTCCGGAAGCTCTGTGCGGTAGGCTGGCGTCTCCGACGGGTCACCGACCTCTATCGGCGGCTGGTCCATACACCAGCAGTCGAACCTGATCGGGTGATAGACGCACATCCGCTGCGGTGAGCGAATCTCGCAGGTGAGCCGTCGTTTTGCACCCCACAATTGGCACTGTTGTAAACGGCTGTGAAAGAAGGTAGCCCAACACGACCTGAGTCACGGTCAGCCCCGTCTCCGCCGCCAACTCCTGGACCCGGCGACCCCGTTCATGGTTTTCCTTGCCTGCATACAACCTCTGCTGCCCTGCACTCAACCGATCACTGCGCCCCATAGCCATCTTCTGAAAAAGACCATTTGCCTGGCTGGAATAGGGGATGGCGGCCAGGCCAGTCTCCATATGATAGCGCCACATCTCGTCATCCATCGCGCACATGGTTGGGTCGCTAAACGCGCTGGCATCGATCTGCGCCAGACTCCACATCATCTGATTCGCCACAAAGCCAACCATCCCCTGCGTCCGGGCATACTCTTGGGCAGCGGAGACACGCGCTGTGCGCCAGTTCGAGCAGCCGAAGTAACGGATTTTGCCCATGCGCGCTTGCCCGGCAAGCGTATCCAAAATCTCGGCCACAGGCCGGCTTGGATCATCCCTATGTAAATAGTAAAGGTCGATGACATCGGTCTGCAAGTGACGCAGACTGGCTTCAAGGTCTGCCACGATATCGTCGGGTGAACAGCGGAGAAGGTGCGGGGTCGCCAGATCATAGTGTGCGCCTTTGGTGGCGATGACCATCTGCTGGCGATTGCGGCGCCCCTGCATCCACGCGCCGATGGTCTTCTCACTGATGCTGCGCTCTCCCGGCAGCCAGTTGGCATAGACTGCTGCTGTGTCGATGAAATTGCCACCCGCGTCCCAATAAGCGTCAAGCAGGTCGAATGACTCTGCGCGACCGATCGAGCTGCCGATATCGGTCGAGCCCAAACACAACTGAGAGACGTGCAATCCTGTCTCAGGCAGTGTCACGATCTTCATCTCTGCGCATCTCCCTATCAGTCGCTTAATTTCGACTGTACTACAACTTTATTTCGTCTGTTATTAGACTTTTTATCACAGTTTTTGCAACTTTTTACAGTGGATGAACATAGGATGACAGGAACGCCTATATCCTTGACAACAACTCAGTGCGGCGGAAGGTGCGCGCACCCACAGCCATCAGCGCAGCATCAATCAACCAGAAGACCATCCCCACCGCCAAGACCATCCACACGCTGAAGAAGAGTACACCAGTGATCTGACCAAGCATGAGGAGAACCACGGGCAGCACGACCAGCCCACCGATCTGATAGGCATCCTGAAAGGTGTTGACGCGTGATGAGACGATGACAGTGGCGCCCAGCCCCATTCCCGCTGCGGCTGGCGCCACCCAGAATGTCAAAATCAGCCACATGGCGTCGGGCAGGATGGGGCGGCCAAAGACCGGCCAGGCCGCAGCATTGCCGACGATCCAATAAACGGCTGCACTCCCCCAGGCGACCGCAATCCCAGACAGCCACGGACCGAGCAACTTGGCCAGCAGCAACTCATGATCAGTTGTCGGCGTATAGAGCAGCGCCTCCAACGTCTTACGCTCCTTTTCACCGGCGAAACTGTCCGCAGCAATGACGCTGGAGACCATGATGGGCATAATGAGGTACAGAGGGGCAAACATGAAGCGCAAGACAAACAGGATCGCCGTTTGTGTGACGTCGCCCATATCAAACTGGCTTCGCAGTTCTGCTGGCATCATAGCGGCAAGTTCCGCCATATCAGCCGCATCCTCACCCGAAGCGCCGAGAAACGACAGGCCAAATGTTACCGCCCCGGGCAGGATGACCACCAGGATCAGAGGAAGGATAATCATTGGCAACGTCACGGACTTGCTGCGCAAGACAACCTGCAAGTCCTTGCGAATAATGGCCCGGATCGCCCTGATATTCATTGCCATGCTCCATCGCCGTCTTCTCCAGCCTGGGAAGCGCGCTCTTGCAGAGCAAAGTAGACATCTTCCAGCGAGGCCTCTTCTTCGATCACTTGATAGATTGACACGCCAGCCTCAACCAGCGCAGCAATCATTGCAGGGATTACACCGCGAGGCGTTCCCTGCACATGCACGACGGCAGAGTTGTCGGCGTCTGCTTCGGCGCGAGGCGACCATTGCAATTTGGTCAGGCAGTCGAGCGCATGTGTCCGCTGCTGTGGATCGACCTCCAGGATCATTCTCTGTCGCCGTCCATAGCGCACGGCTAGCTCTGCGGGTGCGCCGGCGGCCAACAAACGTCCTTGGGACAAAACCGCTACATGCGAGCACAATCGCTGCGCTTCGTAGAGGTTGTGTGTGCAAAGAAAGACCGTGCGCTTTTCGGAGCGACTGACGCGCATGATCAGCTGATGAACTTCACGCGTCGCCGCTGGGTCGAGTCCTGCGGTCGGCTCATCCAAAAAAATGATCTCCGGGTTGTGGAGGAGCGTCCGGGCCAGCGCCATCTTCTGGCGCATTCCCTTGCTGAACTCGCCCACTTTGGCATTGGCGCGCGCCGAGAGATCGAACAAATCGAGCAGTTCATCCACGCGCCGGTTCACTTGCTCTCTGGGTACGCCATAAATGTCGGCGTAGATGCGCAATGTGGCGCGCGCACTCAAGCGATCATCAAGCGAAGGCGTCTCGGTGAGCACGCCTGTGCGACGCCGTACTGCGGGGCCATGAATCGCCGGGTCAAGGCCAAAGACACGCGCCGAACCAGATGTGGCCGCCAGCACGCCGTTCAGCAAGCGCACAGTAGTCGTCTTGCCGGCGCCATTGTGCCCCAAAAAGCCAAACACATCTCCCGCTTCGATGGAAATCGTCAGTCCATCGACCGCAGTGACGTTGGCAAAACGCCGTGTCAAACCGCTTGTCTCGATGACGAGCGTCATAGGACGAATTGGCCGCTTTTCATGATGGCAACATGGCTGCCATCGACGCAGATGCCGGTGACATCCATTGTGGACGTCCCGATCATGAAATCCACATGTGTTTCGGCGTCATTGAGCCCTGCAGCAACCCGTTCTTCTTCGGACATGCTCACGCCATGTTCCATACCTTCGGGATAGGCTTTACCAAACGCGATATGGCAGACCGCGTTCTCATCGAAAAGAGTCTCAAAAAAGATGACGCCGCTCTGGTTTACAGGCGAGCGCATATCCACGAGAGAGACTTCACCGAGTCGGGTGGCTCCTGGGATCCGAAAGAACTCATCCAGTACATCCTGTCCCAATGCGGCGCTGAATTCGACGACCTGACCCTCTTTGAAATGGAATAAGGCATTTTCAACGCGTCGGTCAAATGGGAAGCCAGGTTTTGAAGTGCGCACCCAGCCATCGACGCGACCCGAATGGGGAGATGTAAAGACCTCCTCCGTCGGAATGTTGGGGATAAACTCGATCCCAGTGTGAGTTCGTGAGGACGCGCCGACCCAAATAGGAGCATCTGTCAGGCCGATCACCAGGTCGGTCGATGGGCTTCCATCCTCCGCAGCCACGGGATCAAAGAAATGGAGGGATCGTACATTGTGCTGGGTCAGATACTCGACAATCTTTCTGAGCGACGCGTCATGACGCCGCCAGGCAAGCACAGGGTCTTCGGCATCGGCGCGCGCCAGTTGCAAGACTGTCTGCCACAGTAGATCGAAACTTTCTGCCGCCGAGTGTTCTGGGAAGACCTGAGAAGCCCAGCGTTGGGTAGGGACAGCGGCGACGCACCACTGCACTTGGCCCGCCATCACAGCATCGTAATAGAATTTCGTCTTGCGGATGCGCGCATGAGAGATGCGCCGCATGACGGCTGGTTCTACGTCATCGAAAATGTCTGGATGCGCCGAGCCCACAAGCGACAACCGCGCCCATCCATCTTCGAGCATCTGGGTCAATTGCGCCACAAGATAGTCGGGCACAAAATCCAAATCCTCTGGGCGGCTGTGCAACATGCGCTGCCGGACGCTTGGGTCGTCGTCCCATTGGACATGAACATATTTTGCTCCGGCGCGATATGCAGCGCCAACCACCTGGCGCGCAAACTCGGCGTGTTCCAATTCCGCACGCAGAAACAACCCCTGCCCATGTTGCAAATTGACGCCCACCCTGAGCAGAAGATCAGCGTAGCGTTCCTGCTGTAACAAAAGATCAGATCGCACTTTATGTCTCCTTTCGCGTGACGATGCATCCCATTATAGTCCGACCAGGATGAAACACGAAAGGCGCATAGGGGTGCGCCCAGGTTTTTGGCGCATGCAATCACACTGAATTCCAGAGGCATGGAACAGTCTCAAACGCATCGGACAACGCTGGAGGCCAGTGAAAATATATCCGAAAAAGCAAGAGTTTTGACACAAATGCTTCAAACGGCTATACTAAAAATCAAGTTAAAAACTAAGTTAACAATGGCCCACTAGCTCAATTGGCAGAGCAAGTGACTCTTAATCACTGGGTTCCAGGTTCAAGTCCTGGGTGGGTCACCACTTCATCATCTCCTCACATTCCATGAGAAAGGCCGGGCGCTCAGGTTCACCTTGAGCGCCTTTTCATCAATCCGTGTAGGACAAGATACTGGATGACCTTTGCTCCGCCCCATGCGCCAAAGACGGCCAACATGTCTTCACCAATACCCACCGATCGCCGCACACGCGATCTGACCATCCTGAACACGGTTGCCCAGGCGCTCAACCGCTCGGCTGATCTGGAAACGGCATTATCGGTCGCGCTTTCACAAACCACTGACCTCCTTGAGCTGCATGCAGGCTGGATCTGGTTGCTCAACGAAGAAAGCGGCGAGCATTACCTTGCCGCGGCCCAGAATTTGCCGCCAGCATTGGCCCGGGATACACGCAAGATGGAAGGCTGGTGTCACTGCGTCGAACAATACCTGGAGGGCGAGCTCGACGAACCAGCGAACATTGACGTCATCACTTGCAGCAGGCTCAAGGGGCTGCTGGCCGGCACTGACGGTCTGCGTTACCATGCCAGCGTGCCGCTCAACGCTCACGGTAAGCAGGTCGGCATTCTCAATGTCGCTTCGGCTGACTGGTGCGAGTTGTCCGAGGACGACTTACGCCTGCTCTACACTATCGGCGACATGCTCGGCATTGCGGTGGAACGTGCGCGGCTCTTTGCCCGCAGCGCGCAGCTGGGCGCAGTGAGTGAGCGCAACCGCCTGGCGCGCGAAATCCACGACACGCTTGCCCAGGGCTTCTCGGCCATCATCCTGCAGCTGGAGACCGCAGATGCGCTGTTGGAAGCCGCCGAGCCAGTCGACAAGGTGCGAGGCGCATTGGGGCAGGCGATCAAACTGGCGCGCAGCCATCTGGCCGAAGCGCGGCATTCTGTACTCGACCTGCGCGCAGCGCCTTTGGAGGGACGTACTCTGACGGCAGCGCTGAAGGACCTCGTCACGCAGACCGGCGCCCGACATCACCTACGCGTTGAGTGTACGACAGTGGGCGGCAGCCGTCCATTGCCGGCATCACTGGAAATCGGTCTCTATCGAATTGCCCAAGAAGCGCTGACCAATGTCGCCCAACATGCCGCGGCGACTTCAGTGCGAGTCACGCTGACGGCTGCGCCAGACGCAGTGACGCTTGTGGTCGAAGACGACGGTCGCGGCTTTGACCCGGCTCAGGCGCCAGCCCATCGCTATGGATTGAGGGGCATGAACGAACGGGCCAACCTGCTGGGCGGCGTCTTGACCGTGGAGAGCGCGGCCAACGCTGGTGCCAGGATAACGGTGAGGGCGCCGCTCCCGGCAGCCCAGGCAGGTCGCCCATGAACGAATCTCTTGTTCGCATCCTCGTGGTTGATGATCACCCCATTGTGCGGGACGGATTGACAGCCGTCCTGAGCACCCAGGCCGATTTCGCCGTGGTGGGTGACGTGGACAATGGCGCCGACGCGCTCGCCAAGATCGACGCGCTGCGACCTGACGTCGTCCTTTTGGATCTGGAAATGCCAGGAATGGATGGCGTTGCCGTACTGCAAGCGCTCCAGAGGCGCGACGATTCGCCGCCTGTGATTGTCTTCACTGCGTTCGACGCCGACGAGCGCATTGTCGATGCTGTACGCGCTGGCGCTCGCGGCTACCTGCTCAAGGGAGCGCCGCGCGCTGAGCTATTCCAGGCCGTTCGCATCGTACACGCCGGCGGGTCGCTGCTTCAGCCGATGATCGCCTCTCGGCTCATGCAGCGATTGGCGCATGAGCCTGAGCAGCTCACCGAGCGCGAAATGGAGGTGCTACGCTTGCTGGCGCGCGGCAGCGCCAATCGTGACATCGCCGGGCGCCTGGTCATCACCGAACGCACTGTGAAATTCCATGTCAGCTCGATCCTAGGCAAACTCAACGCCCGCAATCGGACAGAAGCAGTAGCCATCGCCCGCCAGCGCGCTTTGCTGCATCCTGAAACATAGCCATCGCCAATCGGCGACTTATCCGGCTTAATGAATCTTGCCCACGGGTTCAAACCTGTACTTTCGATCAGCATCCATCTGATCGCCCGATCGTTTTCTTTCCTCTCACTCTCCGCTAGACTCACACCAACCCTGCAAACAACACTGGTCGACGCCTCTTGAGGCGGAAAAACGATGCAGATTTGGAAGGAGAATGCTATGCAGCGAATTGCTCTGATTACCGGCGCCAGCCGTGGGCTGGGCCGGACATTGGCTGGTTTCCTGGCGCCGCAGGGCGTAAACCTCGTTCTCACGGGTCGAAGCGAAAGTGAACTGAGAGCAACGGCGCATGATTTGGGGCGCTTCGGCAGCCGTGTTGTCGCCGTAGCAGGCGACGTCGCCGATGGGGCGCATCGGCGTGCAGTCGCAAGCGTTGTCAGCGAGTTTGGCCGGTTGGACTGGCTTGTCAACAATGCGTCGATTCTTGGCTTCAGTCCACAACCCAAGCTAGAGCGTTATCCGCTCGAGACGCTGGAGCAAGTCTATGCGGTCAACGTCTTTGCCCCCTTGGGCATGGTGCAAGATCTGCTGCCATTTCTGACAGCAGCGCGTGGATTGGTCGTCAATGTCTCCAGCGACGCGGCGGTTGGCGGTTACGCAGGTTGGGGCGGCTATGGCAGCAGCAAGGCCGCCCTCGACCTGCTGAGCCTGACCCTGGCGAATGAACTACGCGAACAAGGCGTTGGCGTGGTGAGTGTGGACCCCGGAGACATGCGCACGCGGATGCATCAGGAGGCATTTCCGGGCGATGACATCTCCGACCGGCCGCTCCCAGAAGCGACGCTGCCCTTCTGGGCCTGGCTACTGGGACAGACGCCTCTGGCAGTGAGTGGGCAGCGTTTCCAGGCTCAAGCGGAGCGTTGGGTCGCAAATGCAAAGACGAGCAACCAATGCCTGGAGGTGCAGCATGTTGCGTGAAGAACTCATATTCGAGCGACCAGCCGAGCTGCAAGCGACACAGCCCCCAGAGAGCCAGGGTTTGCAACGCGATGAGGTGCGGCTGATGGTAAGCGCGTCGGACGGTCACACTCATACGGTCTTCCATCGGCTTGCCGACCATCTGCGGCCGGGCGATCTCCTGGTCGTGAATCGCAGTGCGACGCTGGCGGCCAGCCTGCCGGCAGCGGCAGCGGTGGGTCCGTTTCGGCTGAACTTTGCGACACACTATGGCGGCGGTCTGTGGCTTGCCGAGCCGCGTTGGAGTCATGCCGAACCGGGGCCTCTGCCGTTCGAACCAGGCGAAACAGTGAGCGTCGCCGGCGCTGCGGCGCGTATGGTTGCTGTGTATCCGGGGTTGCCGCGATTGTGGTTTGTACACGTGGAAGCTGACCCGCGCCGACTCTTCGCCCGTTGCGGCGAACCGATCCGCTATGGTTACGTCGCGGACAAACACCCGTTGGCTGCGTATCAGACCATCTTTGCTACAACGCCGGGCAGCGCCGAAATGCCGTCAGCCGGCCGCCCCTTCACACGCCGCGTGTTGGCCAGCCTGGCAACACGCGGCGTGCGCATCGCAAGCGTCACGCTACACACTGGTGTGTCGAGCCTGGAAGTGGAAAATGCCCGGGTCGAGGATCACCCCATCTTTGCAGAGCCATTCTCGGTGCCTGCTTCGACGGCGACGATGGTCAATCGTACACACATAGCCGGTGGTCGGGTGGTCGCCGTAGGCACAACGACCGTGCGGGCGCTAGAATCAGCGTGGGATGGAGCGCGGGTGCGGAGCCTTAGCGGTTTTACGCGGCTGCTGATCCATCCGGAACGCGGGGTGCGGGTGGTGGATGGATTGATCAGTGGCTTTCACGACCCGCTGGCAAGCCATCTGGCGCTCCTCTATGCGGTGGCCGGCCGCAAACGCATCGCCGACGCCTACGGCGAAGCCATGGGGCGCGGCTATCTGTGGCACGAATTTGGTGACAGTCACTTCATCTGGGCAGACCGCAACCAATAGGACATCAGCGCGACTGCGCGACTGACAGGCAGATCCAAGATGATGTGCTCACAGTGCAGTTGGGTCCGCATTGCGGACCCTCCCCAGATTATTGAACAGATACGCATTGAACCTCTTTGTGAGGGCTTCTTCGTCGAGACGTTGTGTCCCGGATCACACATCGGATGTCTCGAAAACCGCGGTTGCCCGCCAAGTCTTGAGCTATGATTGATGTAAGACCGGTGAGGCAGCGAGTCGCGCGTATTACGCCGCTCATGGTACAATCCACACCATGAGACGCTTTCACCTCCTCACTTTTTATGTCGGTTTGCTGTGCGCCAGCCTGTTGTTTGTTGCATGCAGCGACGGCCGTCCACCATCCGGCGACACAGGACCGAGCATTACGCTCGACGACCTGCCCACCGGTCTTGGCCGTGGCTATCCCCAGGCCACGGTAGCGGAAATCGACAATGCTTCCGCCGGAATACGCGTGGGCGATCGCGCGCCAAACTTCCACATGCAATTGGATGATGGACGCACCTTAACAATGGAAGAGTTGCAGGGTCGCCCGGTGTTGCTTAACCACTGGGCCACCTGGTGCGGCCCGTGCCGCCTGGAGATGCCAGAGATTCTCAAGGCCGCTCAGGAGCATCCCGAGCTGGCGGTATTGGCCGTCAATATGATGGAGACAAAGAGCCAGATCGAACCCTTCGCCGCCGAATTCCAGATGGAGATTCCAATCATCATCGACCCAGAGGGCAAAGTGCGCGACCTTTACGGCGTGCGCGGTCTGCCGACGACCATCCTGGTGGATCGTGAGGGGAAGATCAGCACCATCTGGGCGGGGCTTTTGACGAGAGCCAAACTCGATGAGTTGCTCGCCCGGGTGCAGTAAGGGACTTCCTTTCATATGTCTCGTTCGCCTATCGTGGACAACCGCTATCGGCTGACATCGGCGGATTTGAATGGACGCCCGCGCCAGGTCGTGGTGAAAGCCGTGACCATGGAAGGTGTGGAAATCATGACGCCGGTGCTGCACTTTGAGGGCGTTGCTCGACCGCTCGCCTTGGGTCTGGCCCAGCGTACCGATATGGCGCTGATCGCCCGCAGCACGCTCACGACTGATTGGGTCGGCGTCTCACTGGTGCTCCTCCCCTCAAAGGCCGACGGCCAGGAGATCATCTCCCTTCAATCCATCGACGCGCGTCGCGCCACGCCTTATTCTGCATGGAAACCTCGGCAAGATAAGCCCACCCGATCGCTGCGAGGCGCGCTGGTTCTTGTTCTCTTGGTAGTCATCGCCTTTCTCGGCGTCTATGTGGTGGAGAGCACCGAACTGCTCAATCGCATCTTGGAGCTGCTGTCCGGCTAAGCGCCCCTCTCAGGAGCAACCAACTTGTCTCAGCACGATCCTTTTGACTTGATTCCCGATGAAGAACCGCCGACCTCGACGCAGCCTGCGCCAACACCCGGACGAGGTTGGCTCTGGTGGGCGATGTTACTCATTGTGGCCGTAATCGCCTTTGGCGCTGGCGCGGCGTTCTTCACGCTCAACAACCGCTTGGGAGACGCAGAGATAGCCACTCCCCCGCCTTTCGTCACAGCGACTGCCACGCGCCAGGCGCCAGCGTGGATCGGCACCACGATGGCATCACTCGTAACTTTCACCCCCGGCGCAACGTCAACCTCTACGCCGACGCCTGACGCGACGCCAACGGCGACCCCGTCGATCACGGCTACGCCAACGTGCAGCGTCTCGGTGGCGCCACAGTTTGCGCCCATCTACCAGCGCGATAGTTTTGGCTGTCCACAGGATAGTGTGCGAACAATCTGGGCAGCCTGGGAACCTTTCGAACGAGGTTCGATGCTTTGGCGCAGCGACAATGACCGGGCCTATGCTTTCTATTCTGATGGAGGGTGGAGCGAAATCGACGCCAGTTGGGAGGGGCAGCCGCCGCCAGGCAGGGGAGACCCGCCGCCAGGGCTGACAATCCCCGAGCGCGGCTTCGGCTGGGTTTGGGCCACCCGTGATGATGTCTTTGCCAGCCTGGGCTGGGCGCGCTCGGCTGAGAAAGGTTTCTGCGCCGATGTGCAAATCTTTGACAAGGGCTTTTTCTTGCAGAGCAACCCAACGCCATCTTGCACAGCAGAAGGTCTGTACAATCACGCGGCGGCTGGAGATTGGCAGCCGCTCCTGCTGGCAGCCCACCAGAATGGACGCTGGAGCGGCCTGATGGCAGGAGAAAGTGTACTCTCCCCAGGGCCAACGCGTGTGCTCCAGGCAGCAATCCGGCCAGAGGAACATGGCGTCTTTCAGGCGCAAAAAGGTGACTTTCACCTTTTCGATGGTCGCTTCGATGAATGGCCTTCAAACTGGTCGCCCATTGGCGCTGTGGTGGAAGGTGTGGCAAACTACGCTGGTTCTGGGGACGCATCCGGCGTATTTCAGACCAGGTGGTCGCCGCAGGCTCTGTTTCTGGCCGTGCGGGTGCAGGATGACCGGCATCGGACAGGTCCACCGGGGAGCAATCTGTGGCAGGGCGATGCCATCGAAATTCATCTGGACAATCGCCTGGTCGATGATTACGCCGACGCTTCTGCAAACGTAGATGACTATCAGATTGGCGTCAGCGTCGATCCGACGAGAGATCGCATTTTGCTCTATCGCTGGCTGCCATTCGCTCAGGAAGGTGAGTTGATCGCTGTGGGTATGAGCACTCCAAGAGAGCAAGGCTATGATCTGGAGCTGGCATTGCCGTGGAATCTCTTCGGCATCGAGCGCCCTATCGCCGGGGAGTCCTATGGCTTCAATGTGAGCATCAGTGACAATGACGGCGATGTCCCCAACCAGGAGACCGTTCTGTCTGCATCGCCGGCGCGCACCACTCACGATAACCCCATGGAATGGGGAACGCTCATCCTGATGCCTTGATTTTGTGGGCATTTTGGATTACAATGGTTGTAAGGTTGATAATCAATCGGGTGTATTCATAATTGATTCGCGGTATGGCCATGAACGGCGGCAGAGTTTCGCCGTGACAACCGAGTGATTTTACCACCGTTCAAGCCTCTGCGGAATGACCACCTGTAATTGATTTTGAATACACCCTGATCAAGAAAGCCCCCGGACCGATCCGATTTTGAACCAGCACACCTTCACAGGCTTTTCAGGGCCCGCTGCCCACCGCTTGTCACAGGCGCTTGTTGGCTTGTTGACTGACTGATTTCATCGCAGCATTCATAGTTCTATAGAGATTTCGGTTGGGACGACGAACTGAGTAACCATCCGTCGCTCCATATGACTTTCGTTTTGCAACGTATGCGCTCGTTTTGGGCGCGCTGAGGAGATCGCCATGAACTTGAAAACATTACTGAACCAGGGCGTCGGCTTGGCGCTGGGCGTCGCCATTACTGCTGCGGCGCTGACAGCCTCTGCCAGCGTCACCGCAAATTCGCCCCAAACGGCCGCAGGACGCGCCGACGCGGTGGTCGTGCAAGATGTAGCTGCCAGTCCGCCAGTGGTGCACTTTACCGCGCGCATCTTGGACCCGGCGACAGGCCTGCCCAAGCCCAATGGCAGCTACAATATGGCCTTCAACCTCTATCCGGTAAGTAGCGGCGGCGCGCCGCTGTGGACCGAGGTCAAGAGCGTGACAGTGGCGAACGGGGTGTTCAGCACGCTGCTGGGCGATACGAACCCGCTCACTCTGGGTATTTTCAACGGGCAGGACCTCTTCTTGGGCATCACGGTGGGCGCTGACCCAGAGGCCAGCCCGCGCCACCGCATCGCCCATACAGCCTATGCAATCTACGCAGAAACGGCGAAGACAGCTACTACGGCCACCACGGCCACCACGGCCACCACAGCTAACACGGCTAACACGGCAAATAGTGCGACGACGGCGGCCACTGCTGAAAATGCCAACAAATTGGGCGGCAATCCGCCTTCGGCATATGCTCTGACAGGACACACTCACGACGGGAGCACGATTGCTGCTAACAGCATCGCTTCTGGCCACATCGTTGACAACACGGTGGGAGATGCAGATCTCCGCGATACGATCAGGACAATCTCGTTCCCGGCAAATGCCCTTAACTACGACAAAACAAGCACCATACTCACCCAATACGCAACTGGCATCAAGTGGCAGGCCAATTTCGCCAATCCAGCATATTTGATGCTCAAGAGACCACCAGACTGGGATGGGGTGAGCGACGTGAACATGAATCTGCATTTTCAGACAACAACTTCAATCGCCGGGCTCGTCCAGTTCTTCATTCGACCACGGGCGTTCAACCCAGGAGAGACATTTGTGGATGCCAGCAGCCTGCGCGGTACGGCAGTCTCCGTCAATGCAAATTCGCAGATCCAACAGCAGACAATCCCGATTCCGGCCGCGCGATTCGGCGCCAAAAATCTGTGGGTGATAACGATTCAGCGTCAAGGTCAAGACGAAACATATACGGGGGATGTCATCCTCTATGCAGTCGATTTGACCTACACAGCAGTTCGATAGACGCCCCACAGACGAATCGTCCAGTGGAATATATGGGTAGTCAAGGAAGTGACAGATGACAAGGATTGATAGAACTCTATGGAAGCGGATTCCAGGCGCCTGCTTGTTATGTCTCGCAATTTGGTTGTTCTCGCCTTACATCATGCCACCAAGTGCGATGGCTCAAAATGCGCCAGATCAAGGCGCCGCCACAACCTACCGCATCCACTTTCAGGGTCGCTTGCTCACCCCAGGCGCGGGCGCGCCCAAGCCCGACGGCGTCTATCCCATCACCTTCGCCCTCTATACTGCGAGCAGCGGAGGAAACCCCATCTGGAGTGAGACCAAGAATGTGACGACCAGTAATGGGGGGGTCTTTTCCACATTGCTTGGAGACATCACCCCCCTGGTTCTTGGTCACTTCAATGGACAAGATTTGTGGCTGGGGATCAAGGTGAGCGCAGACGCCGAGGCGACCCCACGTCAACGCATCGCCTACACACCCTACGCTCTCTACGCCCCTGCGGCGGGCAACGCCGCGACGCTTGGCGGCAGCGCGCCCAATGCGTTCGCCGCCGCGTCCCACACCCACGCCGGCTCTGCCATCACCA
>CAZLMM010000005.1:52959-139072 GCA_964560495.1 uncultured Caldilineaceae bacterium
GCGGCACGGTGGCCGATGCGCGCATCGACGCGGCGATCGCCCGCGACAGCGAAGTTGTGCCGCTCGTCACCAGCAGCGGCGCATTTGCTCCGACGGCGCACACCCACGCCGGCTCTGCCATCACCAGCGGCACGGTGGCCGATGCGCGCATCGACGCGGCGATCGCCCGCGACAGCGAAGTGGGGACGCTGGCCGCGGCGTCCGGTCTCATGGCGCCGAAGAGCCACAGCCACCTGGGAGATACATGGAGCGGAACCGATACCTTTCTGAAAATCGAAGGGGAGACAGGAGTAGCGCCGCTGATCGTCAGCAACAGCGCCTTTGGCAACGCCATCCAGGCAACATCGGTTGGCCCAGCGGTACAGGCGTCCTCCACCAACACAGATGGTTTCTATGTCCTCTCGGCAGCTGATGATGGTCTGCAAGTGACTTCAGCGAATTTCGGTCTCTACGTTGTCAACGCCACATTTCAAGGCGTTCTCATTGCCGACGCCGGCGCGTATGGCGTGCGCATCAATGATTCGGCGTCCGGCATCTATGTCGGCGCGAGTGAGACGACCTACATCATGGAAGCCGTAGACACGGCAGCGTTCAACACGCGCTTCACCGTGGAGCGCACCACCGGTCATGTGCGCGCCGATGGCTCATTCCTTCCCGGCGGCGCCGACTTTGCCGAGATGCTGCCCGCCGTGAATGGATTGACGCCTGGCGATGTACTGGTCATTGGCAGCGACGGCAGGCTCACCCGTTCTACGAGCGTCGATGCAACGACCCTGGCTGGCGTCTATTCCACCAGGCCAGGTCTGGTGGGTGGACTTCCCGAAAACGGCGGCGTTTCACCAGCAAGCATGGATCCCGTCACGGAAGCAAAATTGGCAGGAGAGCCATTGCCGACGACAAACACTGTCAAAACCCCTACCGTAAGCGAATCCTCCGACCTGTTCACGGCTGCCTACAGAGATGATGGCCTGATTCCTCTGGCTGTCACGGGGGTTGTCCCAGTAAAGGCGAGCGCCGAAAACGGCGCCATTCAGCCAGGCGACCTGCTGACGACCTCTGCGACGCCTGGTCATGCTATGAAAGCGTCGCCGGTGGAGATCGGCGGAGTGAGCATCTATCGTCCAGGCACGATCCTGGGTAAGGCCCTGGAACCCCTGGTTTCGGGAACAGGGGTGATCTCAGTGTTGCTGGTTCAGCGATGAGGAATTCACCGTGTTGGCAGGGAGCGCGACCGTGAAACATTCAAGATTTATCGTCCTTTTGGCAGTCCTGGTACTCTGCCTGACCGCAACCAGCGTTTGGGCGCAATCGTCGCCCAACTTCGACGTGAGCCAGGCGGTCTTTGGCGGCGGCGGGCAGAGCCAATCGGCCAACTACCTCATCGAGAGCGTACTAGGACAGACTGTGGGGGATGTCGCCAGCAGCGCCAGTTTTCAGATCGCTTCCGGGTTCATCGGCGCTACGCCCAACGTGGACGCTGGCGGCGACGCCTTCGAGGCCGACAATTACTGTAACCAGGCCAAACCTGTCGCCGTGGGCGACGCTCCCCAGGCCCACACGTTCCACCGGGAGGGCGACCAGGATTGGATCAAGTTCACGGCGCAGGCCAACAAGACCTACATCATCGAAGTAAAAAACATCGGCGCAAAGGCCGACGCCATTATCGTCCTGTACAATGACTGCACCGAAGCGCCCGCTGGCTCGGGGACAAACGCCTTTGGCAGCACCGTCACGTTGGAGTGGGATTCCACGAAAAACGGCGATTATGTGGTGCAACTGCAGCAGTTCGACCCGGCCAAGTTTGGCGCAGACGCTAATTATGAGGTGCGCATCTTGGTCGATCAGACGCCGCCATCGGCGCCTGAAAATCCACGTTGCGTCTCACTCAACCCCACCACACTGGCAATCCAATGGAAGAAAAGCCCCGAGCGCGATGTGCGCAAATACCGCGTGCAATATACGGGCAATGTATCGGGGAATGACGATGTACAGGGCGGAAACACCACCTATTATGAACTGGGTGGGCTAACGCAGAATCAAACCTACAATCTGCGCGTTAGCGCGGTCGACTTCTCCAATAACGAGAGTCCGCCCACTGGCATTGTTCAGTGTACAGCGCAGCAACCCACCGACACCGCAGCGCCCACATTCAGCCTTCAACAGCCGGGCGGCGGCGGAATCTACACCACAACGGCCAGCGTGCTCACTTTCGCCGGCCAGGCGCAGGACGCCACGGGCAACCTGAGTCGCGCCCGTGTGCAGAACACGACCGCCGGCAAGGAGGGCAATGATTACAGCCTGACAGGTACGAGCGATGACTTCCGCGTCGAAGATGTGCCCCTGGCCGTGGGCGACAACAGCGTCCAGGTGTCGCTCATCGACGCCGCCGGCAACACGACCCAGCAGGCGGTGACAGTGCGGCGCATCGGCAACGTCTCCGGCGCGGTGATCATCATCGCCGGCCACAACGAGACCTTCGGCCTGCAAACCAACATCTACAACGCAGCCAATCGCGCCTATCGCATCTTCAAGAGCGCCGGTTTCACCGATGACAATATCTACTACGTCTCGCCGGCTGGTCAAGACGCCGACGCAAACGGCAGCAATGATGTGGATGCGGCGGCTAGTCCAGCCTCTATCGAAAACGCCGTCAAGGTATGGGCGAATAGCCGCGTCGGACCGGACAAGCCGCTCTTCATCTACATGATCGACCACGGTTTCACCGAGAAGTTCTGCGCCAGCGGCTGCAACAGCGGCCCGGTTTCGCCCAAGTCGTTGGACACCTGGCTGCGCGACCTGGAAACAGCCACCGGCGTCACCGAAGTGACTGTCGTCATGGAAGCCTGTCAATCGGGCAGCTTCATCGACCGCGACGGCGCGGTCGAACCGGTGGAAAACAGCCTGGCCAAAGCCGGGCGCGTCATCATTACCTCGACCGGGCGCAACAACAACGCCTACGCCTCGGCTTCGGGCGCGTACTTCTCCGATGCGTTCTTCTCTTGCCTGGCCGACAGCAACGACCTCAAGACCTGCTTCGAGGAGGGCAAAGCCGCAGTGAGCACCGCCGGCGTGGCCCAAACTCCTTGGCTGGATGACAATGGCGATGGCATTGCCGACGCGGGCGACGGCTCGATTGCCCAGGACCGGGTAGTCACGCGCTTCTTCAGCTCCGTTCGTCCCGTTATCACCCAGACATCCCTCGACCGTCAAGGGGCAAACGGCGTCTTAGCGGCGACCGTCAACGCCGGCGCCGAGGAGGTGACGTTGGTCTACGCGGCCGTCTATCCGCCTGGTTTCCAAGAGCCGACCGACGTAACACTCAACCTGGCTGTGCCGACTGTGCGCCTGGAGCCTGTCGCAGGTCAGGATGGCAAATATGAATTCCCATACACGAATGGATTCCCGCTTGAGGGCGACTACCGCATCGTTTTCTACGCACAAGATCGCATGGGCATCAATGCTGTGCCCAAGCTGGTGGGCGAATCACAGAACGTCTATTTGCCCCTGGTGGCAAGATAAGCTAGAGTATCTATCTTCCATCTGCCCTTTCAAGTATTGGCAGAATCACGATGAGAAATAAATTAGGACAGGCTTTATCTCATCGAAACCTATTGACTGGCCCTAAAATAATCCGTTCACACAGGGATCAGCACTGATGTCGCAGAAATCGCCGACCAGCAAAGCACCCATTTATCAGCATGGATCTGGCGCGTTGTTTGTCGCCGCCTTGATTGTTTTGGCGATAATAGGCGCAGTGAGCGTCTACGCGCAAAACAACGCGCCCACTGCCTGGCCCGGCAGCGCAACTGCCTTCTCTGGCCGCGCCTTGATTCGTGACATCACCGGAACATCGTCACCGCTGAAGAGTGACCGCCTGGTGTTCGAGATGAGCGACGCTCCCTTGCCGCCCGCCAATCGCAGCGTGCGTTGCTACATGCTCAACGCCGCGGGCAAGGGGCAGCTTTGTCCTACTCCCCTGAACATCACTGGCAGCACAGTCAATGTAAACGTCGATTGGCCGGGTCGAAATCTTGTCGCTGACTTTAGCGCCGTGCGCCTAATGCAGGAGAGCGTGCTCTTTAGCGCCACGTTGCCGGTGCAGGCCCTGGCCCACATCCGCACAGCCGTGAGCAGCGCGGCCGACACGCCCGGCCAGGTGAGTTACAGCGCCGGGCTCTACACCCAGGCGGAGATCATCGCTGCGCACGCCGGTTTTGCCAAAGAGGCGGCGGACGACGACGACCTTTTGGCGGTCAGGCAGCATGCAGAACACGTGCTCAACACGCTCTATGGCGAGTTGGACCCACGCTTCGGCGACCATGACAACGATAGCATTGCAACGAATCCTGGCGACGGCTACGGGCTGCTACGCTACAGCAGCAAACTAAAGGAAGTCATGCAGCAGGTCGCCGCAGCTCCCGATGCGACCGCCGCCATGATTGCCCGCGCCCAAGATGTGCAGACCACGCTCAATAACATCGGCCTTTCCGATGGGAGCGGAACCTGGGCGCCGTTGTTGATCGCCCGCGCCAGCGAAGTGCTCTCTGCCACGACAGCGACAGCCGCCCAAACGCCAGCGACGCAAATGCTCGCCATCGCCAACCGCATCTTCAATGGAGAAGACCTGGATGATGATGGCGAAGCGGAGCCGATTGCCAATGAAGGCGGCGCCAAGACCGCCCGGCGCTATGCCCAGCGCACGGCGGATTATCTGCCTGGCTCTGGCGGGATATCCGGCAGCGTGCAACACGTGGATCTTGGCGCCACGCCGGCGAATGACGCGCTGCGCTTCGTCCTCTCTGGGTTGCCCGTCGCCGCAGCAGAGATCAACCTGAATGAGAGCATCTACGCCTATTTGTTGGATGCCAACGATGCCTGGATGCCCATCGGCCCGGTGACCGCCTCCGGTGCGACCATCGACGCCACACTGCCTGTCACCGGCATTGACGTCATCGCCAGCTTCGACACGCTCTATGTTTCGGTGGGGGTGATCTACGCCGATGGCTCTGTGCCCGAGGCTGCCCTTGCGCCCCTGCGTCAGGCGCTCTATAAAGCGCCAGGCACCCCGGCGACAGCCCGTGATGTGAACAGCTCCGCAGAGGCGGCTTTGACGATCAGCGCGCCGCGCGTCATGCCTGCGACCGATCACAGTCATCATGTTGCACACGGAGACGCCATGATCCACGCCGGCGCTATTCAGGAGGTTGTTCTTGTCCCAACAGACACTGACGCTGACGGCAAGGGTCATGCAGTGGGCTTGCTGAGTCAGGCCCAAATCATTCGTCAGCATGCCGGTTTTGCACAAGGCTCTGTCTCCGCCAACAGTCTGTCTGGCGCCAAGCAGCATGTGGAACACGTGTTGAACACACTCTATGGCGCGGCGGACCCACGTTACGGCGATCAGGACGGGGATAGCATCGTTACCAACCCAGGCGATGGCTATGGCCTGTTGGCCTATCGCACCGGACTACGGACGCTCATGCAGACGCTGCAAACTGATGCGAACGCAACGCAGGCGATGAAAGATCGGGCAGCAGAGGTGATTGTCACACTGGATAACATCGGCGACTCGAATGATGACAAATGGGCGGAGCTGTTCATCGCACGTGCTCAGGAGGTGCTGAACGCTGCCAGTGTCACCCAGGCGCAGACGCCGGCGAATCAGATGGTGGCCATGGCCGAGCGTATTCTCAACGGCGAAGACCTAAACGATAACGGCAAAGTTGAACCGCTGCCTAATGAGGGCGGGTCGCAGACCGCCTATGTCACCACACAGAGCGCCCTCGATATGGCGCTCACCTTGCGCTTCACACCGGACACAGGCGGCGGTAATCCAACAGCGACGCCCACCAACCAGCCGGGCAATGGCGACGCTTTTGAAAACGATGACACATGCCAAAACGCCAGCACCATCAACCCAACCGGCGCCATCCAGAACCACACTTTCCACAAGGAAGGAGATGTGGATTGGGTCAAATTCACCGCCAAAGCCCAGAAGACCTATATTGTCGAGCTGAACAACCTGGGCGCCAAAGCTGACGGCACGATCACCCTGCACAATGCCTGTGGGACGGATCCCGACGCGACAGCGAACAACGCCTTCGGCAGCGTCGTGACCCTGGAATGGGATTCAACCAAGAATGGCGATTATTTCCTGGAGCTTCGCCAATTCGACCCCAGCATCTTTGGCAGCGATGCCAATTATCGCCTGATCGTGACAGAAGACAACACACCGCCTACGCCGCCCGGCGACCTGCGCTGTATCGCCTCGAGCCAAACCGCAGTGGGTTTGCAGTGGAAGCGCAACACCGAACGCGATGTGGTCAAGTATCGGGTCACTTTCCGCAATGAAAACGCCACCGATTCGGGAAACCGAGACATCAACGACCCCGAAGCCACATTCATGGAGCTCACCAACCTGACGCCCAACGAACTATACTTCTTGAATCTTGTGGCAGTAGATTATTCCAACAACATCAGCCCGCCGTCGGGCGAAATTCCCTGTCGCGCTGCGACGCCGAATGACGCAACGCCGCCAAGTGTGACAGTGCAACAGCCGACGGCTTCGAGCGTCTTTAGCACAACCGCCAGTATCGTAACCATCAGCGGCGTTGCCCAAGACGCAACGAGCAACCTGAGCCGCGTGCGAGTGCGCAACCTCACAAACGGCGCCGAAGGCACGGACTTCACCTTGAGCGGCGCCAGCGATGATTTCCGCGTCAAGGATCTGGCGCTCCAGGCGGGCGATAATACGTTCCAGGTCACGGTCATCGACGAGGCGGGAAACAGTAGTCAGAAGACATTGACAGTGAAACGCCAGGGCAGCAGCGGCGGCGCAGCGCTCATCGTGGCCGGGCACAATGAGACCTTTGGCTTGCAGACCAACATTTACAATGCGGCCAACCGGGCTTATCGTCTCTTCCAGACAGCCGGCTTCAGCAAGGACAACATCTTCTATATCTCGCCCACGGGCCAAGACGCCGACGGTGATGGGAGCAACGATGTCAACGCTGCGGCCAACCCGACAGCAGTTATCAACGCCATCACTGGCTGGGCTGCGCAAAATGGTCGCACAGGCCCTGGAAAGCCCTTCCATGTCTACATGATCGATCACGGCTTTGAAGAAAAGTTCTGCGTCAGCGGCTGCAATAGTGGGCCTCTAACGCCCAAACAATTGGATGACGCCCTGCGCTCCCTAGAAACTGCCACTGGCGTCACAGAGGTGAACGTGATCATCGAAGCCTGCCAGTCGGGCAGCTTCATCGATCGCTTCCAGAGCGACATCGAAAACACCCTGGTCAAGCAAGGGCGCGTCATCATCACCTCCACCGGTCGCGAGAACAACGCCTATGCCTCCGCCGAGGGAGCGTTCTTCTCCGACGCTTTCTTCTCGTGCATGGCCGACAGCGGTAGCCTGAAGGGCTGCTTCGACGAGGCGACCACAGCAGTGGGTGCAACCAAAGTCGACCAGACGCCCTGGCTGGATGACAACGGCGATGCACAATTCACTGACGCCGACGGGAGCGTGGCGCAAGGACGCACCTTCACGAAATTCTTCGCCTCGACGCGCCCGGTTATCGCCAGCGCGACCCTTGACCGCCAGGGAACGAGCGGCGTCATCTCCGCCGTTGTGCAGGAGGGGTTGGATGAAATCGATCTTGTGTGGGCGGCCGTCTTCCCGCCGTCCTTCCAAGAGCCGAGCGATGTCACGATCAATCTGAACGCACCCATTGTGCGGCTGGAGCAAAGCCCGGATGACAGTACGCGCTACAGCTTCAACTACACCGGCGGCTTCTCGGAAGATGGAGAATATCGTGTGATCGTCTATGCGCAAGACACAGGCGGCATCCATGCAGCGCCCAAAACCGTGGGCGATGTGAATGGCATTTACCTGCCAATCATCGTCAACAAATAGGGCAACATGATAGCTTTTGCCCGTCGCAATCAGGTATACTGATCGCAGGGCCCAATCTTTCGTACTCGTCCATTACAGCTATCGTAGGTGCGGTTCGTAACCGCACGTGCCGTTCTATACTGCGGTTGTTTTGAGACCAGGAGTTTTTGGCCTGCGAAAACTCCTGGTCTCAAACAGAGCAAAGTATAAAAGTATAGCCGTCAAATTTCTGTCAAAAAAGTGCGGGCAATTGTTTACAAAGTTGTCTATCCTGGACGTCAAAGAGTTGAGAACCGCAAAGCCTGTGTCGTAAGTCACACCCAAGCAGATATCTGCGCCACAGGTGTTTCAGCCAATCTAGCTTACGATCATCTTACTTGGCGGCGGTTGACAGCGCCCGTCGTCCCTGGCAAAACAAATCATGACTCGTACATTCTCGAAGTTTCTGATAAATCTGATCTTGCTCGTGGGCTTGCTGACCAGCCAGGCGCCAGCCGCGGCGGTTGTCGCCGCACCGTTGACGGAGCCAGACGCCGGCGCCGACCTGACTGTGGAAGTCAGCATCTCGCCTGCCCTACCAGCCGCCAACGAGCAGGTGACGATCACGGTCATTGCCCGTAACATTGGCGCCTTCAACACGACAGGCGGCCAGGTGCGCGTCGATCTCTACGTTGACCCCGCACAGCGACCGCCGGCGCAGGGCACAGCTGGTTTCCCCATCATTCAGGTGCCCAGCATCGGTTCCGGTGGATCGACGCAAGGAACGCGCACCCATACCTTTACGGAAAACGGTTGTAATCACGTCATCTACGCTTGGATCGACCGATTGGGCGTCATCAGCGAAGACAATGAGAACAACAACCTGGTCGAGTTGCCTGTCTGTGTGGGCGTGACCTGCGCGGCTGACAGCTACGAAGTGGACAACGCCTGCGCCAACGCCAAATGGCTGCAAGAGAACAGCAGCCAGGCCCACAGCTTCTGCACCGCTGCCCAGACCCAGGATGATGAAGATTGGGTCAAGTTTACAGCCTTTGCCGACATTCAATACACCCTGGAGACAAACAACCAGCAACAGCACGCCAGCCCCCAGGTGACGATTTTCAACAAGTGCGGTGGTACAGCGCAGACAGGGCCGTCCGACAACAGCGCCTCCTGGAAACCAACCGCCAGCGGCGTCTATTACGCCAGGCTGGCGCGAAAGGACGGCGTCGCTGGCCCATTGACCGCCTATAGCCTGACCCTGACCAGCAGCACAGGCGTCACCGATGATTTCGAGCCGGACAATAGTTGCCCCACCGCGCACGACATCACTACCGACGGCGCAAAGCAGAACCGGCGCTTCGTTGCACCGGGCGACGAGGACTGGATCAAGTTTGCCGTCAAGGCCGGCGAGAGTTTCATCGTATTGGGCGAAGGAACCGGAACAGGCGTCAACCCGGTCATTACCCTCTTCGACTCGTGCAGCAGCGTGCCAGGCAGCCAGAGCCTGGTGCAGGCAGCTGCCAGTGTGACTGCCAGCGCCAATACAGACACGATCTACTACGCACGGGTGGTCAACCAGAATTCCACCGTCTTTGGACAGGACGCTACTTACGATCTCTCCGTCACAAGCTCTACCTGCGCAGCAGACAGTTACGAGCAAGACGACGAAAAGAATCAGGCCAAAGACCTGGCCTTGGGCGCACCTCAGACCGCTCACAACTTCTGCCCATCCAGCGACGAAGATTGGGTGAAGTTTAGCGTCGAAGCCAACAAGACTTATGTCTTGCAGACGGAGAATCTGGGCAGCGCCTCGGATACTGTGCTGACGCTCTTCGCCGCCGACGGAACGACGCAGATTGCAGAGAACGATGACTACAACTACGTGGATGCATCACGCATCGTCTGGAAACCAACCGCTGGCGGCATCCACTATGCCCGGGTTCGCCATCACAATATCATCGCCAACGGCGCAAACACCCAATATGATATCGCCCTACGTGAAGGTTTCTGCCTGCCCGACACGCAAGAAGGCGCACTGGGCGACAATGGACCGGGCGACGCCATCTCCATCCCCCCAAACGGCTCGACCCAGGCTCACACTTTCTGCGCCGACCCGCTGAGCACAACCCTCGGCGACCAGGATTGGGTTGCTTTCGATGCCGTAACCGGCGGAAATTATCTGGTCAAGACCACGAACCTGGACAAGAACAGCGACACAGTATTGACACTTTTCGATAGCGACGGCGCAACTGTGCTGGCAAGCAACGATGATATTGGGCTTGGGCAATCCGCCACGTTGAACTTCACGCCGACCGCCCCGGGCAAATACTATGTGCGCATCACACAGTTCAACTCCAACGTATTGGGTTCACTGACAGATTATCAGGTGCAACTTGAAGCAAACGAGCCGCCGCCGCCGACTCCAACGCCTACACCATCGCCCACACCTGCGCCGACGCCTGTCCCCACACCTACACCCGACCCGGCGACGGTGAAGACGCTCATCGTGGTGAACCAGCCTCGACTTGAAACGCTCTATGGCGCAGCAGAGACTGGAACGCTGATGACCAAGCTCTTCGACCTGGCGAATCACACTGCGGTGCAAGGTGCGGTGCTGGAGGTGACGAGCGACCCGGCGGTGCAGACCGCCTACGCCGACTGGACAGTGGATCAGACGGCGCTGCTCACCGTGGACAAGGCGAACAGTATGGCTGCGGCCATCCGCAACCGTATCCTCACCTTCTTGGAAACGGCAACCAACGTGAAGTATGTGGTGCTGGTGGGTGGCGACCATGTCATTCCTTTCCGTCGGGTGCTCGATCTGGTGCCGCCCAAAGCTGGCGCCAATCCCACGTCGGTATTGGAACAATCTTATGCAACAAAAGTCACCGCCAACACCACCATCGCCGCGGCCCTGGCCGAGAACATGGTGCTCACCGACGATTACTACGTGGACAAGACGCCAAGCGTGTGGACGGATAAGCAGAACAACCAGCGCGATCTCTTCATTCCCGACTACGCTGTCAGCCGTCTTATCGAGACGCCGGCCGAGATCGTTGCATTCATTGATGTCTTCCTGACCGATCAAAAGATCGAGGCCAATCAGGCAGTGGTGACAGGTTGGGATTTTGTCCAGGACAGCGCCACGGTCATGGGTACGATCATGAGCGCCGACAGCGTGACGACCGACGCCACGCTCATCGCTAACACCTGGGCGCGCGCAGACTTCGTCGCCAAAACGCTCAATTTCGCTTCACGCGTCGATGTTCAGGCGATCAATGGCCATTCGACCCACGTTGGGACGCAACTGCCGGATCTTCTCAATGGCACAGCCCAACCAGACGTGACCGCTGCCGAGGTCGCTGCGGCCACGGGCGATATGGCCGGTGGGCTGATCTACAACGTGGGGTGTCACGGCGGGCTGAACGATCCGGGCCAGCTCGACTTGCCCCAGGCATTTATGCAGAAGCGCACCAACTACATTGGCAACACGGGCTTTGGCTGGGGAGGCGGTGGAACGGTCTACAGCGAGGATGTGCTCAAACGCTTCACCATCGAGTTATTCACCGGTGTGCTCAATGAAATCGGCCCGTCGCTCAAGCTGGCAAAACAAAAATACAGCGCGGCCAAGTCCAAGCCCAATGCCTATGACGCCAAGGTGCTTATGCAGATGACCCTCTACGGTCTGCCCATGTTTGCTGTGGAGTCGTCGGGAGCCTTTGACGATGAGGACCCCTTCCCCAGCGTCCAGGGCGGGTTCACGCCGCCCAGTTCCTTTAGCAGCGGGCTGGCTCAGGGTTCGTTGAGCTACGGTCTACCAGGCTCATTCGGCTCTTTTGGCGATACGACGACTAGCGACGGCCAAGTCTATGATATGGACGACAACGTGGCTTTTGGCGACAGCGAACCGGTTCAGCCGCTCTATTACGCCAATGCCGCTGCGCCGCTAGTGGGAGATCTGCGCGGGATTATCTTCAAGGGCGGCGTCTACAGCGATGTCACCGGATTCAACCCGGTCATGGCGCTGCCTTTCAACGAGTATGTGGAGGACACGACCGAGCCAACTTTCCTCGGCGGCGACGGCTGGTTCCCGGAGACGCCTTTCAGTTTGCAGGACTCTCAGAGCTTTGCTGATTCATCCAAGACGGCGCAGAATGTGATCATGTCCCTGGGCCAGTATTCGGACGCAACGGCCACCCAACGGCTTTACAGCCAGATGAGCTTCGACACCATCTACTCGCTGAGCGCAGACACGGTGAAACCGGAAATCAGATTCGTAGACGGCATTCTGGATCAGGCGGCAGGCAAAGGCAGAATCAAGGTGGAGACGACCGATGATTCCGGCGTCGCCAAAGTCGTCATCGCCTTCACCGACGGCGGCGGAACCTGGCGCAGCGCCGAGCTTGACTTCCATCTCGCGGCGCAAAAGTGGACTGGTGAGATCACTGGTACGGTGGACACCGTCTACTTTGTGCAGGTGGTGGATACAGCGGGCAACGTGCTCGTGGACACCAACAAAGGGAAGTATTATCCGCTCTTACCGCCCTTGCCGCTCGCCAGCGGTCGACAGGTGGATATTTCCCGACGGATCTATCTGCCCGTGGTGGTCAAATAGCATGGGGCGATATAGTGAGTCGCTTTGTTGAGCAAAGCGAGGCGTAAGCAGCAGCGGGCTAACAATTAACTGTTCACCATTGACCATTAACCATTAACCATTGATTTCCGCCTGCTCCCCCGCAGTTTCGATAACAGCGTCGGTAGTTCAGTTGCCCGGCCAGGCCGGGCGGAAAGGAGAAGTGAGCAGTGGAGACCGGTGAAATCGGTGAGGCGGAGCGCGGACGGATCAACCGCACACCAAAATCCGGGCAACGAAGAGAAGTGTTCATAATCGGGTTGTTTCAAGATGTTTGGAATGTGACAATTTCAGACGCAGGAGGAGCTATGAATCGCAACGTTTGGAGCGCCAGACTCTATAAACTGGCAACGATCTTGGTGGTGGTTGGGATGCTGTTCACCGGCGTCACCGCCACGGCGTTGGCCGCCGATGAACCGGCCAGCGACGACGGCAGCGGCGCGCAGGCGGCGGCGGCCAACTTCTCGGTAGGAAACGGCGAGCGCGAAGTGGCCGCCTACTGGCAGGACTACTATGACAGCGGCGAGGGCGATCTCCCCAACGCCCAGGGCAACGTCACGGGGTTCTACAACACTCTGCGCTATCACGGCTGGGAGATCTTCGGGCTGCCGCGCTGGTGCAACTTCTCGGGCCACGACTGCTACATCTGGAGTAACAGCGCAGTCTGGGAAGACGACTTTGTCGATAACAACAACAGCTACATCGACAGCGTCGACCTGGTCTTCTACGAAGGGCATGGCTGGCCGGGCGGCTTCACCGTGCGCCCGCCGGATGACTACTACGTGCAGCATGGCGAAGTGCAGAATGCCTGGGGCAACAGCGACCTGGAATATCTCATGCTGCTGTCGTGCAGCGTGCTGGCCGATTCCAGCAAGGCCTCGTGGTACGGCGCGTTCAACGGCCTGCACTTGATGGCCGGCTTCGCCAACACGGCCTACGACGTAGGCGGCTTTGGCAACAAGCTCGCCACGGACATCGTGTGGGGCTACAGCTACAAGGACGCCTGGTTCCGCGCGTGCGACACTCACCAACCCAGCGGCGTAACAGCCCGTGTGCTGGCCGAGGAATACGCCAACTACTCCGAGTCAGCCTACTACTCGCCCTATGACTTCGGCGTAGACCCGCCCAAGAACGGGTATTACTGGTGGTGGGACAAGGCCTGCGGCGCGCCGACAACCAGCAGCCTGCAGCCGAATCAACTGGGCGACCAGTTCCCCATCTTCAACACGCCGCCCCTGTCGTTGGATGAGGCCAACCGCACCTTCAACAATCTGACTGACGCCTTTGCCTTCAATGCAGAGGTGGGTGCAGCTTCGGCCACGGTCGACATCGGCAACACCCGCGTCATGACCGACGCCGAGGGACGCACCCTGGAGATGGAGAACAGCACGGGTCAGTTCTACTACTTCGACCCGGCCCGCACCTTCTCGCCAACTGTGGGTCTCTCCGCCGCCCAGATGCTCAGCCCCGAGGACGCCAAGGATATCGCCGATCAGTTCCTCACCCAGAACGGTCTGATGCCTGCCGATGCCAAGTACAACACCACCAAGCCGGTTGAATTGACAGAGGAACAGGTAGGCGGCGTGGCCGCAGCACGCGTCTTCACTACGTCCCTCACCACATACGAGGTGATCTATTCTCGCTACCTGACCACCAGCGTCACAACCGTGGACGCGGCCAGCGGCGAAGCGCGCACCGAAGTAGTGGAGATTCCGGTGGATGGCCCCGGCGCCAAGGTCAAGGTCTATGTGTCGCCTAGCGGCGGCGGTGTGGCGGCAGCCAATGCCGTGCAGACAGGCGCCGTCGTTGGTGCGCAGGGTGGCTGGCGCAAAGCCGAAGCAAGCGTCAATGCGGCCGGTGTGCAGGACACTGTCACCATTCTGCCCTTCGACCCGGTGATCAAGGCACTCTTCGCCGACAACTTCCTGGAGTCTCATGTGGCCTTCACCAAGGTGCCTTTCTCCAACCCAACGAAGAAGGAGATTCTGAGTCAGAATTTGTCGACCTACGAGGAGTCCACCACGGCGAGCAGCGGCCAGGCCAATCTCTATCCGGCCTATCGCCTGTTGGCTCGCTACGAAGGCGTGCCGGCCAACAATCCTCAGGCGGTCTCTGGCTTGAACGAGACGGTCGTCTTCACGGACTACACCTGGATTCCGGCCAACGAGACCTTCATGCGCCCGTTGGCCAAGATCAAGTCCAACAGCGATGTCTCCCAACCGCTCAAACCAGGCGACACGGTCACAGTGGAAGCATGGGACGCCTCGACCAAGCTGAAGGATGCCGGCTTCGATGCCTCACTCGACTTCATGATGGGCAGCGGCCCGTTCACCTATCAGTGGTATCTGAACGAAGTGAACGACGCCAACAAGATCGGCGCCGCCAACAGCAAGACGTTGAGCTTCCAGGTGCCTGCCACTTCGGAAGGTTCCAAAGAAGGCTTGACGACCTTCAAGCTGATCGTCCTCGTGACCGACACTGGCAACAGCAACACGGCGCTGAACAGCGCGCAGGCAACGCTCGACGTGACTGCAATCACGCCGAACTATCTGCCGATCGTCACCAAGCCGCAGTAGTTGTGGCGCTACGCAGTAGAAACGACGACTCGGGAGCGTCCGGCCTGAGTCGTCGTCCATAGGGAACAAGCAGAGCGCTTCTCTCCAACCGGACAGAGGCGCTCTGTCTTTCTGCAAAGACAACCGTAGCCAGACCGGGAGGTGGATGATGAAAAGCAATCAATTTACCACAATGGCGACGCTGACACTACTCATTCTGAGTATTTGGCTTGTGGCCACCTGCACCCCCATCACGCCGGGCGAGGGCAAGCCGCAGATCGACGTTGCCAGCGGTTCGATCAATGTGACGCAGGCAGCTCACCTGGAACAAACGATCGAGATTGACATTGGCGTTTTTGATCCGACCGCGGCTGCTCCCTATCCCAGCGCGGCGACTGTGACCGACTCTGCTGTCATCGCCGAGATCGTCGACCTGCTCGACCAGGAATTGCCCATCGGCCCGGCCGCGGCCTGCATGGAGGTGTTCCGGCTGCGCTTCAAGTTATCCGACGGCTCTGTCCAGGAATTCGATTACCTGTGCGAGCCAGACGGCTCGGTCTTGAGCAACGACAGCGTGAGCGATCTCAAGGGCAAATCGGTGCAAGCGCCGGCGGAGCTGGCGCTCATCATCAGGGGACAGATTCCGTAAAGGATTACGGGGTATGGTTTACGATTTACGAGGATCTCCGCCGACGCATTCACCATCTCCACCGCGCTCTTGTACTCGTGATCGTTCTCGCTCCCACCAAGCATGTGCGATTGAGAATCGCACCTACAATTCGTACTCGTCATCATTCTCGACCCAGCCATACACGCACGATTGAGAATCGCACTGACGGTCGTCATGCTCATAGGTGCGACTCGCATCCGCACGGTCTCAACCGGGTGTACGATGGAGAATCACGCCGACGGTCGCCCCGATCCATCATTTACAACTCACAATTCACAATTTTTCTAATTCGCCTCTCCAGACAGGGAAAGTGAGGCAGCGGTATGAATTCTCGGATTCGACTTGTTGTATTGTTCTGTGCTCCCATATTGCTATGCATCTTCCTCAGCGCCGCGCTGGTTGGGCTGATGCGCGACGGCAACGTACAGGCCATGCAGCCAGAAAGCCCCGCAAACGACGCCGCTGTCATCGTGAGCAAAACAGTAGGCGTCGCGCCGGCAGAGTGCGCCGCAACCAGCGCGATCACCGTCATGCAGGGAACGCCGCTCTATTACTGCTTCACAGCAACCAACAGCGGCGACATCACTCTCACGGTGCACAGCCTCACCGACAGCCATTTGGGCGAGATTGCAGCCAACGAGTACTTCACCCTGACGCCGGGTGAGGTGGCTGTGCTCACAGCCACAGCAGCCGCCGTTGTCACCCATACAAATGTTGCCACCTGGACTGCATCCTTTTCTGCCAGCCTTGCTGCGGGGGTAGTGAGTGACACAGCCGCCGCGACGGTTCATGTCATCCCGCTTCAGCCTGCCATCCAGTTCACAAAGACAGTTGGCCTCTCGCCTGCGGACTGCGCCTCGTCCCAAGACATCACCGTGATGGAGGGAACGCAAGTCATCTACTGCTATCGGGTAAGGAACACAGGCAACGTATCGCTGACGATCCACGCAGTGAGTGATGATCAACTCGGCGTCGTTTTGAGTAACCACGCTCTCCCTCTGGCCCCTCACGCGACCGTCTTCATCACGCGCAGCGCCACACCACCTATCACCGTCACCAACACGGCTACATGGACAGCTTTCCTGAGTGGAGGCAGTGACATTCCTCCAGCCACAGCCAGCGATAGCGCAACGGTTCGGGTCATCCCGCTGAACCCAGCCATCGAACTCACCAAGACTGTTGGCATAAATTCAAGTGAATGTCCTCTATCGAATCAAGTGACAGTAATGGAAGGAACGCCGGTCTATTACTGCTATCGCGTGAAGAATACGGGCAACGTTTCGCTGACAGTCCATTCCCTGAACGACAATCGGCTCGGGATGATCGCGAGCGAACACAGCCAGACCCTTGCCCCCGACGCCAGCACGTTCATCACCCACAGCGCAACGCCGGCCCTTACGACGACCAACATCGCCACGTGGACGGCGTACATCACACAGACAAATGGACGCAACGCCGCAGCCAGCGACTCCGCCGTGGTTAACGTGATTCCACTTCAGCCAGCAATTCAATTCACAAAGACCGTAGGGTTGGCGGCTGAAGGCTGTCCGGGCGCACACTCCATCACAGCAATGGAAGGGGCGTCCCTACTCTATTGCTTCAGCGCCAGGAATACGGGCAACGTGACCCTGACGCGTCACAGCCTGACCGACAGCAACCTGGGCGTCATTCTCAATGGCGTCACAGATCCACTTGCTCCGGGAGCCATCGCTCTCGTTGCGCGCAGCGCAACGGCGGCCATCACCACGACCAATATCGCCACATGGACTGCCTATATCACGCAAACGGGTGGCCGCAAAGCCAGCGCCAGCGATTTCGCCACAGTCAACGTGATTCCGCTGAATGCAGCCATTCAGCTGACCAAGAGCGTGGGACTTGCGCCGGCGAATTGCGCTGCAACCAAGAACATCACCGTTCTGGAAGGGACGCGGGTCTACTACTGCTACAAAGTGAAAAACATTGGGAACGTGACTCTGACGCTGCACGAGCTGACCGATAACCGATTGGGCATCATCCTGAGCAATCATAGCATGACCCTTGCGCCCAACGCCAGCACATTCATCACCCGCAGCGCAACGCCAGCTATCACGACCACGAACATTGGGACGTGGACGGCTTACCCCGACACAGACGCAGATGTAGATCCCGCCACAGCCAGCGACAGCGCAACAGTCAACGTGATCCCATTCCAGCCAGCGATCATATTCACCAAGACCGTCGGTCTCTCGGCGGCGGGGTGCGCGGCGACGGATAGCATCACTGTGATGGCGGGGACAAGCGTTTACTTCTGCTACAAGGTCAAAAACGTGGGAAACGTGTCGCTGACGCTCCACGCGCTGGCGGATGATCAGCTGGGTGTGATTCTGAGCGAATATGCGCAGACGCTGGCTCCAGGCGCCAGCCTCTTCATCACGCGTAGCGCCGCACCGCCGGTCTCAACGAGCAACGTTGCAACGTGGACAGCCTATATCAGCCACAATGATCAACGCCACGCCAGCGTCAGCGACAGCGCAACGGTGAATGTCATCCCGCGCCAGCCAACCATCGTGCTCACCAAGACCGTTGGCATCGCGCCGGACGAGTGCGCATCCACCAAGAGCATCACTGTCATGGAAGGAACCGGGCTGGTCTATTGCTATCACGTGAAGAATACAGGCAACGCGCCGCTGATGCTCCACTCGCTGACGGATGACCGGCTGGGGACGATCTTGACCAATTACCCCCAGATGCTGAGCCCAGGCGACAGCACACTCATCACCCGCAGCGCAACAGCAGCCATCACGATGACCAACGTGGCAACGTGGACCGCCTACATGAGCGACAACCCCGACAACGCTCCTGTCACGGCCAGAGATAGCGCAACAGTAAATGTGATTCCGTTCAAGCCTGCCATCGACTTCGCCAAGACCGTAGGGCTTTCGCCGACTGAGTGCGCTTCGTCGGACAGCATGACGGTGATGGAAGGGGCAGATGTCTATTACTGCTACAAGGCGAAAAATATTGGAAACGTGTCGCTGACGCTCCACGCGCTGAACGATGATCGATTGGGCGTCATCCTGAACAACCACGCACAGACCTTGCCGCCTGGCGCCAGCATCTACATCACTCGCAGCGCGACGCCGGTCATCACAACAACGAACGTCGCCACGTGGACAGCCTATATCACCCAGACGACGGGGCGCAAAGCCGTGGTCAGCGACAGCGCAACGGTCAACGTCATTCCGTTGCACCCGGCCATCGCGCTCACCAAAACCGTGGGCACGGTGCGAGGCGTCTGCGCAACGACCAAAGAGATAATCGTTGCGCCAGGTAGCACTGTCTACTATTGTTACACAGTCAAGAATGTTGGCGACGTGGCGCTGCCCTTTCACCAATTGACTGACACCCAGATGGATCAGGATATCCTGCCGGCCGGATTCAGCTATGATCTCCTCCCTGGCGAGAGCGTCTCTACTGTGCAACTGGGGGTGAGCGTGGCAGCAAATCTGGAGACATCCACAACCAACCTGGCGATTTGGAATGCATATCTCAATGACAATGTCTTCGCCGTGGCGTCAGCCAAGGCAACCGTGCTCGTGCGCCAGCCCGCCATCGCCGTGACCAAAACCGTGGGCGGCGACAGCTATGGTTGCAGTGAACGAAACGTTCATGTGAGCAGGCCGCTCGGCCAGGTCTACTTCTGCATCACCATCAAGAACACTGGCGGCGTGACCCTGACGCAGCACAAGGTGACTGACCTGGCGTTGGGCGTCAATCGCACGCTTCAAACCTCGCTTGCTCCCGGGGCAAGCCTGACGATCACGCGTAGTCGCTTGGTGGAACTTGGCCCGATCTATGTTGCAACAGACATCACCAACACCCTGAATGTCGCGTCGAGCGCGGGTCAGGGTGCAACGCTGTTCAACGCAGCCGGGGCAGCAACAGCCCGCGTCCTCATCGACACCGATCAGGACGGCATTCCAGACAGCATCGAAGGCGCGGGCGACATGGATGGGGACAGCAAGCCAAACCACCTCGATGAGGATTCGGATGGAGATGGAGCGCCCGATTCCGTAGAGGCTGGTCCGGATCCGCTCAATCCCTTGATGTCACTGCCTGGTATCCCAGACTACCTGAATCCAGCCGTGCCACAGCGCGTCTTTTTGCCAAATGTGCAGCGGTGAGCCGCTTTTGGTCATGTTCCTTCTCACAGTGCATAATAGGTGTATCAGCTTGCCTCAATTGCACCGGCGCAGCCCGCCCACGATTTGTGGCTGCGCTCCAATCACCTTCAAGACAACGCCATGTGTAAGGAGCGTTCATCATGACCAATAATAGCCTGACCATCACAGACAACCGCACAGGCAAGACCTACACCGTACCCATCGAATATGACACCATCCGTGCGTTGGAGCTGCGCAAGATCAAAGTGACCGACGATGAGTTCGGGATGATGACCTATGACCCCAGCTATGACAACACAGCTTCATGCAAGAGCAGCATCACCTTCATCGACGGGGACAAGGGCATCCTGCGCTATCGGGGCTATCCAATCGAGCAACTGGCCGAGAAAAGCAACTTCCTCGAAGTTGCTTACCTGTTGATTTACGGAGATCTGCCCACCAAAGCGCAATATGAAGTGTGGTCCCACGAGGTGCTGCACCACACCTTTGTCCATGAGAATCTGGTCAGCCTGATGAAGTCGTTTCGCTATGATGCGCACCCCATGGGCATGTTGATGAGCTCGCTGGCCTTCATGTCCACCCTACACAAGGAGGCCAACCAGGTGAACGATGCCAAAGTGCGCAACAAACAAGTGTTGCGCATCCTGGGCAAGCTGCCCACCGTGGCGGCCTTCGCGTATCGCCACCGCATTGGCCGCCCCTTCAATTACCCTAACAGTGACCTGGACTACACGAGCAACTTCCTCTACATGCTGGATTACATGCACCAGAGCAACTACGAGGTCAATCCGGTGCTGGCGCGCGCCCTCGACGTGCTCTTCATTCTCCACGCCGACCACGAGCAGAACGCATCCACCTCGGTCATGCGCGCCATCGGCTCGGCCCACGCCGACCCGTATAGCGCCATGGCCGGCGCGACAGCCGCGCTCTTTGGGCCGCGTCATGGCGGCGCCAACGAGGCTGTCATTCGCATGTTGGCGGAAATCGGCAGCGTGGAGAATGTGGCGAACTACGTTGAGCGGGTCAAGAAGCGCGAATTCGTGCTCATGGGCTTTGGCCATCGGGTCTACAAGAACTACGATCCACGCGCCAAGATCATCAAGCGCATCGCCTATGATGTCTTCAACGTCACGGGCATGAATCCCTTGCTGGATGTGGCGCTGAAGCTGGAGGAAGTGGCGCTTCACGACGAGTTCTTCGTCCAGCGCAAGCTCTATCCCAATGTGGATTTCTACAGTGGATTGATCTATCAAGCCATGCGCTTCCCGCCCGACATGTTCACGGTGCTCTTTACGCTGGGGCGCGCGCCTGGCTGGCTGGCTCAGTGGATCGAGATGCTGGACGACCCGGATCAGCGCATCGCCCGCCCACGCCAGATCTACCTGGGCGCGGCTGAGCGGGACTATATGCCGCTGGTTGCACGCGCGTGATAGACAAGGACATTGTCATGCTGAGTTTCCAATGCCCCGCGGGGCATAGCGCGGGCAAGAAACACCGCTCTTGTCATGCTGAACGCAGTGAAGCATCTACGCCAGTGAAGCATCTACGCCAGTGAAGCATCTACGCCAGTGAAGCATCTGCGTGCCGGCGAGAGTTTCCAGGGAGTGCAGCGAAGCATCCTCGTGACCATCCAGGATTCTTCGCTGGCGCTCACAATGGCAGGTCGCCCTCCCACCCGTAGACGACTTCGGGCAGCAGCACGCCATCCTGGTCGAATTCCCTTTCGGCCACGACGCGCCCGCCTAGCGCCTCGTAGAAACGCCGCGCTGGCGCATTGGCCGCCAGGCAGCCGATGACCAGGCTTGTAAACCCAGCCCCCGCCAGATGCCGCGTCACAGTGTGGACAAATTGTCGTCCCAGGCCAGCCCGCTGATGGCTTTGTCGCACATAGAGCACGTAGACCTCGCCGCAGTTGGGCAAAAGTTCCTGCCTGGCCGGGCCGCCCATAACCAGCCCGACAACCGCGCCCGTTTCGTCCTCGGCTACGAAGATGCGCTCCAACGACGCCGGATTCTCGGCGATCTCGGCCAGGGAGCGCCGCCAGTTGCGCTCCGATTCGGCGTATGCTTCCTCAAGCGGCTGTCGGTCGAGCAGCCCATCGGGTGTATGCGCACGGTGCGCCGCGCGTCCCGTGTCAATGATGACCCGCGCCATAGCCGGCGCGTCCTCTGTATTTGCAGGGCGGATGGTCATGGCGATGAATCCAATTCATTGCCCAGCGCCCGCTGCCAATTGTGCCTGAATGACCGGCAGATAGACGAACTGGTCGAGCACGCAGGGCAGAATGGTGATGTCAAAGAGGTCATAGACAGGCCAGGGACGCCCTGCCTCACGGGTGCTAAAGCGTTGATTGCCCACATACATATCGAAGCGCAGCTCGTACGACCCAGAGTCAGGCAAGCTGAGATTCATAGTGAACGTCACATCTTGCCCCGGGGCAATGCTGCTCTGGTCAGCGGCAGAGGCTTCCACCTCAACGCCGGGGCTACCCGGATTGGGTGTGGCGGAGTAGCTGAGGATCACCCTATCGGCAGCGTTCGCATCCAGGGTCCACGTCATCGTGCCACTGTTCTGCACCCACACCTGGAGAGCAGTCAGTTGACCGCGGCACAAGGCGGTCGGGGCGTCGCCCCCTGGCGACCATGTCATTCTGAGGGGAACCCAGCGATACTCCGGCGTGACAAGGGCGTTGTTGTTGGCGGCGTCGCGCAGGTGGATGCCAGTGTAGTAGTGGGTCAGAATCTGGCGAGCATTCACCCATTGCACACTCCAGATGCCCTTATCGCCAGCCGGATTCGAGGTCAGATTGCCATTGGCCCAGCGGCTTGCTCCATTCTGGCTGAGACCGCGCTGATGAGGTTGTTCTGATTCAACAATCTGAGCCACTTCGGGGTGACTGCTGATGGGGTCGGGAACGCCTTGCATGTAAGGGTACTTTGCCCGTTCAGGGTGATCGACGGTGGCGAGATAGGCGTCTGACGAAAACTCACTGAAAATCGGCTCTTGCGGCGTGAGGGACGCACCGCAGGCATTGATATTCGAGGAATAGCTCATATAGTAGCGTGGGGCGACTGCTTCGTCAACGATCTCATTGTAGTCAGCAATGGGCAAGGTTGCATACATGAAGGGAAGATAGACCTGATCCTCGGTCGAATTGTTGATGGTTTCCTCTCCGTCCGCACAAATCGGATGCTCGATCTCGAAGTAGGCAAAGCTGCGCGCAGCAATCGCCTGCGCCTCAATCGCCAACGTGTGCCGTCCCTCTACGCTGATCTCCTAGGGCACAACATTGTGCAGATAGCCTTGTTGGACGCCATTGAATTGATGATCCTCGATACCAATAGTAATCGTACCCGAGTTGAATGGATAGACATAGTTGACATTTTCTGGCACCGCTGTGCAGCCGTAGGAGCGATTGCCCTTCGTGCAAGGAATGCCTAGATTTGCTCCAGTCTCACGATCTAAACGATACATCTCTACTGTAATTAACTGGGGTGGCGTATATGATTGAGCTTGTGTAAATGCAGATACGAAAATTACCGGCAACAGAGAGAAAATGAAAGTATATGCGAGTAAGGCAAGATAGCGATACATGTCAATCATCCCAATCACTGGACTGGCGAAACATGGCTTATACAAATACGGTCGAAAATCCCTCCCAATTCACCCCTGGCGGCGTCCATACACTGAAGGACCAGTGATCTTCCGTCAGGTGACCACTCCAGCCACTCTCCCATAGCTCCAAGCGTTTCGTGTTCGGGTAAGATTCGCCGATACTCACCGCTATGCACATTCAGGAGGTAGAAGCCAAAGGAAGGAAACTTGCCAATCCTTTGTCCTGTTAGTCCTTTCATAGCAATCGTCTGATTATCAGATGACCAAGAAAAATTGGAAACTGGTCTATCAAGAGAGTGCTGAACAGTTTCTCCGGTATAGCTATCCAGAATCAATAACAGACCGTAGGGGCCGCGGATGCTTGTATAAGGAGGATCTAAAGCAATCTTCATCAACAAATACCTGCCATTTGGCGACCAACTGGCCTCACGAATGGATGGATAGAGGGGGGACAAGGTGTACATATCGATCTCACAGCCGCTGTTGGTGGTCAAATCATAGAGAAAGACCCAAACGCCGTCCCAGAAGAGAACTCGATTGCCAGATGGATGCCAATTGACATTGAAGGGCTGGAAAGGATAGAAAAAATTCTCCTTTTCATAGCGCCAGGCGGCCAGGTCGACGGGTAGTGAGCGTAGGGTCTTGTACTCTTGATTCCAGATGAACGGTTGTGTTCCGCCGGGCAGAGACATGAAGACAACCTTGTTGCCATCCGGAGAGACATCATGAGAAACGTTTGGCCCGTTCCCACTGCTCGATAGACGTAGCTCACTGAGTGGCTCCAAAGAACGTAACTGGTAGCCCGGTTCCCAATAGCCTGGAACACTATTTGAGAGTTCGCCCACCTCTCGCCAGAATACGGTGTGATTCCTGTCGAGCCAGCGTGGCTGCATGAGATACGGTCGTGATTCCACAACCTGAGTAATAACGCCCGTGGTTATATTCACTAGATCAACTGAAACCGTCTGAGAGACACTGGCTTCTCGAACTATCATGAGCGTCTTGCTGTCGGGCAACCACTGCTGAATAGCGATCGGCGCTGTATGAGTGAGCACCACCTGCGGTTCGGAGAAGGAATAGGCGCTGAGTGGGATGATCGGTTCAGCGGGGGCGCCGCCGGGCGGCGGCTCGAAGACGCAGCGGGCAACCTGCGATTCGGTCGGTAGAATGAGTCCGCCTACCGGCGTGGGTGTGGGAGTTGGCAGTGGGCTGAAAGGCGCGGGCGTCCGGTTGCAGGCCGGATTGCTCAGGTCGATGGTGTGCGTTTCCAGCACGTTCTCACCTTTGCGCACCGTCAGTTGCATGGGCTGAGCCGGGACGAAACCCTGCACCGTGAAGCTAAAGTGCTCCACTGCACCCAGGTTGTAGCCGCCAAAGAGCGGCGTGAACTCCATGCGACCCGCCGCGCTGTTCCAGCTCACCTGGTGGTCGCCCAGCAGCCCGCTCACCGTTGCGCCGTGGGCCGGCGCCAGCAGGGTCCAGCCGGCAGTTGCAAAGCTGATGCGCGTCAGGTCGTCTGCGCCCTGGTGTTGCAGGCGCAGGCTGAACGTTGCGCTGCCGTTGGCGTTGGTAACGAATCCGGCTTCGGCCAGCGCCAGGTCGCCGCCCAGCAGCGGCAGGCAGACTGGGATGAGTGTGGGCAGGGGCGACAAGGCTGCGCGACTCGCGTTGGGTGGCTCGCGCAACAGGAAGAGCAGGCCGCCGGTCAGTACGGCGGCGACGATGAGCACAAGTTGACGAACGCGTAGGTTGGTGGGGATCACGCGATTTTGTCCTTTTTCGGAGAATGAGATGGACGACAGGCAAGAACGCGTTTCGACGCCTGGGCGGCAAGATCGTTGCGGGATACGACGCCAAGGGAATGAGATGGACGACAGGCAAGAACGCGTTTCGACGACTCATTCCCTCTGCGCAGAGGGTAACACATCGCCGGAGCGAATGTGTTCTCGCCCAGCTCCCGGGAATGGGTCAGAACCTTTGGCGACTGAGGAAGCGGCGTTCGACCCGTTCCCGCAATGCACGGGCGCGAATACACCACTCAATCGGCATTATACAACAAATATGGTGCTCGCCGCCGCCGAAACCCCACCTCGTCCGCCGTCCAACCAGCCACGATCTCGGCAACCGGCGCGCCCTCCTCCAGTCCACGTCGCACCAAATTGTTGCCGGCCAGCAGATCGAAATGGGGATGCGCCCCCTCCCAACTGGATGACAAAAACTCGAAACGCTGGGAGTTCTGGCCGCGACAGGCAGCGATGATGTGTAGCCCGGTGAGCAGCGGCTGATAGACGCGGCGATCCTGCACATGCGCCTGGACGCCGCTGCACACAACGCCGGCATGTTTGCTGTCCGTGGGCGTGAACTGGGCCGCCCGAAAGCGCACTCCTGGCAAATCGAGCGCGTTGAGGGTCTGCGCCAGGCGATAGCCATCCAGCCATGGCGCGCCGACCAGCTCGAAAGGCAGCGGCGTCCCGCGCCCCTCGCTCAGGTTCGTCCCCTCCACGAAGCACGTCCCAGGATAGACGACCGTGGTCTCGGCGCGGGGAATGGCTGGCGAGGTGGGAACCCAGGGCAGCCCGGTCGCAGAGAAGTCCATCGCGCGCCGCCACCCCGTCATCGACGTGACTCTCACATCAGCGCCCAGCTTCAATTCAGTGTTGAGGAAGCGCGCCAGCTCACCCAACGTCATACCGTGGCGGATGGGCAGCGGCGCGACGCCAATGAACGACTCATAGCCCGGCGCAAGAATTGGCCCTTCCACGGCTGCGCCGCCCAAGGGGTTCGGACGATCCAGCACGAGCAAGGGAACGCCGTTGGCAGCCGCGCTGCACATGACGTGATAGAGCGTGCTCAGGTAGGTGTAGAAGCGCACGCCCACGTCCTGCATGTCGAAGACGAGAAGATCGATATGCTCCAGCATAGCCGGCGTGGGCGCCAGCGTCTCGCCATAGAGACTGTAGACGGGAACGCCCAGCCGTGGATGCACGCCGTGGGCAATGGAGGCCGCGTCTGCAGCGGAACCCTCGAAGCCGTGCTCCGGGCCAAAGAGCGCAGTGATGGCCGCGCCTGAGGCCAGCAGCGCATCGAGAGCCGAGGTGAGATCGTGCGTCACCGCGGCCGGGTGGGTGATCAGCCCAATGCGGCGGCCATGAAACTGATCCTGCTGACTCGTTACAGCGATCTCAAGTCCAGTGATGATCATATTGGCCGTCCCAACCCGTCACGCAGGCGGATAGGCAAAGAGCTTGCGCCCGTCGCCGGCAGTCTGGCCGCCGTCGATGACCAGCGTGTGGCCGGTGATCCAGGCTGCATCGTCGCTGGCCAGAAAGAGGAACGCACCGGCCACATCTGCGGGCGTGCCGGTGCGCCCCAAGGGAATCAGCCGCTCCTGATAGAACTCGGTGAACTCGGGTGGGTCGATCTCTTTGGAGAGGGGTGTGACACAGTAGCCGGGCGCGACCGCATTGACGCGGATGCCCAGGTGCGCCAGGTCCAGGGCCATGGTCTTGGTCAGGAGGATCACGCCGCCCTTGCTGGCGTTGTAGTGCGCATACTTCACCTCAGCCGCGATGCCGTTCTTGCTCGCCATGTTGACGATCGCGCCGCCCCCCTGTTTTGCCATCTGCCGGGCCACCAACTGGGCCACGTTGAAAACGCCAGTCAGGTTGACGTCGATGATGCGCCGCCACTCCTCCGGCTCGATGTCGAGGAAGTGGGTCTCTGCGGCGATGCCGGCCACATTGGCCAGAACGTCGATGCTCCCCCAGGCCGCGACCGCCGCATCGACGGCAGCCTGCACCTGGCTGCGGTCGCGCACATCGCCAGCGAAGGTCAGCACGCGCTGGCCCGCGTTCCATGCCTGCGCCGCTGCGTTCAGGTTGCCCTCGTTGTTATCGAAGGCCAGTACATTGGCGCCTTCGCTCAGGAAACGTTCGACGATGACCTTGCACAGCCCGCGCGCGGCGCCAGTGGCGAAGATGACCTTATTGGTGAATCGTTGCATGACACTGCCCCAATCGAATTTGATCTTGTGGAAAGAGCAACCACGAGGGTTGCTCTGACGGGTTGGAAATCATCATCCTTTGACGCCCGAAACGACGATGCCTTGCAGGAAGATGCGCTGCGTCACAAAAAAGACGGTGATGGGAACAAGCGTCGAAAGCGCAGTCATCGCCATCAGGTATTGTACATCGGTCTGTGTACGCCCCATAAAGCGAGTCAATCCCAACGTCACGGTGAACAGTTCAGGGCTGTTGAGATAGATCAGCGGGCCAAAGAAATCATTCCAACTCCAGGTAAATTGATAGACTGCGACGACCAGGAGGGCTGCTGTGCTTTGCGGCAAGAGAATGCGAAAGAAAACTCCAAAGCGGCTGCAGCCGTCGATGAGCGCGGCCTCGTCGTAGTCACGCGGGATGGTCATGAAGAACTGGCGCAGCAGAAAGATGCTGAAGGCGTCGCCCAGAAAGAGCGGCAGCACCAGCGGGTTGTAAGTGTTGACCCAGCCTAGCTTGGCGAAGATCATGAAGAGAGGGATCAGCGTCACCTGGCTGGGCAGCATCATGGTGCTGAGTACGAGCACGAAGAGAACCGTCCGCCCAGGAAAGTCGATGCGGGCAAAGGCATAGGCGGCGATGGAGCACGACATCACCACGGCAATTACATTGAGCGCGGTGATAAGAGCTGTGTTCGTGAAGAAGACGGCGAAATTTCCCTTGTTCCACGCCTCGATGTAATTCTGCCAGCGATAATCTGCCGGAATCCATGTGGGCGGAATCTGCCAGATCTCCGCGGTCGACTTGCCTGCTGTCAGAAACATCCACAGCCAGGGAATCAGGAACAGAATCGCCCCAGGCAGCACCAATAGCGTCCAGCCTAGTTGACGGCGCACAGCGCGCCAGCGCACCCTGTTTACCATCTAGCGCGCGGCCTCACCTTCATAGTAAACATAGCGCCTCGACAGCCATTGAAAGAGCAGTGTGAAAGAAATGATGATGGCGAAGATCACCCAGGCTACTGCAGAGGCATATCCGAAGCGAACTTGCAAGAAGGCTTTGTTGTAGAGATAGAGCACCATGCTCAAGGTGGCGTTGTTTGGGCCGCCCTTGGTCATGATCAGCGCCTGGGTGAAGAACTGAAAAGCCGCAATCGTGCTGATAGTCACATTGAAGAGGATGGTCGGCGAGAGCATGGGTAGGGTGACTGCCCAGAACCGCTGCCGGCGACTGGCGCCGTCGATGATCGCGGCCTCGTAGAGATGGGTGGGGATGCCCTGCAACCCGGCCAGGAAGAGCAACACATTTGCGCCCACGCTCCACATGCTCAACAGGATGATGGCGGGCAGCGCCCACGTCGAGTCGTAGAGCCAGTTGGGGCCTTGGATACCAAAGAAGCCGAGCAGATTGTTGATGAGGCCGGCCCGTGGGTTGAAGATCTGCAGCCACACGAGCGACGCCGCCACACCGGAGATGACCGTGGGAAGATAGTAGACTGTACGCCAGGCGCCTAGTCCGAAGATCCGTTGGTTGAGCATCAGAGCGATCAGCAGCGACACGGAGACGCCCAGGGGCACAGTGGTAAAGACATAGATAAAGGTCACCCGCAGGCTCTGCCAGAAGAGTGCATCGTTGAGCAGTTCCGTATAGTTTTTGAGGCCAATGAAGTAATTGCGGGTCAGCAGATCGGATTCAAAAAAACTCAATCCAAAGGAAAAGAGCATGGGGCCGATGATCAGCCCCACAAAACCGATGATCCACGGCGCAATGCAAAGATACGCCGTGAGGATGTCGTGCTGTCGCTGGGTCAGGCTGATCCGCCGTGTGCGTGTCTGCCACATACTCATGGACCTCAAAAGAGTCGGGTATGTCCAGAATTGATACGCCGTAGGGGCTTGAACAGCGTCGGCAGCGCTTCGCTATCGCGAAATAGCGCATTCGCCGCCCTTCAAGCCCCTACGGATCAACACTGATCGTTGGCAATCATGCTTTGTCTCACCCGCCTGCCCGCGCCAATTCCGCCTTCTGCGCGTCAGTTACCTGCTGCGCGACCTCCACCATGATGTCGACGGGCGCCTTGCCCTCAAGGAAGATGGAATCCATGGCCGGGTTGATAAGCTCATCGGCGATGGACTGATAGCGGAAGAGCTGCGGCGCGCGAGCTTCGCCGCTGGTCAGTTGGTCGATGACCACTTCGAGTTCGACTGGGCCAAGACGGGCGTCGAGGCTGCGCAGTGTATCCGGCCACTTATTGGCCGCGCTGATCAGACCCGGAATACGTCCGGCCACCCTGGCGACGCTGTCCTGATAGTAGTCGCTCACACTCATCCACTTGAGGAAATCCCACACCGCGTCCTGGTTACCGCGCTCGGCCACGCCCTTGTAGACGCACCAGATATCAGGCGCACCCATGCTCGCCTGGTCCACAGGGCCTTTTGCCACGTGCCCAATGTTCCACGAGCCTTCGGGTAGGGCGTCAGCCAGCGAGAAGAACTGGTCGGCGCTGCGCTCGGCAAAGGCGACGATGCCCGCCGGCAGCACGCCCGTCCAGGTGTTGGGAATGCCAGTTGCGTTGACCTGGTTCGTCTGGGCAAAGCAGTTGATGTCCCACATGCCCTGACGAATCCATTCCAGGGCTTCCAGTGCAGGCGCCTCGCCCAGGAGACAGGTCATGTAATCGTTGGGGTCGCGCACCTTGCCGCCAAAGGCCTCCACATAGTAGAAGTAGCCCAGAGCGTAGTCTGGCCGCAACTGCGCGCCCCAGCGCGTGATCTGGTCGCCATTTCGCTGCGTCAGCCTGGTGGCTGCCTCGGTGTATTGATCCGTCGTCCAATCCACAGTGGGCAGCGCAACGCCCGCCTCTTCGAAGGCGCTCTTGCTGTAATAGACGCTGGTCACGTCGATGTCGGTGACGGTGCCCATACGAGTTTGATTGATTGGATCCCAGCATTGCTCCCAGCCCGACTTGAGGAAGATCTCATCGGCGTTGGGAATGTCGGCGTCCACGAGCGGCTGCAAGTCGAGAAGCTGCTGCTTTTCGGCCCAGGTATTGATGATGGGCGGCCAGACGGACATGATGTCGGGTGCAGTGCCGGCAGCCATGTTGGTCAGCGTCTTGGTCTCCCAACCATCGCCATGCGGCTCCCACAACAGCTCCACATCGCCGTGCTCCTCCTTGTAGCGGGGGAAGGCTTCGTTCACGTTGAACTCGTTCCAGGTTTGACCGGGCACATAGGCGAACCAATCGAAGCTCGCATAGCGCACCTGTTGGGGTGCAGCAGCCGGCTGCTCACCTCCTGTTGCATCTTGCGCCGCTGGCTGGGAGGGCGCGGCAGCTGGCGCGCAGGCAACCAACGCGGTTGCACCGGCTGCCAACGCGCTCATACGTAAGAACTCACGTCGCGATACTCTTTTGGATGACATATTCTCCTCCTTTGTACACATTGCAGAAACACTCACACGTTTCACTTCTGGTTCGTAGTCTACCGATACCACTCTCTCATCTCTCCATGATAAGGCAGGGCCAGCACCTCCTCCATCAGCGAGCGCGCCTGGTCATTCGTGCGCGTCCATGGATCCATGCGGATCAACTCGAAGAGCAGCTCCTTCGAACGGGACTCATAGGCCAGCAATTCCACATTGACGGGCGCCACCCGGTCGCGCAGGATGTATGCCTGGAGGGGAACGGGCAGCGGACGAGTCTGAACCCCTTGCACGCCCCGCCGGCTGACCAGCGTGGGAATCTCAACTTGAAAATCAGCCGGGACGCCTGCCACAAAATGACCCGTGTTGAAGACGTTAGCGATCACCACACGCGGGATGTCGCACGCGATGGATTCGAGGATGGGTACGATCACCTCGTTGGACTTTTGCGGCGGGAAGTGCTCGCTCACACGCAGGCTGCTGTCTGCGCTGGTCAGCCTCATATCCAGCACCTTGTCTTCCCCATACTGGAAATAGCCGTTCCACCAGCCTTCCGGGTCCTCATGCCACCGCTTCTCTGTGGCCGCATCGACATGCGGCCACCAAGGCCATGATCCGCCGCCTGGCGTGCAGGTGTCGCCGATGGGAAACGCGCCAAAGCGGCGATAGAGATCCACCGCGACCGGACCAAAGCCATCGCTTGGCCTGCTCGTCTGCCAGTAAGTTTCGGCTTGCTCGTCAATCCAGCGGTTGATGAGAGGAAAGACATCCTCTCCCTTGTAATAGCAGTGAGTGAGCCAGACGAAGTGATTGACGCCGGGGATCTCGAAGCTCAGGTGCTGGCGTTCCAGACCCAGGAGTTCGGCCAGGTGATAGACGCCGGTGAAGCCGTGACAGACGCCCACGACTTTGGCCTGGGGATATTTTCGCCCCAGATAGGTGATGGCGGCCAACACCGGATTTGCAACCAGGATGTGCTGGGCGGTGGGACAAATCTCCAGGATGTCCTGGGTGATCGACTCGATGAGCCTGAGCTGATAAAAGTTGATCCAGAAGGCCTCGTCGTGCATGACGTGATAACTTCCGCCAAAGCGATAGCCGTGCTTTTTGCCAATCGCCAGCCCATCGCGCAGACGATGATGCCCGGCGGCCAGCGCAGTGGTGACGACAAAATCTGCGCCAGCCAACGCCTCTCGCCGGTCGCCGGTCTTGCGCAGATCGAGCTGCGCACCCACTTCCGCGGCGTAGCGTGTGCAGAGCATGTGCGCCGTGTCCAGCCGCTCCGGGTTGATGTCCATCATGTGGATGACGCTGCCGGCCAGGGTGGGCGTCAGACACAGATCGCGGATCAGATTGAGGGAAAAGATGGCGCTGCCCGCGCCGATGAGGGCGATCTTGATAGTCACGGTGACTCATTCCTCCAATTCAAAGGTCAACAGATCGCCGCGGACAAAACGCCCGGCGTCCAATACAGAGAAATCTAGTTGAGCAGGTTCGCCCAACAGCCCACTCATGTCCAGGCTGGTGCGTCCATGGAGCATGAGCGCGGCCATGCTCTGCGCAACGCCGGCGTGGCAGGTCATGCCGTGGCCGTTCATGCCCAGTGCATGATAGAAGTTGGCCAGCCGCTCATCTCGCGACAGAATCGGGAAGCCGTCTTCGGTCGTGCCGTAGACGCAGCACCAGCCGTTGAGGAAGACGCTCTTGGGTAAATGGTAATAGCGCCGATAGACCCGCTCCACGGCCTGGGGATAGTCATCGTCGTTGACGCGCTTGACGTAATCGGGATCGACGGTAAAGCCGGCCTTGGTTGTGTGGTGGTGCTGCCCAAAGAGCAGGGTACCACCCAGCTCGCCGCGACACCAGACGCCTTCCTCCTGCACCGCCTCCGGCGCGCTGGTCAGCGGCGCAAGATCGACGCCGTCGTCGAAGCCCGTCGCGACGCAGACCTGGATGCGTTGGGGCGTCAAAGCCACATGACTGCCCGCCAACGCTGCAATCTTGGCGCCCCACGGCCCGCCCGCGTTGAGCACGGTCCCGACCTGCCACTCCCCGCGCCGCGTCACCAGGCTGGTAATGCGCTCGCCGTCGCTGCGTATCTGGAGCACGGGTGTATTGCGATACACCTGCACACGTCCGGTTGCGACGGCCAGCCGCTCGTAGAGATCGACCAGTTCGTAAGGGTCGATAAAGCCCTGGTTAGGATAAAAGACGCCTCCTCGCACACCGCCCGTCTTGATCCAGGGAAAACGGCGCTGCAATTCAGCAACAGTCAGGAATTCATGGGCGTAGATGCTCTCCTCGCCCCGCGCGAAACGTCGGTAGTAAGCGTCCGGTTCGGGAGGGAACCTTCCCGACCCATAGCGCACGCTCAACATCCCCCAGGGCTGAAAGGAGAAATCGTGCTCACGGCGCAGTTCTTGAATGCGCGCATAGCCCAGCAGTGTGAGAGAAGCATAGATCGCGCCCATGTCGTGGAGGCAGATGACGCCGGCCGAACCGCCGGTCGTACCGCTGGCCGGGTTGTTCTTGTCGAAGAGCGCGATGCGTAGGTTGCTCTGGCGCGCCAATTCGTAAGCGCAGCTCATGCCGATGATCCCGCCGCCGATGATAGCGATGTCTGCGTGTTGTGCAATCATAGTCAGGTTGTTGGTCTCTCTTCAGCGACTCCGAATCAGATGGGTGTATCTAGTACAGGCGGGCGCAAGTAACCCAGTGGTTGTCATGCTGAGTTTCCAATGCCCCGCGTGGCATAACGTGGACAAGAAACACCGCCCTTGTCATGCTGAACGTAGTGAAGCATCTACGCCAGTGAAGCATTTACGTGTCGGCGAGAGTTTCTAGGGAGTTTCCAATGCCCCGCGTGGCAAAACGTGGACAAGAAACACCGCCCTTGTCATGCTGAACGTAGTGAAGCATCTACGCCAGTGAAGCATCTACGTAACCGAACAGAGCGCATCACGCCGGCAAACGCATCAACACCTGGCGAGCGCACTCCAGCGTGTGGTCTATGTCGGCCTGGGTGTGGGCCGCGCTCACGTGGTTGCGCTTGAGCGCCGTCGGCAACATGAAGATGCCGGCGTCGCACATGGCGCGGCGGAACCAGATATCCCGGCCCGTGTCGTTGCGCAGCAAATCCGTGTAGCTGACGATCGGCCCGTCGTCCATGAAATAGGGCACGAAAACCGAGCCAAAGAGCGCAACCTTCATGGGAATGCCCAACTCCTCGGCGATCTCGCTCAGGCCATCGGCTGCCTGGCGCGTCAGGTCGAAACAGCGGCGGTGCACTGCGCCATCTTCCAGCGCGGCGATGGTCGCCAGGGCCGCGGCCACGCTGTGAGGATGACCGTTGTAGGTGCCGGCGAAGAAGACGCCGCCGCCCGGTCCAAAACGATCCATAAACCCGGCCTTGCCGGCCAGCGCAGCAATGGGATAGCCGTTGGCCATGGCTTTGGCGAAGGTGCTCAAGTCCGGCGTCACGCCGCAGATCTTCTGATAGCCGCCCAGTCCATGACGAAAACCGGTGATCACCTCGTCGAAGATGAGCACGATGCCCTGTTCCTCGGTCAAGCGGCGCAGGCTTTGTAGGAATTCCAGGCGGGGCATGACGCAGCCGATGTTGTGAGGAATGATCTCGACGATGATGGCCGCGATCTCGCGCCCGCGCTGCTCCACCAACTCGCTAATGGCCTCCACGTCGTTGAAAGGCAGGACGAGCGTATGCTCCATGACGCCCGGCGCCGCGCCCAGAGTCAGCACATCGCGCTGACCGATCTTTTCCGGCGGGCTGATGACATTCATTAGCACGGCGTCGTGCCAACCATGATATGTGCCCTGAAACTTGACGATGAACGAGCGTCCGGTGACTGCGCGCGCCAGGCGCAGAGCTGCATAGGTCGCTTCGGAGCCGGAGTTGGTGAGCAGCACCCGCTCGGCGCAGGGCACGTGGCCGGCAATGGCCTCGGCCAGCTCGATCTCCACGTCGGTGACGCCCACGCCCATCAGATCGATGCGTTGGCTCGCTGCGGCCACAGCCTGATTCACTGCCGGATGGTTGTGCCCCAGGATGAGCGGCCCAAAGGCCGCGTGATAGTCCAGATAGCGCTTGCCGTCGGCATCGCTGAAGTGCGCACCGTGGGCCTCGACCACGACCAGAGGCCAGCCGATGCGTCGGTTGGCCGAATTGACGCCGCCCGGGATGACCTGCTCGGCGCGCTGCACCCATGCTTGATTGTTCATGGCTCCCCTTCCATTCTGCTAAACAAACCTGCCAGCCGCTCACGCAGCGAACGCGCGTGAAAGATCATCAGATGGGTTGCATCTTCCGGTTCGCGTGCAGCAATGGCCCGATAGATATTCTCATGCTCACGCAGCGAGGCGCTCATGCTGGCCAGGTCGAGCTGCTTGCCATAGCTGAGCAGGTACATATCGGCGCGTTCTTCGTTGCGCAGAACGAACCCGGCTAGCGGTGCGTTGTTGGCTGCCTCGCCCACCAGACGATGAAAATCGCGCGACCGCTTGAGGAACCCTGCCTGGTCGCCCCGGGCTGCGCACGCCTTCGCCTGCTTGATCGCCTCCTCGATGGCGGCAAGCTGTTCTTCATCAGCCAGGCGGGCAGCGCGGGCAGCCAGCGTCGGCTCCACCGTCTCGTTGGCGACGAACATGGCGATAAACTCCTCGCGGTCGATGCTGCGCACATAGAGGCCGCGGTTGCCACGCGGGCCTATCAACCCTTCGTGCTCCAGGATCGCTAGCGCCTCGCGCACCGGCGTCCGGCTGATGGCCAGCATCTCGGCCAACTGCTCCTCGATGAGCGATTGGTGCGGCGGATAGTCGCCGGAAAGGATCGCCTCTTTGATGGCGTGATAGGCGGCCTCTCGATACTTGGGAGATCGCTTCACACCAGCCATTGGGCTAGTTGTCGAAATTGTTGCGTTCATTGGATTGTATACAATATAGGTCATATATTTCGCTTTGTCAAGTAACAATTTTGCACAGACGGCGACTCGCACACAATCTTAGGGGGTTGAATGGCCGCGGCGAGGCAAATTGTGCACCGGGAGCGATCGTTTGCCGCCATTCACCCTCTGCCTGGGCGACAACATTCACCCAAGCGGGCATGAAGGACGGCGAATGAGGTCGCTTGTCCGCTCAACAGACTCTTCCGTCGCCGTTCATGCCCCTACGCACGTGCTTGGCAAATGGCTCTTGGCAAAGGTAAGTTTCTCTGGCAGCCCGTCTTTTTGTATACAATTTGGAGCACAGATGACAGTCGCTTCCGAAAGTGAGTGTCATCCTTTATCCCTGGGAGGGTTCAGCATGTCCTATCGCTCTGCTAAATGGTTCGACCGCACGGATGAGCTGGGTCTGCAAAACCGCGCGGTGCTGCGCGTCCACGGTTGGAGCCAGGAGTTCTTCGCTGGCAAGCCGGTCATCGGCATTGCCAATTCATGGAGCGACCTGAACAACTGCCACTTGAACTTGCGCACAGTCGCCGAGGCCGTCAAGCATGGCGTCATCGCAGCCGGCGGCGTACCCATGGAGTTCAACACCATCTCCTTGGGCGAGGAGCTGATGAAGCCCAGCGCCATGCTCTATCGTAACCTGCTGGCCATGGAGGTCGAGGAGATGCTGCGCGCCTATCCACTCGACGGCGTCGTGCTCCTGGGCGGGTGCGACAAGAACACGCCGGCGCAGCTCATGGCCGCGGCCAGCGCCAACCTGCCAGCGATCCAGGTCTGCGCCGGGCCAAAAGAGACCGGTCATTGGCGCGGGCAAGCGGTTGGCTCGGGCACAGATTTGTGGAAGTACTGGGATGAGTTTCGCGCCGGGCGATTGAGCGAAGTGGACTGGCAGGAGATCGAGGCGGCCTACGCCGGCGGGCCGGGCACCTGCAACACCATGGGCACCGCCTCTACGCTCACCGTGCTCTCCGAGGCCCTGGGTATGATGCTGCCTGGGAGCGCAACCATCTCAGCCCATGACCCCCGACGCCTGGCGACAGCCGCAGCCAGCGGGCAACAGATCGTCGAGTTGGTGCACCGGGATTTGCGCCCGGCGCAGATCATGACCAGAGCCGCGTTCGAGAACGCACTGACCGTCTATGCGGCCCTGGGCGGCTCCACCAACGCCATCATCCACCTCCTGGCCATCGCGGGGCGGCTGCGCGTTCCATTGGCGCTGGAGGATTTCGACCGCGTCTCCCGCCAGACGCCCATGCTCCTGGACTTGCAGCCGGCGGGCCGCCACTTGATGGCCGATTTCGACGCTGCGGGCGGCGCACCCGCCCTGATGAACGAGCTGCGGGATGCCCTGCGCCTGGAATGCCTCACGGTGAGTGGGCGCACGCTGGGCGAGAATCTGGCGGCGAGCGAGTCCCATGCCGATGGCGTGGTGATCCGTTCGCTGGCTGCGCCGCTGCAGGCCGCAGGCAGCCTGGCGATCCTGCGCGGCAATCTTGCCCCGCGCGGCGCGGTCATCCGCACAAGCACGGCTTCACCCCGTCTGCTCCAGCACCGAGGGCCGGCCCTGGTCTTCGACAGCTACGACGAGATGCTGGCCCGCATCGACTCGCCCGATCTGCCAGTCACAGCCGAAAGCGTGCTGGTGCTGCGCAACGCAGGCGCGGTGGGCGTCCCAGGGATGCCCGAATGGGGGTCGATCCCTCTTCCAGCCAAACTCCTGGCAGCCGGTGTGACAGACATGGTGCGCCTGAGCGACGCGCGCATGAGCGGCACCGCCTATGGCGCAGTGGCGCTCCACATCGCGCCCGAGGCGGCCGTGGGCGGGCCGCTGGCCCTGGTGCAGAATGGCGACTTCATCGAGCTGGATGTGGCAAAACGCAGCCTGAGCCTGCTGGTTGATGAGCGAGAGTTGGCGCGCCGCCGCGCCGCCTGGTTGCCCCCTGCCACGCGTCACCGCCGGGGCTATCCGCACCTCTATAGGGAGCACATCTTGCAGCCCGATGAAGGCTGCGACTTCGATTTCCTGCGCCCGGCCAGCGACGAAGATCTGGAATTTATCCCACCCGTGGTAGGGCGGTCGTGAAGGGGGGAATGTGGTATACTTCACCTGTGTCTTTGCGGAGACACAGTGAAACTTTTTTTGGCGCACAGGGAGGATAAGCGCAAACAATGCAATCGGTTTTGCAGCCACCTACAGATGTGGCGCTCCTGACTCAATTGGACGCGATTCTCGCTCAGGTCGAGGAGTTGCGTGCGGCGATTCAGCGCGGCGCAGCAACGACGGATTCCGCCAATCTTGTGGCGCAGCTCTCGGGCATATTGGGACCGGCAGCGTCAGATGAACAAGAGTTCTTCCGAGATAACTCCCTCGACCCGACGCGGTTCCTGTCATGATCCTGTCGATCTCTCAATTCCGCGGACCGACGATCTACGTCGACACGATGGTGTTTCACCTATTCCTACGCACGAAGAATCCTGTCATCGAATCAGTGATGAATAGTGCACAAAAGGGTGAGTTCACGCTCTACACATCAGTGTTGACTTTTGATGAGCTCGCCTATCGACTTCTGCTTGCGCGGATTCGTGATCTCTATCCGGGCAACCCTCTGGAACAACTACGCCAAGATGGACGTAAACTCACGGCTCAACTCTATCCCGATATCTCTGTAAGCCTTGCTCGGTTACAGACCCTTTCCAATCTGGTGACAATCAGCATTAGGCAGGCGGATGTTGCCGCGATGAATCAAAATGTGCTGGCTTATCAGTTACCCCCGCGTGATGCGCTGCACCTGGCTGTCATGCAAAAAGCGCGCTGCCTTCGCATCTGGAGCGAAGATACTGATTTCGACGATGTGCCTGGCATCGTGCGCTATTCGATCGGCGGATGACTTTCCTCGTAGGGCTGATGCCGCCGTCACGAGAGGCCGTCTTGCACGAACCTTTCATGGCTTTCTCCGCCGCCTTACGGAAAAAAGAAAGAACAGAAAGCATGACCAACTTCGACCTGATCGTCATCGGCGGCGGGCCGGCCGGCGTGACCGCAGCCCTGCGTGGCTGCGAGCTAGGCGCACGCGTCGCCCTGCTGGAACGCAGCAACCTGGGCGGAACCTGCACCAATGACGGCTGCGCGCCGACGCGGGTGCTGGCCAAGGCGGCGCGGCTGGTGCGCGACGCCGAGCAGTTCAGCGACTATGGCCTGCTGGCGCGACCGCCCGAAGTGGATTTCCGCCGGCTGTTGGAACGCACCCAGAGCGTTATCTACGCAGTGCACGAGAAGAAGCAGCTACACAACCACCTGGAAAGCGCAGGCGTGGAGGTCTTCGCCGGCGTCGGCGCAGCGCGCTTCGTCGATCCCCACACGCTTGCCCTGGGCGATGCTTTCACGCTCAGCGCCGAGCGGGTGATCCTGGCGGCCGGCGGACGGGCGCGGCGGCTGGACTTCCCCGGCGAGGAGCTGGCCCTCACCCACAGCGACGTCTGGTCGCTGAATCGGCTGCCTCGCTCTGTGGCGGTGGTGGGCGGCGCGGCCACGGGCTCTCAACTGGCCTCCATCTTCGACGCCTTTGGCGTCGAGACGACCATTCTCGACGTGGCGCCGCGGCTGGTGAGCGCCGAAGATGAACTGGTGGCGACGACCCTGGTCGACGCCTTCCGCCGCCGCGGCATCCAGGTGATCACCGGCATCGCCGGGGTCGAGCGTATCGAGCGCACAGGGGGTGGGCTGCGCCTGGTCTATCGCACGGCAGAAGGTGAGCGCCCCCTGGACGCCGAGGCGGTGATCCTTTCCACCGGCTGGCTGGGCAACCTCGCCCCCCTCAATTTGCTGGCCGCGGGCGTGGAGACCGAGCGCAATTATGTCAAGGTGGACAGTCACCTGCGCACCACCGCGCCCCACATCTTCGCTGCGGGCGACATCACCGGGCGCATGATGCTGGTGCAGAGCGCCAGCTATGAGGCGCGCATTGCGGCCGAGAACGCGCTGCTGGGTCCCAAGCGCGTCTACCGCCACACCATCGTGCCCCACGGCGGCTTCACAGACCCGGAATACGCCGGCGTGGGGCTGACCGAGGCCGCAGCCCAGACACAGGGACTCAGCCCAGCGACGGCAGTGGTTGCCTACGCCGACCTGGATCGCGCCGTCATTGACGGGCGCACGGAAGGTTACTGCAAGCTGGTGGTCGATCCGGCCACCAAGCACCTGTTGGGCGCGCACGTCATCGGCGAGCAGGCCGTGGAGATCGTCCAGATCGTAGCCGCCGGCATGGCCTCCAGTATGCGTGTGGAGCAGCTGGCCGAGCTGGAGATCTCGTATCCCACCTTTGCGGCCATCCTGGGGCTGGCCGCGCGCCGGATCGTGCGCGACCTGGGGCTGACGCCCGTGGCGGCGGAGTGGCGCACCCTGGGCGAGCGGCACGTGGCGGAATGGGAGCGCCGCGCAGTGTGACTTTAGCGCAGAAGATATATCAACGCCACGACGACGCCGATGACGACGACGACGATGCGTAGGGTTTGCGGGCGGATGCGCCCAGCCAGCCGTCCACCCAGCGCGCCGCCCAACAGCGCGCCCACGGCCATCACCAGCGCCGCAGCCCACACCACCTGCCCGGAAAAAAGAAAGAAGACCGCAGCGGCCATGTTGACCGAAAAGGCGATAGCCTGTTTCAGCCCGTTGAGCCGGGTCAGGTTGTCCTCGATCACCAACCCCAAGACCGCCAGGATGATGACGCTGAGACCCGCGCCGAAATAGCCGCCATAAATGGCCGCAGCAAAGACGGGCAGGATGGCCCACGCCTCGTTGAGCGGTCGGTCATGGGAAGCCGAGGCGCGGCGAGACACCCAACGCCGCACCGGGTCTTGCACGGCCAATAAGCCGCACGCCAGCAGAATCAGATAGGGCACCAATGCGCTGAAGAGCTTTTCGCTGGTGTTGAGCAAGAGCGCCGCGCCCGCCACGCCGCCCACCACGCCGGTAGGCGCCAGCAGGCGCAACCGCCGGTTCTGCCCGGCCAGGTCCTGCAACTGGGCAAAGGTTGCGCCCAGGTAGCCCGGAACGAGCGCCACGGTGTTCGTCACGTTGGCGGATACGGGCGGCACACCCACGGCCACCAACGCAGGAAAACTGATGAGCGTGCCGCCGCCGGCAATGGCGTTGATCAAGCCGGCGGCCACGGCGGCCAGGCCAATGAGCAGAAAGTCGAACAAGCTGAGTGGGTCTGTCATGAATTCCTCGTAAGAAGAAATGGGGCATCTTCTCAAGCAGGGGCGCCAATCATTGAGAAGATGCAGAATGGGCGTCACTTGCCAAAGATCTCGCGCAGGTTGTCGGTCATCATGACCACGGCCAGGAAGGCCAGGCCAAACACGATGGTCACCCACCAAAACTCGAACAATAAGATGACCGCAGTCACCATGGCCAGCGCGACCGTCAGGCCGATCAAAAACGAGACGAGGCGCGCGTGGGTGTAGGCCTCGACTGCGCCGACGAAGACCGCGGTGGCAATCAGCCAGAAAAGCCAAAAAGGTGGGCGGAAGTAGAGCAAGCCCAGGATCAGCAGCAGAATGACGCCGCCGCTGGCCGCGGCCCACAACATGGCGATGCGGCCCTGTTCTTCGAGCGGCGATTGGGGCGCATGACTGCGACGAATGTGGCTGCGCGGCGAGCCAAAATCACCCTGCTTCATGCGCGCCAGGTGGGCCGCGCTGGCCTCATAGGTTTCCTCCACCTCCGACAGGCGATCGCTCAGCGTGCGCAGTTTCGTTTCCTCTTGGGCCAGCCGGGTCTGGCGTCGGCTGGACAGATGGCCGAGATACTGGGTCTGATTGAGCGCGCCCACCTCGGCGGCCAGTTTGCGCACGCGCAGCCGCTGGGCGTCGATCTGCCCGCTCAGCCTGGTCTGTTCCTCCGCCAGCTCATTCAGCACTTCCTCTGCGGCGGCGATGGCCTGACCGGGTGGGGGCGTCTTGTCCAGCCCGCACCAAGCCAGGGGGTCGCGCCATGAGAGGCGAATACTGCCGTTGCGGTTGTATTTGGGGCCGGCCGGCGCACGCTCGCCGCCTAATGGGTCCCAGGTGTCCAACCCCCACAGACCGCGGTAGCCATCCACCCAGGCGCTCTGGTCGCTGATGAGGATTGGCGTCCACTCCTCCTGTTGCCCGGGCCCAATGGCGCGGCCATCGCCGCGGGCGTAATCCACAAAAGGGATGCTCAACAGGGAGTTCAACCCGGAATTGAGTTGCAGGCTGCCACTCTGCCGCAGGGTATTGGTCCAAAAACGCTCAAGTGCGTCGGCTGCGCCGTGGAGCAGGCCGGCAAAGCCCGGCTCCACCTGCATGAGATACTCGCCGCCGGTGAAATAGCTGGCATGAGAGCCGGCGCCTACGTAAATGATGGGATGATTTTCGGCTGCCTTCTCCACTTCTGGATCATCCCAGCGCCGGCGCAGGTCGTCGCCGCTGAAATCGTGCATGGCATAGGCCACCCAGGCCGGCGTTGGCTCGCTATCGCCTTCATCGGAAAGATAGATCAGCACCTGTTCCCAGTCTGATTCATGGTCATTGATACCAGAAAAAGTGGAGCGCCAATCGTTCATCACGTAGAAAAAGAGGTACTGAAGAACGATGTATCCGCCCATGTGTAGCACCCGGCCATAATAGGCGCGTCGGGCATGGTCGGCCATGAACTGGCGATAGCTCTGCTCGGCCGCGGCAGCAGTGCCGCCCGGCACGCGGCCACGCGCCAGGAGCGCAAGGTCAAAGACGCCATCCAGAAGGCGCGTCACCAGCCCGACACGCTGCAAACGGCTCGGCGCGTGGAAGGCAGGGCGGTCTGGGCGTTTGCGCCAACGCTGATAATCCGACGCCTGCAAAGGTTCATGAACGAAGCGCAGATAGAAACGTTCCCCAAGGGGCGCATCTTTGTAATCGCCCAGGTTGGTCGGCGTCAGCTCGCCTGGGCGAGCCAGTAGGCGGGCGCGCCGCGTACGGTCGGCGGCCCACAGGCTGCACCGTTCCAGATAGCCATCCACGGCGCAGGGAAAGAACATCTCGCCTTGCGTAAAACGCAATACGGGTTCATAGCGTCGCAACAATTCCACTTCGCCCCCAACACTCATGCTCGTACTCGCCACGCCATCACCTCCTCCCTGCCAGGCCAACAAAGAGTTGTCTCACCTCGCGCTGATTGACATAAAAGACCATGATCACGTTGAGGAGCATGGAAAGATAGGGCGGCTGCCCGCTGAAGTAGAGGACAATGTCAACGGTCATGGAAAAAGCAAAGAGCGCCATGAGTAGATACCACGCCCAACGGCGCAATCGCCACAGCCCAATCAACGTGATGAGCATCAAGAGCCACTGGAAACCGTCGGATACGAACAGCGCCAGCTCTGTCCAGGTCAAATCAAGGGCGTCAGAATTGTGTACGGCGACGACAAGCGTCATCAAGACACCCTGTCCCAATAGCCTGAATGTCAAAAGGAACATGATCGCCTTGAGACCAAAGGGTCGTCGGGCCTGCCCGGACGGAGCGGCCAGTGGCGCAGAGTAGGGGTCAAGAGCAGTGAATTCAGTCATGGTTGTGGTTGTGGCGCGCCGTCGGACGACCCAGGCGCGGTGTTGACCATCCAGGCCGAAAAGCCGTGGAGGAAATCACGGAAGCCGGGCAGATGCTCGGCGGGAAACGCATAGCGTTCGACGGCGTGATCCAAGATGTGGTCGAAACAGGCCAGCCATTCCTGGCGCGCTGCTTCGTCGATGGCAAAGGGCAGGTGGCGGGCGCGCATGGCCGGGTTGCCATAGAGTTGGTGATAAAGGGGCGGGCCGCCCAGCAAGCCCACAAAGAAGGCGGCAGACTTGCGCGATGCCTTCACCATGTCGTCGGGAAACATGGCGCGCAAGGGAGATCGCTCCAGCTCGCGATAGAAATCCTCCATCATTTGGACGATGTTATCGAAGCCCATCCGATCATAGATGTCGGGGTTGGGCGGCGCTACACGTGGCGGTCCGCCTGGTGGAACGTAGATAGTGCGTTGCACTGTCACAAGATCTTCCTCTATTGAAAAATGGGCTCACACGGAGGATAGGCATGAAACCTGATTTGGGTTGACATCCTCAGCATCTTCATATACAATCCTGGCTAGACTGTCTGGATTTACAGGAGGAAATATGTGGCAAGTGCAGCAAGCCAAAAACAAATTCAGCCAACTGGTGGATGATGCGATGCAAGACGGACCACAAATCATTACTCGGCATGGCGTCGAAGTGGCGGTGATCATTTCATATTCAGAATATCGGAAGATAGCCGCACTACAGAAAAACATGGGCAAGAGTTTGACGCAATTCTTTCGGGAATCGCCCCTCGTGGGCGAAGATCTTGACTTCAGCCGCGTTCAGGGTGGTGCTAGGGTAGATTTGGAGCTATGAAGTACCTTCTTGATACCAATGTGATCGCTGAATTGGTGGCAAAACAACCCTCGCCCAACGTCATCGCCTGGATTGAACGACTGGAGGAGAGTCAACTCTACCTGAGCGTGATTACTGTCGGCGAAATCAAAAAAGGCATCGAGAAACTCCCTGAGTCTCAACGCAAGCGTGATCTCCATTACTGGTTGACGAACGAACTGCTTTTGCGGTTTCAGGGGCGCATCCTCGTGATCGATTCTTCAGTTGCGCAGACATGGGGTGTGCTGACGGCAACACTGGAACTGAGAGGCCGTACATTGCCCTCTATCGATTCACTGATTGCGGCGATTGCGTTGCACGGCCAGCTTACACTGGCGACGCGAAATGTGGCCGATTTCGCCGGCGCCGGCGTGACGGTGATCAATCCGTGGATATGAACGCCGCGATCTTCCCATCTACTCGACTGACAGCGAGTTGATATCGACTGTGCGATTCCTGCTCACCACAAATCTCTCATATTCATTCTCCGCCGGCACACCCCACACAGCCCAGAATTCACCGGTCGTGGGCGACATGATACATGCGCCAGACGACTCGATGTCGTAGCCAGGGCGCGTCACGGCGCAGATGGACATCTCGCCCGGCTCCTGATAGCGCGTCAGGGTCATCAGGCTGTCGATGGTGACGGCGCCTAGTTGTGCGGCCAGCAGACGTTGCGCCTGGGCGAGGCGCGTCATCGTGCTCTGCAACGACAATGCCTTGCGAGCGCGTTCCTGCGCCTGGGTGTGGGGCGCCAGACAGTGATTGGTGTGGGCAATGATTCCCCGCACGGGCGTCGTGTGGCTGCATGTGGCCATAGCCTCCACGTTCCACCCTTTCAGCGCGCCAGTGTTGTCTGGCCCCAGAACCACATAGTTGTGGCCGCCAGAGAGTTTTGCGTTGAGCAGCGTCTCCATTGCCCCGTCTGCGGTTGGCTGAGCCAGCATCTTGCGCGTGACGTATGTCCAATGCACGCCGATGCGACCGTCTGCGCCAGACAGGTTGTTGACGCCCACGGCCACGCCGTGTTCGTTCATACCCATCATGCCGATACAGCCGGTAATGGTGAAGATGAGCAGCGCCGGGCCATCGTCGGGTCGCACGTCGAGGAGGATCACATGGGGGGTGGCCGAGGCATGCATGTCCCAGGTCTGGCCGAGATAGGCGCGACCGTCCGCCGAAGCTGACTCTTCGACGATGAAGGCAGTACAGCCGCCGTCGTCAGCTTTGGACACATAGCCATTGCCGTTGGCGCTGAAGACCCTGGCTGCGTTGCGGTCGTTGGCGATCACATCCACAAAGTCGGTGAAGCCGTTCATGATGACCAGTTCGTTCAGCCCCAGCCCGATGGCGTCGGCCATGCCCTGCATCTCCTCCATGAGCAATGGGTCGAAGGCCCAGTGCTCTTGGAGGCAAGCCTGTCCCAGGGCCAGCACTTCATCCAGCGTGGCGGCGCGTCCGCCTGTCCAAAAGGGATCGGTGCACAGGCGCAGACGTTCCTCGGTCAGCAACGCGATTTCGTCGCAGAAAGCCTGGCCGTGGGTGTAGCCCATGGCATAGGGCGACCCGCTCACTTGCAACACGCGCAGTTTCTTCATGGTGTTCCCTCCTGTGTATATCATTGATGGCGGAGCTGGTATTCATCCCAGCCGCCAACGTAACGAACAAGCGCGCCAGCGATGATCTCCCAAACTTCGTCGGCAAAGCTCTGAATAAAGCGCCGATCATGGGAGACTGCCACGATTGGCCCGGCGAATCTGTGCAGCGCAGCCTCGAACTCCTCCAGCACATCCAGGCTGATGTGATTGGTCGGTTCATCCAGCAGCAACACATTGGCCCTGGTCGCCATCAAGCGCGCGAGTTGTAGCTTGCGCTTCTGGCCAACGCTGAGGGCGGCCACAGGCTTCGCCAGCTCTGGATAGGTGAACAGCCCATAGCTGAGCAGTTCGGTTTTGAGCGTCTCCCAATCGCCGGCCAGCCCTGCGGTATACACCTCGTACAACGTGCCAGACCGATCGAGGGTCTCCTGTTCCTGATCAAGATAACCGACCGCCACGCCTGGCGCCCAATAGATCCAGCCGCTGTCGGGCGCGATCTGGCGCGCCATGATGCGCAGGAGCGTCGTTTTGCCTGCGCCGTTCGGGCCAACAAGGACGATACGCGCCCGACTCTCCACCGTGCAGGCGACCTGGTGCAGAATGATGCGCTCGCCATAGCTCTTGCTGGCATCCACAACGTTGACAGGCGTCTTGCTGCCAAAGAGCGTTGGATTCAGCTCTGGATTGATCTCCAATCCTTTGGGCGGCCTGGGAATCGGGTTCTCCTCAAGCCGACGGAGTTTCTCTTCAGCGGAGCGGATGTTGCGCGAAACCGCGGCGTCTACACGCTGCGCCTTGAAATAGGGGATGTAGCCGTCGCTGTCTCGCATCGGGTGGCGATCGCCGGCCTTTTGGCCTCGCACACGGATGATGCGCCGCAGCTCGCGCATCTCCTCCTGTTGGGCTTCATATTCGGCCAGCCAGCGAGCGCGCTCCTGTTGTTTGCTGGCCGCATAAAAATCATAGTCGCCGGCGTAACATTTTGCCGCTCGGGTGACCTCATCAATTTCGACGATGGTCGTCGCCATGCGATTGAGGAAGTGACGGTCGTGAGAGACCGCCACCAGGCCGCCTTTGAATCGCTGCAAATGGTCTTCCAGCCATTCCAGCGCGGCAAAATCCAGATGATTGGTCGGTTCGTCCAGGAGCAGCAGGTCAGGCGAGCGCAGCAGCAGGCCGGCCAGACCCAGGCGCTCCTTCTCCCCGCCTGAAAGGGTGGAGACTGGTCGGCTGCGTTCGATCTCTGCCAACCCCAGTCCGGCAAGCACCTGTTCGACATTGTGCTCTTGATAGCCGCCGGCCAGCTCATATTGATCGCTGAGCGCGCCATACTCGACCAGCAGATCATCCAATGGTCCCTGGCCGATGGACATGGCCTGCTCCACTGTTCGCATCCGCTCTGCCAGCCGCGAGAGGTCGCCTTGGGCTTCGGCCAGCAATTCTGCCACGGACCGGTCACCCAACAGCGTCAGAGTTTGGGGCAGATAGCCCATGCGCACGCCTGGCGCCAGCGTCACAACGCCTTGTTCGGGCGTCACCTCGCCGACGATGACCTTGAGCAGCGTCGACTTGCCCACGCCATTGGCGCCGACCACACCAAACCGCTCGCCGGCGTTGACCATCAGCGACACGGCGTTGAGGACTGTATTGTCGCCAAAGCTCTTTGAAACGCCGGATAGGGTCAATAACATCATGGGCGGTGAGCGAGACAGTCGCTATCCTACAGCAAATTCGGTGAGCGGACGCAAATCGGGGTGATGGAACGCCAGGACGATGTCTTCGCGCGGGACGCCGGCAGCCAGCAAATCTGGCGTGATGCCGTTTTCCAACCAGTCTACTTCGACCCAAATTTTGTTGTCAACGACGCGGACATAGAGATGTGTGCTCAAGACGCGTTTCTTGCCCACCCATCCTACAGTGTGCAACAAGTAATGTCCACGCTCCTCGTCAATGATCGCCACGGTTGTTTCACCTGTTTGATCGCCATTTTGAAAGAAGTCTTGATATGCTAGAAATAGCTCCTTCAGGTTCAACTTGTTTCGTCTATGTTGTTGCTTATCCATTGCACAATCTCCTCCCTGGCAAGATCGATTACAACAAGGGCAATTTCGTTCACCCGCAAGGTCATTTGTAGCGCCAAACTCGATTCCAGAGTCTGATAGGCAAGATCGCTCACGCCGATGTAGAGCTTCCGACCTGGTTGCGTCATTTGCAGGAAGCTATGATAGAGCACATATTGACCGATAGCGCGCTCGAATTCGGTCATGAACGAAGGGCCGAGAAAGCTCTTCACCTCCACTGCAATTTGGTCGCCATTGCGCTCCGCGCCAATGATGCGCTCAGCCCCCAGGTCTACAAAGACGCGCCGATCTTCATACTCAAGCACCAACGGATCATGGGTGATCGTCCACCCATCCTGGGTAAGCGCCCGTCGCACTGCAGCATGAATGATGTCTTTAGCGGCCATACGCGCCTACAGCACCCTCGTTACAGCCAGCCAATCATTGCGCGCCTGATTCGCGGCGGAGATTGCCTCGCTCGACCCCATGACGACGACGCGGCTGCGTTCTTTGGCCGCGGCCAAGACTTCGGCGAAGGAGCGAAAATCGGCTGCCGTCGTTCCCAGGATTTCGTCGCGTGTGCGCTGCAGACTCTCGTCCGACTCGCCCATCAGGTAGCGAGTGAGCGAAGTGTAGCCCTTGGCGTCGGGAAGTTGATACGGGTCGAAGTTGCTGATCGCGCCAATGATGTTGCGCGTCAGCTCCAGATCGCTCAGGTCGGCGCGGCGCAGGAAGTCGGCGCTGCCATCGTAGACATCTAGCGTCGCCAGAAGATTGGGATCCCGGTAGGAGAGAAAGGCCATCAAACCCGACTGTTTGCCAAAGCGACACATGCCGCCATACGCGCCGCCCTGGACGCGCACCTTGTCCCACAGCCAGGTGGTGCGCAGATAATTGGCGATCACGTTCACCGAGCCGTGATACTCATAGCCCACCTCGTAGAGATTGGCGCCCTTGCCCACGTAATTGACCTGGGCTGGAATGGTCAGTCCTTCATGAGGCGGGAAGGGATCGGGTTGCCACGGAATAGCTGTCGCGGCTCCATCCGGCAGCGCGGCCAGGAGATCGGCGATCTGAGGTTGGAGGTTCTGCCAGTTGATCGCATCTAACGTGACATTGGCAACCATGCCGCCGCGATTGATGAGGGCGCGCCGCGTCGCCTCCAGGTCGGCCAGGACGCCTGGCCAGTCGCTCACGATGCGTTCTTCCAGTCTGCGCAGAAAGAAGAGCCAGTTCAGCCCGCCCATCTGCTCCGTGGCCCAGTTGGCCGGCGCAAAAGTAGCTGCCAAACGCCCATGCACCACCTCGTGTCCCGAAGGCGCCAAACCCGCCTCGCTGCGCGCTTTGGTCTTGAGCACGATCTGGCGGAAACGCTCCGGGTTATCCAGTTTCACAGTCGCCAACACATCGTGCATGATGGCCAACAGTTCGGGCGTCTGGGCGGCGGTCGCCTTGCCGCTGAGAAAGAACCAGGCCGCGCCGCCACTATCATTGCGCACGGGCGATGTGAAGGAAGACGGCCAGACGCCGCCGGTCTTGCGTCCGATGCGTTGATTCAGCCTGACGTAATCCTCTTTCTCTGTGCCCATCTCTACCAGCGCCTGACCGAAGAGCTTGACATAGGGCAACAGGTGTTGGGGAACCCGGTGAATGTCCCACCCTAGATTCAGATAGACGATGCCGTTGGTGAAGAGGTCGTGATAGAGCAGGGTTGCGCCGTCGAGCGTCGAGAACTCTACGGGAATCGGCTTGTTCCTCTGTTCCAGATCGGCCAGAGTGAGCGATGGTAGCTTTGCCAGCAAATCAGGTGGGTCAATGGCAGATTGGCGCTCCTTCAGCCTGGCTGTGTTGTCGATGATCGCAGCAACTTGGGTGTCATCCATTGTTTGCCGCGCCGCAGCCAGCCGATCCTTTTCCGCGGCGTCGCGCTGTTGATTCCACGTGGGTTCAGGCTCCAGAATGACCGTGACCCGGTGTGTGTTGTCGAGCAGGTGGTTCCGGATCAACCCTGACAGGAAATTTGGATCGGCGGCCAGCGCCTCTTTGACATAGGCCAGAGGACCTTCGTAACGCAACGCAGCCAACGGGTCGCCGCCATAGAGCCATGTTCCCAAGCCGGCGAACATCACACTCAGACCGCGGGGATAGCCGCCCGTGTTGTTCTCGCGCAGGTTGAACTCGATAGTGTTCACCGCCGCCTCCACCATCTCCGGTTCGAAACCGCACTCGGCGATGGCTGCCAGCTCGCTCAGGATCAGCCGCTCCACCTTGCCTGCGTCGTCGCGGCGGATGTTCTTCATGCCCGCCGAGAAGGTGAGCTGGCGCAAGCCGCTTCCCAAACCGCCGGTCACATCTTCGCCCAGACCCGAATCGGTGAGCGCCTTGCGCAGCGGCGCCGAGGCCGCGCCGATGAGCGCATAGGAGAGCACACTGAGCGCCATCTCCAGGTTCTGGTCGCCCTCCTCGGGCAACAGCCAGTTGAGGCGGATTAAGGTTTTCTTCGAGTTATCGCTGCTGGCATCCACGCCATAGGGAAAGGTGAAGCGTCGCGGGCGGCTGAAGGGCTTTTGCAAGCCGATCCTGGCCTTGACCTCGCGTTTGCGAAAACGGCTGAGGTAGCCATCCAGCAAGCGCAAGCGTTCCTGGGGATCGTCATCCCCATAAAAAAAGAAGAGCGCGTTGGAGGGATGGTAATAGGTCTCGTGAAAGCGTTTGAACTGGGCGTAGGTCAGGTCAGGTATCGCCGCCGGGTCGCCGCCGGAGTCATAGCGATAGGTGGTGGATGGAAAGAGCGTCGCCTTGCTGTAACGATAGAGCATGTTGTCGGGCGACGAGTAGGCGCCTTTCATCTCGTTGAAAACCACGCCTTTGTAAGCCAGCGGCGCGTCGGCGCGCTCCAGCTCATAATGCCAGCCTTCCTGGTCGAGATGGTGCGGCGTAATGAGCGGGAAAAAGACCGCGTCCAGATAGACATCCACCAGGTTATAGAAATCCGTCAGATTGGTGCTCGCCACAGGATAGACGGTCTTGTCGGGATAGGTCATGGCGTTGACAAAGGTCTTGAGGGAGCCTTTGACCAGCTCGACAAAGGGCTCTTTGAGGGGGTACTTCTGTGAGCCGCCCAAGACGCAGTGCTCCAGAATGTGGGGCAGACCAGTGGAATCGCTGGGCGGCGTGCGGAACGTAACGCCGAAGACCTTGTTCTCGTCATCCAGCGACAGGGAGAGCAACTGCGCGCCGCTCTTGATGTGGCGATAGATGGTCGCCTGGGCGTTCAATTCGGCGACCGTTGAGGAGTGTATCAGCTCGAAACCGTGGAGATTGGTCATTGGATTTTGCCGTTCTGAAAGAAGTTCATTACAAAGGCGCAAAGCCGCAAGGGATCGAAGTGGGTGCATTCAAAGCCAGTCTGCTGTAGGGGCATGAACGGCGGCGAACTCATCTTTCTATAACAGCGAAGACTCGCCGCCGTTCATGCCCCTACGGAACGACCGACTATCACTGATTCTGAACGCACCGAATCGAAATCATATCGGGTCAGTCTATTGCGATTTTGGGACGCTGTCAAACAACGTCGGGCGAGCGAGTCTCATTCTTGCGGAATGACAGACTCACTCAATACCTGATCAAGTTCTTCACAATTTCTACAGAATCGAGTGTAATAGTGGCAGCGTATAGGATGCGATGAAGGAGGAGCCGTATTTGCGGATTTGCACAAAAAACAAGGAGAAAACGATGATCGACAATGATGATCTGCCCGTAGGGCGCATTCTCAGCCGCCGGGAGGTGCTCGCTCTCTTTAGCCTGACCGGAACAGCCATACTGCTGAATGCCTGCGCCCCGGTGGCGCCCGGCGCGCCGGCCAGCCCCACCGTCGCTGCCAGTGCGGAGGCAGCGACGGCAATCACGACTGTGGATGCTGCTGTTCCGGCGTGCGTGGTGCGGCCCGAATTGACCGAAGGGCCGCTCTTTGTGGACGAAGACCTGAACCGTTCGGATATTCGCTTGGACCCATCCACAGGCAAGATGAGCGAAGGGACGCAGTTCGACCTCGTCTTTCGGGTGAGCCAGATCGCCAACGACACTTGTACGCCATTGGCCGGCGTCCAGGTGGATGTGTGGCACTGCGACGCCTATGGCGTCTATTCGGACACAGACCAGCTTGGCTTCCAGACAGTGGGGCAGAAGTTTCTACGAGGCTATCAGATCACCGATGAAAATGGGGTCGCCAGATTCACCACCATCTATCCGGGGTGGTACGAAGGTCGCACCGTCCATATCCACTTCAAGGTGCGTGACCAGCAGGGTTACGATTTTACGTCACAGCTCTTCTTCGATGACGCATTCACTGATGCAGTCTTTACACAGCAGCCCTACGCCAGCAAGGGCGAGCGCAAATTGCGCAACGACGACGACGGCATCTATAGGCAAAGCGGCGGGCAGATGACGCTGACCGTCGAGGAAACGCCCACGGGTTATGCAGCTGTCTTTGACATTGGCCTCGACATGAGTTGAAACACGCAGCAGGACAGCATATCGCCCATCAAGGAGTCACCATCTTCTTGACTTGCGTGACGACCTATAGGGGCTTGCACGGCGGCGAAATCTGCTTTGCTGGAGTCGCAAAAACTATGCGCCGCCGTTCAAGCCCCTTCGGAAGAAACGATCATCACGCCGGGCGCAAACCAAAATCTTCCAACAGCCAGTGCACCCAGTTGCACACACGCTGGGGCGTCTGCGCCGCCTGGTTGTCTTCGTCGATGGGCAGCCCCATCAATACGCCCTCGATGTTCGCGCGGGAGAACTCGAACTGGTAGGAACTGTCCGTCGGAATCCAGCCACACGGTTCGCCGCCCAGGTCCATCACCTTCTCGCACAGGATGCCAATGGCGTCGACAAAACTATTGGAGTAGCCGAACTGATCGCCGCAACCAAAGAAGGCGACCTTCTTTCCCTTGAAGCTGACTGCATCCATGGCCGGATAGACCAACGCCCAGTCGTCCTGCAGTTCGCCGATGTTCCACGTCGGGCAGCCAAAGACCAGGTACTTATAGCCGTTCATGGACGATAGATTGCCTGTGGAGACCACCTGCACATCCACGTCCGCCACGCCATAGGAATCGATCTCGCTCTTGATCATATTCGCCACGCGCTCGGTGGCGCCGGTGCTGCTGCCAAAATAGATGCCGATTTTCTCTGCCATAACCCCGCCTGTTGGAATGGTTAATGGTTAATGGATAACGGGGGTAGGTCACGCTTGCAGCGTGACAATCCTCTTGTGAAAATTGTAGCATCTTTCGTTCGCGCGCCACAAACCGCAGGGCCTCCACATTCGCAGACCTGCCCATCTTCTCAATTTCACGCGCCTGCGCTACACTGGTAGGAGTTATTTTCTTTCCAAACCAATAAGAACGGAGTCAAAATGGGTTACAGTCTTTGTTCGTACAGTCTGCACCGCACGGTCGAGGCCGGCAAGATGGATGTCTTTGGCTACATCGACCTGTGCAAAGAGGTGGGATTCACACAGCTCGACCCGTGGATGCGGCATCTGGAGGAAGGGCTGAAGGATCAGGAATTTCTGGTGGAAGTGAAAGTCGCCGGTCAGAAAGCCGGGTTGCCCTTTGGTTGCATCGCGGTAGACGGCGCGCACATCTATGAACCGACCATCGAAGGTCGCGCCGCCAATCGCCAGCTGGCCTATCGCTGGCTGCAAATCGCCAACTTCCTGGGCGCAACCCAGGTGCGCATCGACGCCGGCGGGCGTAACAACGAGACCTTCGAGGAAATTTTCGACATCGTCGTGGATGGCTATCGCGATGTGATCGCCCATGCGCAAGCGTTGGGGCTGGAGGTGATCATCGAAAACCACTGGGGGCCAACCCAGCACCCGGACAATCTCTACAAGCTGCTGGACGCGCTCCCCGACCTGGGTCTGCTCTTCGATTCGTACAACTGGCCGGTCGGCACCCATGAACAGGCCTGGCTGCAATATCCCCGTTATGCACGCCTGACCCACTTCAAAACCTTTTCCTTCGACGAAAACGGCAACGACCCAGAGCAGGACATCCCGCGGGTGATCGGGCTGCTCAAAGCGGCCGGCTACCAGGGCTGCTGGGGCATCGAGAGCTGCCCCTACGACGGCGACGAGGTGGGCGCGGCGATCAAGTCGCTGGCGCTGGTGCGCCGGGTGGTGGAAAGCTGAAGAATAGTGAATGGTAAACGGTCAATTGTGAATGATAGGTCGCTGTAGGTCACGCTTGCAGCGTGACAATCGTTTGTGAATGATGGGTCGCCGTAGGTCACACTTGCAGCGTGACAATCGTTTGTGAATGACGGGTCGCCGTAGGTCACGCTTGCAGCGTGACAATCGTTTGTGAATGATAGGTCGCTGTAGGTCACGCTTGCAGCGTGACAATTGTTCCCTTTTGACAAAACGCAAAATCAACGAAAGGTACGCAAACAAAATGAGCCAGGAAAAGGTACGCGTCGGCGTCATCGGCGTGGGGCAGATCGGCAAGCGCCATGTAGAGACCTACGCCAAGATGAACAACGTGGAGATCGTCGCCATCGCCGATGTGAACGAGAGTGAAGCCCAGCGCGTCGCAGGGCTGCACAACATCCCCAACATCTACACCAACGCCCACAAGCTGCTGGAACGGGACGACATCGTCGCGGTGGATGTTTGCCTGCACAACAACTATCACATGGCCGCGACCGTGGCTGCCCTGGAAGCAGGCAAGCACGTCTTCTGCGAAAAGCCCATGGCCGGCGCCTATCGCGACGCCGAAAAGATGATGGAAGCCTCCCAGTCCACCGGGCGCCACTTGGGTATCCAGTTCGTCACCATGTACAGCAACGAAACCAAAGCCGCCAAGCTGCTCATCGACGCTGGCGCGCTGGGACGCATCTATCACGTGCGCTCTGTGGGGCATCGCCGCCGCGGTCGCCCCTTCGTGGATGGCTACGGCTCGCCCGTCTTTGTGCAGAAACAGCACTCGGCCGGCGGCGCGCTCTATGACATGGGCGTCTATCACATCGCCACCATGCTCTATCTCATTGGTCTACCCCAGGTGGAACGCATCGTGGGCAAGACCTATCAGGAAATGGAAATGGACGCCGGTCGCCGCGAGCGCAGCGGCTACAACGTGGAAGAGCTGGGGCTGGGCTTCGTTCACTTCACGGGCGGTCTGACCCTAGACATCATCGAGGCGTGGGCCGTGCACATGGACAAGTTCGACGGTTCCATGATCTTTGGCAGCGAGGGCGGCGTGCGCCTCGATCCCTTCGGCTACTATCGCAGCATCGGCGATCTGGACCTGGACGCCTCGGCCAACCTGGGCGGTCTGGATTGGCGGCTCCATGCGGTGCGCGAACAGGGCGACTCTTACGACGGCCCGCAGCAGCACTGGATCGCCGCCCTACAAGGTCGCGTCCCTCTCATGCCCACGGCCAAGGCCGCTCTCGCCACCATGCTCATCTCCGAAGGCATCTACCTCTCGGAGCGGCTAGGGCGCGAAGTGACCGCCGAAGAAGTGCGCCAGCACTCCGTCTCGACCGCGCTGTCGGTGTAATAGACAGGATGACAAGATTTACAGGATGGATGGACATCCTGTAAATCTTGTCATCCTGTTTGAATCACAGCTGTCAAGAAACTCAATGACCTACGCAAGGTATGAGGGTGTCCTCACCCACCAGCCCAACCAACACGCACCGCTATAAACAGGAGAAAGAGAGCGCCAACAAAAAACAGACTCCCCAAATAGACGCCAAAACAACCGGACGCCCTGTCGTCCGACGAATGGCGGGCGATCAGCATTATCAGGAGCACCACAAAGATTCCTGCACCGAGCAACATACAGCCTGCCCCAAATGCTATGAGCGAGCCAAAGGCATTCATTGGTCTCCTCCTCTCGAAACGCATTCTCGACTTCTACAGCGTCTATACCTGCATCTATACGATAACCGATCTTGCTCTGCCATTGCTCGACAAGTAGTCCATATGGACGTGACGCAATCCTTCCTACAATGACAAGGATACTCGTCACACTTGTCATCTTGCCGTCATTATTTTGGTGATCATCAGCGATACATTCTGGTGTATGATGTCGTCGCTGACAATCCTCTGTCAGCTTCACCAGCTCTATCGGTCTTGGCGTATCTTTGTCTGAACAGCCTTGGGGGCGTCCTATGCAGTCCAACATTCGGGTCGGCGCACTCGTTGATGTGACTATTCGCAAGCATCTGCCCATTGGCCTCTTGGTGGATATGGGCAACGGCACGGAAGGGATCGTCCGCACCCGTGAAATCAGCTGGCAACGAGAAGACCACACAGCATGGCAGGAGCTCTTTCCGCCTGGTAGCCGCCAAAAGGCATTGGCGTTGAAGGAAGGTGAACGCAACTGGGAGCTCAGCCTGCGACTCGTGGAACGCGACCCGTGGCGCACCATTCACCAGAAATACCAGGTGGGAAAGCTCTGCGAGGGTGTTGTAGTGGACGCGATTGGGCGGCGCATCTTCATCGAACTTGAGCCTGGTGTGACTGCGGCGCTTGCGGCCGATCGGCTACCCGATGATGTGGCAGCCGATCTCGACGCACACTTCTGGCCGGGCGACCGTGTACGCGCAGAGATTTTTGCCATCGACGGTTCAAAACGCGAAATCGACCTGACCATGCGCGCCATGGACAGTTGGCGTTGGAATGGTTCCGCTCAAGTATCTCGTGGTGCTGCTAGGCCCGATGACAACTCAATCATTGACCCTGTCTCCCCACTACCCCTGGAACTTGCCGCTTCTGGTCGCCAATTCTCAGTCTTGCTGGTGGAAGACGACCCCGAACAGCTTGAGGCAATTGCCCACTGGTTGCGCAATTCTGGCCATATGGTCGCTGCTGTGCTCACCGCTGAAGAAGCGCTGAACCGCCTGAGAAGCCAGGTATTCGAACTGCTGATCAGCGATGTGAACCTGCCAGGAATGGACGGCATCGCGTTGGCGCAGCACGTGAAAGAGATACACCCTGGGATACGTAGCGCACTGGTGACAGACTGGTCGACCAGCGACCTGCGGCGCACCGAGATCGATGCTCTGGGGCTGGCAGGAGCCGGGCTGATCCTCAAACCAGCGTTGCCGGAAGACATCCTCAGATTTCTGGCCGATAGTCCGGCGCCTGCCGCCGACGCCGCGCCAGACGACGCAGGGGATCGGCTCGTGGTGGGACAGCGGGTCGAGCTACGGCGAAGACGTCCATTGCAGGATGAACAACGATCCGTGGTGGACCTGCTCCGCAAACTGAGAAAAGAGACGCGGGCTGCCAAGTCCGTTCTCTTACGCCTGGATATGAACCAGCGCCGCTTCCAGCTTGTTGGCGAGGATGGAGCGCCGACGCTCGAACATCAGGCGCTTTCGCGACTGATCTATAGCCCGGCGCGCGAAGTCGCCGAGGATGACGTCATCGTCGAGGTGACTGACGCTCTTGATGTCGCCGCCTATGTTCAACATCTGTCGCCTCTAGTAGGCTTTCGCTCTTGTGTGGGCGTTCCAGTGCCCTGTCAGCGCAGCGACAGATACGCCCTCTTTCTCTTTCACCCCCAGGCGGGATTTGGCGGCGCAAGCGTGATCAGCGCTGCGCAGGCTGTGGCTGCCATGTTGGGCGCGGCGCTAGAGCGTCAGGCGTTTTTGTTGCGTGCCGCAGAGATGCAACGGTTGGAATTGATGGGCCACCTGACCAGGGCATTAGTTCATGAGACCAATCACCATCTCAGCCCATTAGTCTTCGCACTAGACGAACTGCGCTGCCAGTGCAACCGTCTGGAACGAACACTCGAAAAAGAGCCTGCCGCTGCCGGCAATGACATGCGCCAGGCCCAGGAAACCCTGGCGAAGCTCAGTCAGAGTATCCATCACCTGATCGGCACCACCAAAATGTTCGGTCGCGTCACAACTTATGACCAGGATGAATTGGTGCGCGTCGACCGCGTTGTCACCCGCTGTCATGAATTGTTGCGCGACATGGCCGACCGCGCCCACGTTCGCATAGCTCTTTCGCTGCCCAACCATATCCTGCTCACCCGCGCTCGTCAGACGCAACTTCAGCAGGTTCTTCTGAATGTGATGGTCAATGCCATCCAGCAGATCGAACTGCTGCGCCCCAAAACTGGCGGCGAGTTGCACGTAGAGGTGGCGCCAGAGCGTCGAGAAGATGGCGCGTTTATTCGCATTGTCGTGGAGGATGACGGCCCCGGCATCCACACCCGTATGCTTGAGAGCATCTTCGAGTTGGGAGTGACGACGCGCAAAGAGGGCAGCGGGATGGGGCTGTACCTGGCCCGCCGTCTTGCGGAGGATTTAGGCGGGTCGCTCGAAGTGGAGGAGAGCGCCGCACTGTGGGGGACGCGCATGGCGATTCGCGTCCCGATTCATTTTTCCAAATAAGGGAGGCCCCCAACATGACTCGTATCCTGATTGTCGACGACGATGAATTCTTTGCCTACATGATGGCGGAGCGGCTGCGCCAAGAGTTTGGCGAGGAAGTCGAGATAGACCAGGCTGTCTCGGGCGAAGACGCCTTGCAACTTGTAGAGGCAGCTTCGATACCCTTCGACGTTCTTCTCATCGATCATCGCCTGGGGCCGGGAATGGACGGACTGGCGGCGATGCAGGCCATTCAGCAGAGAAGTCCTGGGGTGGACAGTATTCTCTTTACCGGCTTCGAGGATCAGGAGACCGGTCTGCGCGCCTACGAAGCGGGCGCGTTCCGCTATGTCGCCAAACCTTTCGAGCCGATAGAACTGGTCTGGATTGTGCGCTTACTCCTGCAGAGGCGTTCAGCCAACTATGAGCGAAACTGGCTGCGCACCCTGAGCGACGTGGCAGATGCCACGCAGAAAGGTACTTCTCTCAGAGAAGTTGCACAGGCGTTGGTGGCAGGCGGTGCAAAGCTCGGATTTCGCCGCGCTCGCATCTTTCGCATCGATAATGCGAATGCAGCAGGACTGATGCTCGAAGGGATCGCTGAAATCGGCCATGACTCTATTCCCGAGTTTGCTGGCCGACGATGGCCCCTGGCAGAGGCAATCTATGCCCAGAGAGCATACACCGAGAAACGCGCATTCTTTTTTCACGGTGACGAGCTTGGTCCCGGTGTCCTGGTCGCTCCTGAGAAAGAAGCACGTTTTCCTCTGGCAGTTGGAGAATGGGTGGTTGCGCCCCTCCTCGACGACGAGAAAGACCGTTGCGTCGGCGTCATCGTGCTGGACTACGGTGCGCAAAATGTTGCAGTTCCCCATGAGGTGCGCCAGTTGCTGCACCTGTTCTTCCGCCAGACATCCAGCGCCTTTGGCCGGGCAGTTCGCGATGAAGAGCAGCAGGTGCACAACCTCGCAGCCAGCATCGTTGCGCGGGTGCGCACACACGCTGCAAGCAAGGGTGAGTCGAGTGATCTGGATGTACTCCTCGACGCCCTGCACGACGAACTAGTCAAGGAAATTCCATTTGAAAATCTCATCGTTGTGCTGCGGGCAGTGGGAAGCGAGTGGTTTCAGTACTCATACCATGTCGAGCGCAGCGAGCGATTGCCAAGACATTGGCAGAATGTCGAACAAAGCGGCCTGATTGCCCATGTCATCAGCCTGCCCCAGTCGCTCTATCTGCCAAGAGATGTGAACAAGTATCGCGATATCCACAAAATTCCGCAGGTGGGGGTTCGTCCAGCGCAATCCTTCATTGGCGTGCAACTGCGCAGTGCAGACAACGCCTTTGGCGCAATTATTGTAGAGAATGACTCGACGCCGGATATCTTCACATCGTCCCATCGTGAACTTCTTGAGTTCATCACTGCCGACCTTGCCAGCCTGATACAAGTCACATGGTTGAGCCAGCGCGCAGAGGGGTTGAGCCGACCCTTGCGCCTGATGCAACAAGCCAGTTATGACCTCATGCTGCTGGCAAAGAGGGCAGACGATTCATTTCAGGGTTTGTGGGATGCCACGTGCGTCCTGGCGACTGCGCCCTATGGCTTTGGATTTGATCGGGCCATGCTCTTTCTCGCCGAGGAGGGTGGGCAGAAACTGCAAGGCGTGGCAGGTCTTGGTTGTCACCATCAAACTCAGGCAGAGAGGAACGCTAGTCTGACGGATACCTTTGGCGCCTCCTTCGAGGAGTTCGTTGGCCGATATTCCGCTAATGAGCTAAAGGCCATCGAACTGCGGCGCGTTGTCCAGCAGATGAGTATTGTGCTCGATTCTGATGAGAGCGCTTTCTCCGCCGTGCTGAAAAGTGGTAAGCCTCAATGGGTGAAAGCAAAGCAAACAAGAGACAAACTTCCGCAAGTGTTCATCGATGCGTTTGGCGAGACAAACTATCACATCGTTCCGTTGAAATCAGTCAGCCGAACCATCGGATTGCTGGTCGTGAACAGGCGGCAGGACGCCGGCCCTGACGTCGATGATCTGATCCCGCACCTTGATGCGCTGACGAACCAGGTTGCAGTGCTTTATGAGAATTGGCGCAACGACAGGGCGCAGAAACTCTTGGTTGACGTGACCCACAGCATCCTTTTGATGAACAAGGATAAGCATTCACTCAAGTTAACGCTGCAGAAAGTTTGCGAGGCGGCGCGAGCAGTGCTCGGCGCCGATCTCGTGGCAGTGTTCCCATTGAAGGATGACGGCGATCAACGCCAGTTTGACCTTGAAAACGTAGCGCATGTGGGCTACGAAGACGCAGGACATATCACAGAAGAGTATCACGCCGGTGGTCTGACCGAGTCCGTTCTCACTGAGAAGGATCCCGTTGTCATTAAAGACATCTCGCAAGACCAAAAAGAGTTTGCCGGCAAAAAGTTGACAGAGCGCAAATTCATCATCGAAGAGCGTATCAAGGCGCTGATTGCAGTTCCTATCATTGGACACGTGTCACATCAGCCTCGCGGCGTTCTCTTTGTTGACTTTCGCTCCGTTCAAAATTTCGCCGAATGGGAAATCCACCTGGCCGAGTCGTTGGCGCATCTGGCTGCGGTGGCTATCCGCAACTGGCGTGAGGCGAGGGGACTGATACAGTCTGCAGAAGAGCGAGAAAAAGAACTGGAATCGCTGGGTAAAGTATTGCAGGAAGCGCTTCGCTACGGCGACGAGGAAACCAAAGAGAACAACCTGATTGTGGCAATGTTGAGAAGGGCAACTGAGCTACTGTCTCCGCTTCCGGTGCGCGTGGGACTGCTCCTCCTGGATTGGCAGCGCAAAGCCGGGAAAAAGCCCATCCAGGTTCGCCAACAATTCTATCTGCGCAAAGACGGTGGTTTGGCAGAATCCACCGTGAAGAAAGATCCCTTTCGTGGCATCAGCGGTCGGGCGATGTCGACCGGCGCGACACAACATGCACCAGATGTGCGCGCACCTGAATGGGAAGGTGTCTATTATAATAGCGGCATCAAGACCCGTTCAGAAGTGGACATACCGGTAAAGCTGGACAAGCGGGTCCTCGGCGTGCTGAATGTGGAATCCACAAAACTCGATGGATTTCATCCAAATCATATTGCCATGTTGGAGCGCTTTGCTGCGGCTGCAGCACTGGCGCTGGACAATGTACACCGTCAACGTCGTCTCGGCGCGATTCTGGATGCAGCCAAAGCAGTGACCGCGCCAACAGGCTTGCCAAATACATTGCAGGCCATCTCCAACGCGATTCAAAAAACAGTTCCTGATGTATCCGCATTGACCATCTGGTACAAGGGACCAGAGAGTGACGAGCTGGAACTCGGTCCCTATTTCGGCGTCAAGCAAGAAGCAGAACTAAAAGATGAAAAACCTGAGCAAAGCAGGACGCTCCAGAACATTACCAGGCGCGACAAGCCGCTTTGGGCGCCGGATGTGCAGAAAGAGCCTGAACTGGGAAGCGAGTTTGTGATGCGTGAAGGGATCTTTTCGTGCGCTGCGTTTCCCCTCAACACAAATGAAGGAAACGTTGGGGCGATCTTTTTCAATTATCGCCAGCCACACCTCTTTACGCGTGAGGAACAAACGCTCTTCCCGGCTTTGGCAGAAATCGTGGCGTCAGCCGTAAAGGATGCGCGGCTGTTCGAGCGTGCCGAGAAACAGCGCAAGCGCGTCGAACTGGCGCTTGATATCACCAACACAGTTGGGGCTGAACTTGATTTGGAGCAAATGATCGCCAAGATTCTGACGCGGTTGCAATCCGACGATCTCTTTCCCAAAACGACGCCGGCTATCTTGCTCTACAACAAGGATGACAACACGTTGGAATTCGCCTCGTCATCGCTCCAGTTCTACAAGCCTGACAATCCGCAGTACGCCTCCCTTACTTCTATTCCGGTGGACGAATCCTCTATCGCAGGCGCAGTGGCGATTGAATCAATTCGCGGTAAGGAGAAGAAGCTCAGAAATATCGCGGACGTAGGCTCACACCCTGACTATCTGTCTGGCTATCTGCCCGTCCGTTTGACGACACGTTCCCAGATGGCGGTGACGCTCTACAGCGAGGAGCAGGGATTGCTCGGCGTCTTGGTGCTGGAAAGCGATCAGCTCAATGCATTCGATCACGACGCAGAACAACTGGCCTTGAATTGCGCCAAACAAATCCGTCTGGCTGTGGAACGAGCGCGTCAGCGTGAAGAACTTGAATTCAACGAAACGCTGGCTGCCGCATCCGCCTGGTCGCGTGAGATCGCCCATGACATCAACCAGGAGATCTTCGAGATTCGCAGTTGGGCGGATGCGCTCCGCTACGAAAGTGAAGACTTGCAGAAGGAAAAGGCCTTCCAGAAAGTCGATGCAGCAGCGCAGCGGTTGGCTGGCGCGAACTTGCCGGAACGACAGAAATCGGAAGAAATTGCACTTGATGAAACACTCCGTCACCAGATCGTGCGGATCATTCAAGAGCAGGATAGCGCCATCCTCCTAGACCTCGATGGATTGCAGTGCGGTTCGCAGATAATCGATTCCTATCCGTTTGCCCTGGAACGCATCTTTCGCCACCTGGTGCGTAACTCACGTCAGGCCATGCAGCGCGCAGGGATGCATGACGGTAGGCGGATTCGCGTCGCAACGCGCCCGTTCAACGAAGAACAAGTCGAGATCGAATACAGCGACAATGGCCCTGGTTTTCCCTTTCATTTACGTTCCAGGGTCTTTCGCGCCAGGCTGCCCAGCGAACAGGATCCACAACGCGGGGTCGGGTTACTCTTGGTGCGTTTCATCGTCGGGCAGGTCGGTGGCTCGATCCACCTGGCGACCGCTACAAGAGATGAGGAATGTGGCGCGCGCTTCGTGATTCGCTTGCCATGCAGACAGGCGAAAAAAGATAAGGAGGAAGACTGATGAGTGAAACATCTGCGGCGCCAGAAGCGCCGATACGCGTGCTGATCGTTGAACACCGCCCAGAGACCCGTGAGACTCTGGAGAACAGTCTGTCTCGCTGGGGATATAAACCAGTATTGGCCAAAGGCAGCGGTAGTGAGTTATTGAAAGATGCTATCGAGAAGGTGCGCAGCCACCGCTGTCATCTGGCAATCGTGGATAAACGCCTTGTGGACGATGGGGATTCCTCGGACTTCGGCGGACTTGACCTGATAAAGGAGATCGCACCTGCCGTCGCCATTATCTTGACCGGGTATGCAGATTATGCAACGGCCAGAAACGCTCTCAAACAGGGTGCGTTCGATGTGCTCAGGAAGGAAGATGGCCCAGCGGCATTGCGACAGGCGCTCGAAAAAGCAGCCGCCGAAAAATGGTTTCGCCGAGAAGTCGAATTCGACCGTCCGCCTGAGCTGAAATCAGCCGCGCTAGTTCGACGTTTCTTTCCCACCGACGACTTGGCCCCCCTCGATCAGGTGGATGACGTGCTACGTCATCTCTTTCCAACTGCGCACAAGCTACGCATCGAAGCAGTCAGCGGCGACGATTCGATGTCAAGCCTGCTGCTGAGAACGCGCAGTGCGGTTATGAAGGTCTCCATAGATGATGCGCAGCTCCCCAGCATTGTCAAAATCGCGCGTGCAGGGCGTGTGAAGAAGGAAATCGAACACTTCAGGCATGTCCAACTGCATTTTCCTGCATATCGACATGCGACAATTCAAGGTCAGCCTGTCGAGCTATGGGATTTGGGCGGTGTTATCTACGACTTTATCGGCGGCGATAATCAATATCCACAACAAGTTTTTGCCTACTTCTACGCCACTCACGACGCAGAGGAAATCAACAAGGCGATCGACAATTTTCAAAGCCTCTGGAGACCACTTTATCAAAGAAGACCTTCAGACGGACAGCCGCAAAAGAAACGTGTGATTGCGGCTTACACAGATGTTTGGGGAAGAGAGTGGCTAGAAGAACTGGTAAAATACCGACAATTGCCGTCAGAAGTTCGGCTGCCTGCTATATTCGACGAGCTTGGGTTGCCAGATCCAATCCAATGGCTAATCAAGAAGATCAAACTTGTGGTTCCGGATGAGGACGGCAAACACTTGCAGTACGAGGAGAACGCCACACCATTTACCACTTTGGCCCTGTGCCACGGCGACTTGCACAGCCGCAACATCTTTGTGGATACACGCTATGATGTGTGGGTGATCGACTATGAGCGCACCGGCTTTGGTCCGATCCTACAGGACTGGGTGGAGTTGATCGTTGATATCTTGACGATGTTGGCTGATGAACAGTCAGATGAATGGCATTCATTCGTCCAACTTCTTACAAGTGTACTAAGTCTTCAGGCGCTGGGTTCAAAAAAAATCGCAAGCGAGGTGTCGGGTGAGTACAACAAGGAGTATGGGGTTATCGTCCACCTTCTGAATACGATCGTGCCAGAGTATCATAAGGAAGATGCGCAACCCCTCTACTGGGGCATATTCTTGAATGCTCTTTACCGCTTCACGATCCTACGGAAATACTGGGATCAGGTTGCTCAACTGGAGACCGGCGACCCGAAATCCATCAAGAAAGTCGAGGAATCCAAACAGAAGTTGACGATGGCGATGCAGCGTTGTCGGGTGATTGGCGGCATGGTTTGCTACCGACTGGAGAAATGGAATAGGGAAAAGTGGCCGCCAAGAGTTGGCCTTCAATCGAGACGGGACCCAAGGGAAATAGAATTGCGCAACACGACAAGATAAATGTCCTCTTCCTTGCTGCGAATCCATTCGATACGACTCGTCTTATGATCGACAAGGAGTATCGTGCAATCAGACAAGCCATCCAAGAATCCGGGTTTCGGGAACGGTTTTCATTGGAGAGCGAGTGGGCTGTGCGTGTGGAAGATTTGATACCGCTGCTTATTCGGAAAGAGCCGACGATTATTCACTTCAGCGGTCACGGCAGTGAAGACGGAGAAATCGTTCTCGAAGATGAAAGCGGGAATCCATTCCCGTTGCGCCAGCAAGCCGTACAGCGCATTTTCGGCATACTGAACAGCGACCACAATCAGGTACGGTGTGTTATCCTGAATGCCTGTTTTTCTGAAGACCAGGCGCGGCTTATCTCTAAACACGTTGACATTGTTATCGGCATTTCATCCGCAATCGGTGATGTATCGGCGCGGAAATTCGCTAGTGTGTTCTATGCCACCATTGGAGAAAAGCAGAATGTCAATAAAGCCTTCGAACTGGCCCGCACGAACATCTCTCTTCATGGGCTAGATTACAAGGATGCACCGAAGCTTTTGGCTAGACAGGGAGTCGATCCGGGGCGCTACTGTCTGACATAATGCCAACGGATGGCAATACTGTACTCTCGAAGATAGTCCAGGTGAGTTCGAACCCATCTATATATGAGAAGGATGTTCCAGCCAAACGACTCAACCACTTTGACAAACTGGCTTCATCGCAACCATATCGACACTACTTCCTGGGGGCGCGGTGGGGCGAAGAGAGTCGAGAATCTTCTGGGTGAAATCCTGCGCGGCGAAACAGTGCTCTACGAGGATCCGCCTCGCCGAGTCGTTTGCGTCACTCAAATCTGGGTTCAGCATGGTGACTTTGTGCTTGTGGAGGAGTATCAGACGTTCGAAGATGGCTCGACTCGACAGGTGAACACTCTTCCGTCTGAAAAGATGCAACCTGATGAGTCCCCTCGACAAGCAGCTTTACGCTGTCTGAACGAGGAATTGCAGATTCAGCCAGATGAAGTGAAAATCGTGGATGACTATATTACATGTCGAGAGGAAGAAAAACCCGCGTTCTCATATCCTGGGTTACATACAAGATATACTCTCTATCAGGTACCAACAGTGATAAATACTGTACCCGATAGACCTTTCTCCACAGTCGAATCGAATCATCATGGGAGCGATCCAGTTGTAGTACATCATTGGACTTGGATTCCGGTAGCCGAATATCTGGCCAATCAGACAGCTTCCATACAACCTACCTTATCACCATGACTGAAATCGGTCCATCCCATCCGATCACCTACCGCCAGGAGCTATTGACTCCTCTCTCCACCTGTATCCGTGCTTGGGAATCCTGTGCGATTGTCGGCGCGGCCAGCATGGGAAAGTCTCGTCTGCTCCAATTCCTCTTGCGGACGGACGTGCGCCGCCACTACTTGGGCGACGAAGCTGAGCGCACCCTCTTGTTATGGGCAGACTGCAACCGCCTGGCCGCCGTGTCCGAATGGGGGCTATACGAGCTCATCCTCACGAGTCTGGTGGAGGCCAGCGGCGAACACCAGGCTGCGACGACGATCCGCACGCAACTGATCGAGCTGCGTCGCGAGGCCATCATCGAACGTAGCGCGCTGCTGGCCCAACGCCACCTGGAGCTGGCCGTGCATATGCTCTGCCATGAGCAAGGGCTGCGCCTGGTCATCCTTCTCGACGAATTCGACGAGTGTTATCGCACCCTGACCGAACAGGCGCTGGCCAACCTGCGCGCCTTGCGCGACGCCAACAAATACAGGCTGTGTTATGTGCTTTTCTTGCGCGACCATCCGGCCCAGATGCGACCACCTGGGGAGTGCGAGGGCTTCTACGAATTGCTCTCACGTTCGATTTTCGGTCTTCGGCCCTATCGGGAAGACGATGCCCGCCGCGTTCTCGCCCAATTGCAGGCGCGCCACAGAACCCGCCTGCAAATTATGGGCGACGAGACCACTGCTCAGCTATTACGACTCAGCGGCGGACACCCCGGTTTGCTGGGTGCGCTCGTCAATGGGCTGATGGAGTCGCCACCTCTGGGCGTACCCTGGGATGACTGGGCGCAAAAACAGGAGGACGTGCAGGACGAGTTGCGCAAGCTGTGGGAGGGGTTGCGCAACAAGGAGCGTGTAGCTCTCAACCATCTGGCTCTGGGGTTATCGACTTCCCTACGGGAACAAGAATCACTCCTATTGAAGGGGTTGATTCATGAAGATGGCAGCCACTCTGTCACATTTTTCACGCCGCTCCTGGAGCAGTTCGCTGCTGTCCACGCGCCATCTGCCGATAGCATCTTGCGGGTCGATTTGCAGGCCGGCGCGGTCTACCGCGATGGCATCCTGTGCGGCGACCTCACGGCCAAGGAATTCGACCTGCTCGCCTATCTCTATCAACACAAAGAACAGGTCTGTGAAGTCGAACAAGTGATCGCCGAACTCTATCCCGGCAACGCAGGTTTCGAGATCAACGCCAACACGATCTCTGCGTTGGTCGGTCGGGTCCGCCGCAAGATCGAACCCGACCCCAAACATCCCCAATTCCTCCTCAACGTCAAAGGCCGCGGCTACCGCCTGACCACCGCGCCAGAATAGCTTCCCGCATCTCCATTGACCATTCCTCACCTCTCCTCGGGCGGCTTGATCGCCTTGAAGCTACGATAGAGCAGCAGGTCATAGACGATCTTCAGCCCGCCGGCCAGGAAGAAGGGCGCGGCCATGAAGGGGCCGATGAGCGCGCCGCTCAGCGCCGGCGAGATGGCCGCGCCCAGGGAACGGGCAATGGCGGTGACCCCCGAAGCAGCCGAACGTTCGTCCGGCGCGACTACGGCCATGGTGTAGGATTGACGGGTGGGCACATCCATCTGCGAGATGCCGAAACGCATGAAGAGCACCGCCAGGGCCGAGGGCAGGGTGGGCATGAGCGGCACGAGCATGAGCAAGATGTTGGACGGCAAGTGGGTGAAGACCATGGTGTTGATGAGGCCAAAACGTTTGGCGATGCGCGCAGCCAGCAGCGCCGAAATGCCGGCCAGAATGTTGGCCACAAAGAAGATGCTGCCCAACACGGCCTCGTCGAGCTGAAAGCGCACGAAAAACCAATAGGCCATCATGCTCTGGACGATGAAGCCGCCGGCGAAGGCGTCCAGGGCAAAGAGCGCGCTGAGACGCGCCACCACGCCGCGCGAGCGGTGCAGCCCCAGCGTGCGGCGAATCGACTTGTCCGTCGGCGAGAAGGGCGGCTCGATGGCGGGCGAAAGAAACAGAAAGCAAAGCAACAGCGCGCCGCCCGCCCCGGCATAACCCATGAGCACGGTGCGATAGGAATCCAGCGTAGAATATCCTTGCTGTTGCAACGTTTGGGTCAACAGACCGGCGGCCAGCGCGCCGAACGCGGTAGCAAAGGAGCCGACCAGATTGTACCAGGCAAAGACTCGCGTGCGCTGCTCGTCGGAGACGAGCTGGGTGAGGGACGCCTGCTCGATGGAGAGAAAGGGACCGATCTCGTTGCCGCTGGGGCTGATCACGCCGACGATGGCCGTCGCGACCAGGAAGGCCGGCTCACGCGTCAGGACGAAGACCACGCCAGCCAGGGCCATGAGCAGGCTGCCGATGATGAGCGTGCGCCGTCGCCCAAAACGATCCGCAGAGGTGGTGAGCCACAAGGAGATGGCTGCGTCGCCCAATAGGGTGAGAGTGAGGAGCAGGCCGACAGATTGCTCGCTCAGCCCCACGGTCACCAGGTAGAGCGCCAGCACCACCGACAGGAAGCCATAGGCAAACAGACGGGTGATACGCGTGGTGAAAAGCAGGACGATGTCAATCCTTGAGCGCTTCATTGATTCACGCCGTTTCGGCCTCGCTGCGATGAACCAGCTCCCAGCCGTTGTAGACCAGAACGAGTTTTTTCAGCGGCACGCGGGCGGCGACCGCGGCGGCGCGCGGGTCGTTGGCGTAGCGGCGCAGTTGGGCCTCCGCCTCGGCGATCTTCTCTTGCAGCCTGGCCGCAGTGAAGTCGTTGCGGGCGATGTACTTCAACTCCACAAAATAGCCGAACTGCATGTCTGGATAGCGCGCCAGGAACGGCTCCAGGTAGAAATCGACAAAGCCGCCGCCCATTTCCTTCTCCGACCAGGTGAGATAGAGCTCGGTGATGTTGAGATAGGCCAGGAGAAAGCCCTGGATGACCTTCTCGCCGTTCAGATAATCGCGCACCGAGGTCTGCTGCTCGATGTTGGCCGCGATGAAATCGAAGACGGGCTGCCACTCGCCGTCGTAGGCCATGCCGCGCACCAGGTTCGCCAGCCGCCACAAATCCAGGCGGAAGATGTCTACGTCATAATAGCTGTCGCGGATGTAGCTATACATCAGGTTCTTGATGGTCAGGTTGGGGATGCGCAGCAGCGGCGCGCCGGCGCGCTCACCGGCGAAGGTGAGCAGGCCAAAGTAATAGAGCAGCGAGATGAAGTTCTCCGGTTGCAGCAGGCGATCCAGAGGGAAGCTGAGGCTGATGTTGGAGACAATCTCATCGGTTTCGATGATCTCTTTGAGCCGACTGAAGTTGCCATTGAGCCGGCGATCCACCGTGATCAAGTGACGCAACTTGGTGTAGTCAATGCGCACGTTCTGGTCGATCATGGAGTCGGGCATGCGCTGTTGGCCGGTAGTCTGCAAGACGAAATAGAGCACCATGTCGGAGTTGAACATGGGCGTTTGCACGACGCGGCCAAAGCGATAGTTGTCACACCACTCATGGAGCAGCGCCATGGATTCATCCACGCTCAGGGGCAGCGCGCCCGCCTCGTGATAATGGGTGAGCATGGCGCGCGTCTCCTCGGCGGTGAAGCCGATCATCTCATCGAAACGTGAGTCCAGGCTGATGTTCGTTCCCACATTGAAGCCGCTGCTCACGTCGTCCATGGCAATGGGCGAAACGCCGGTGATAAAGAGCCGGGTCAAACCAGAAATCTGACCTGCGGTTGCGCCCTTGAGCAGGTTGAAGAAATAGCGATAGAATCCGGCGCCGTGGGTCAGGTTGTGATACGCCTCTGCGCCAGTGGTGGTGAGGATGGTGTTGGCAAAGTTATCGTATTCGTCGATGAGGAGAAAGACTTTCAGGTTGCGCTCGCCAGCATGAAAGAAGATGGCGCGCAGCCGCTCTTCCGTACTTGACCTGCTCAGAATGTCCTTGCGTTCAGCCTCGTCAAAGAATCGCCTGTAGCGTTCGAGAAAACCGCGCACCACCAAATCCCCATTGTCTTCGAAGGATTGCTGTACAACACGGACGTCTGGATTGACCAACGAGAAGTTGAGAAACATGACCAGATAGCTGTTGCGTTCTGCGGTGGGACGCTCCCCGATGAAGGTGTCCCCAAAGAGCGCGTCGAAATCGTCGGCCAAATTCACATCATAATAGTGTTGCAGCACCGACAGCCAGAGTGACTTGCCGAAGCGGCGCGGGCGGATCAGAAACAGAAAATATGGCTGCGCTTCGATGAGCGGCAAGAAGCGCGTTTTGTCCACGTAGTAGGAGTTGTCCTGGCGCATGCGCCCATAGTCGGCCAGACCATAGGGAATGCGCTTGAGCGGTTGATTGGTCATGTTGCGTCGCCCTCGTGATGAGCGAATAAGGCGGTGATCCTGGCCTCAGTATAGCTCAGTATAGCAAAGAAATTGTCATTTGTCGTGCCGGCAAGGGTACAATGCGGCGTGGCGATCACAATTGTGTAATCTTTGCGTTCACACCGGGCAAGAAACCTGCGCAACCATGAGCCGTCGGCGTTTGTAAAAAACGTTCAGTGCGCGCGCCCTCGTGCGCGCCATCTGCACGAAGGCGTGCCGGGTCATCTTTTGAGGACAAATGAAAGGCAGCAGCGACCATGAACAGCACGATTTTGGTTGTAGAAGACGAGCGCAGCATCAGCGAGGTGGTGAGCCTCTATCTAACGCGCGCTGGCTATCAGGTGAAGGCGATCCACGATGGCGCCGCTGCGCTCAAATGGCTGGCTCAAAACAACCCGGACCTGGTCGTGCTCGACCTGATGCTGCCGGGAGTGGATGGCCTGGAGATCACCCGCAGACTGCGCGCCGTGGGCGACACACCCATCATCATGCTGACTGCCCGGCGCGAAGAGACCGACCGCATCATCGGCCTGGAGATGGGCGCCGACGACTACGTAGTCAAACCCTTCAGCCCCCAGGAGTTGGTAAGCCGAGTGCGCGCGGTGCTGCGCCGGGTGCAGATCGGCCAGCAGCAGACAGGCGGCGCAAAGGTGCTGTCCTTCTCAGAGATGACCATCGACCCCGGCACGCGCCTGGCGACAGTGCGGGGAGTCGAGCTAACCTTGACCGCCAGGGAGTTCGATCTGCTCTATCTCATGGCGAGCCACCCCAGGCAGGTCTTCAACCGGGACCAGCTCCTCGACCGGGTGTGGGGCGAGACCGAGTACATCGACCCCAGCACGGTGACGGTGCACGTGCGGCGTCTGCGTGAGAAGATTGAACGCGACCCATCCAACCCGCTCCACATCCACACGGTCTGGGGCGTTGGCTACAAGTTCGAGCCGTAGAGAGGATGATCCGTCATGGTGATTCAACCTGCTCGCCAACCCGTCGGCCTGTTGCTGCGCTTCCTTGGCGGAATCGTGGCGGTCGTGGCGTTGACGCTGGCGATCTTCGTCGTCTTGATGAGTCCGCCGCTGGCGGAATTCCAGGCCATGACCCTCTTTCTCTCGGCGACGGCCCTGGCCTCCCTGATTGCAGGCTATGTCGCCTATCGCTGGGGGCTGCTCGCCCGTTCACCCAGCCTGAAATGGGCGCTCCTGGGCAGCTATGTCCTGTCCAGCATCCTCACCTTTGTCAATGTGTGGGTGACGGCGCGTCTTATGTTCATCAACACCCACGACCTCACCCTGGCGACGATCCTGCTGGTCTTCGCCGCCGGCATCGCCACTGCTTTGGGCTACTTCCTCTCCGCCACGGTCACAGACAACATCACCGCCTTGTGCGACGGCGCACGGGCCATCGAGGCGGGCAATCTTTCGGCGCGGGTGGCTGTACAGGGCGTCAGCGAGGTGGCCGACCTGGGACGCGCGTTCAACCGCATGGCGGCTCAACTGGAGAGCGCAGCAGCGCGACAGGCTGAGCTCGACACCCTACGCCGCGACCTCATCGCCTGGGTCGGCCACGATCTGCGCACGCCGTTGGCCTCGGTGCGGGCCATCGTCGAGGCCCTGGCAGACGGCGTGGTGACCGATGCGCCCACCATGGATCGCTACTTGCGCACCGCCAAGCGTGATATCGCCGCGCTCTCCAGCTTGATCGACGACCTCTTCGAGATGGCGCAGATGGACGCAGGTGGGCTGCGGCTGGAGCGCCAATGGGTTTCCATCAGCGACCTGATCTCGGACACGCTGGAAAGCTTTGCCGCGGCCGCGGCAGAGAAGAACATCGCTCTGGGCGGCGGTGTGGGGCCGGGGGTGGACCCAGTCTGGTGCGATGCGCGCTACGTGGGGCGGGTGCTCAACAATCTGGTGGGCAACAGTTTGCGTCACACGCCGCCTGGCGGCCAGGCGCTGGTTCATGCTTATCATCGCCCCAGCGAAGTGCTGGTGGTGGTCAGCGACAGCGGCGAGGGCATCCGTCGCGAAGACCTGCCCCATGTCTTCGACCGTTTCTACCGGGGCGAAAAATCACGCAGCCGCGCCACAGGAGGCGCCGGCCTGGGATTAGCCATCGCCAAAGGGATCGTCGAAGCCCACGGCGGTCGGATCGGCGTGACATCGGAATGGGGACGTGGAACCCAGTTCACCTTCACCCTGCCCGGCGGTCATCAGACAGCGCGAGAAAATCCACTATTCGCGGCGCGAAATCGGTGAGCGCGGTCAGACCAACAGCAAACGCCTCTTTCTGACAGCCTATGACCAACGTCAACGCCGGGTTTTCTGTGTGTTTGCCGTGGCTGCAATCCTCCACGTTGCCGTGGTCGCTGGCGATGATGATCAGGGTGCGCTGCAAATCCGCTGCGGCAAGTAAACCAGCCAGAAACCCATCGAATACCTGGAAGTTGGCGACTGCTTTCTCCAACGCCTGCTCATGCCCCAACACGTCGGTGAGCCAGTGCTCGAAGAAAGTGAAGTGATGACTGTCTGCGACGCGCCAGAGCAGTGCGCCGGCCCCTTGCGGCGTGTAAACCGGCGCCTCGGGATAGCCGAGTTCACTACGCCAGCCCTCGCCGGTGAAATCCGCCGACAGAGCCTGCCCGGCGGCCAGGTCATCGTATGTGAGCAGCGATTGCCCCCCGTGCACGACTGCATAAGGTACTGCGCTGAGCAAGCGTTTGCCGCGTTGGAGCGCGTCGAAATAGCGTTGGGGATAGGCGTTGATGAAACAAGTCGAGCAGCCAGCAGCGCGCAGCCGGGAAAAGACGCTGCCTTGGTCAAGGATGTCGCGCACACGCTGGTCGGGGCGGGGGCCGTAGTGTTCGCCCAGTCGTCGTGAAGCATTGACGCCGGTCAGCAGCGCAGCCTGCCCGGTGGCGCTTTGCGGTCGCCCAGGCACGCCCATGTGGGCGTCGGTGGGAATCAACTCTGCGTGGGGCGTGGAGAGCCGTCCGCTGGACAAAACCGGTTTGCGCCCCATCAACAAGCGGCTCAGGGTGGGAGAATCGCCGGCGGCCAGGGGATTGACCACCGGGTCGTCGCTGCCCAGGCCAACGCCGTCGAGAAAGAGAAAGATGACGCGGCGGTCGCTCATGCGCCAGGGTCGATGCCGGCCGCGGCCAGCTTGTCTTGCAACTCCGCCAACGCCTGCTGAAGCGCATTGGCGCGCTGGCGTTCGGCCTCAGCGTTGCGCCTCTCGGCTTCAGCGTTGCGCCGCTCGGCTTCGGTGAAGGTCTCCACCAAGTCGCCATTGGGATGAAAGAAGCGCAGCCAGACCGCATCCGTCTGTTGATATTCGCCCTGCCAGCGCCCGATCCATAAATTTAGTTCATGACTCCACAGGCGGCCATGCTCGTTATGACGAATCGGCTCGTAGCGACCGCCGGTCAGACGCCAACCCAACAACTCCTGGTTGTCCGGGTCATAGCAATAATACTCCGGGGTGCGGAAAGTCTGTTCATAGAGTTTCTTCTTGGTCGTCAGATCTTCTTTGGCCGTGCTTGGCGAGAGCAGCTCGATGATGACGTTGGGGTAGCGACCTCGTTCTTCCCAGACTCTCCAGGAGCCGCGCTGGGGTCTGCCATCTACATCCAGGACGACAAAGAAATCTGGGCCGCGATACTTGAAATCACGCTTCATTGCGGCCTCGGCCTGGTCGGAGCTGTAATAGATGAACATATTGCCGCCGCAGTAAAACGAGCGGTCATCGCCGCGACTCTGCTTGAACGAATCGACCAACACGTTGATTGCATCGCGATGCCATGCAGTATCCAAGGGTTCACCATCCGTTTCGGGTAGATCGCTGGGCGGAAAATTGAAGTCTTCCCAAGTCATAACCGACGCATGGAACGGCGCCTCTTCATCCAGTTCTTGCACATCCATTACTTTCACATCAGGCATGGGTCACCTCGTTCTTGCATCAGCATTGCACAACTCAGAGCCCCGAACGTCAGTGAGGGGAACGTCTGCAGGAACATATCAGAGATCGTACCCATTCTGCTCTCACCTGTCAACACGAAAAGCACGAAAGTGACATTCGCACTCCGAAACTTCTTTACCCATTCGTCTGCAACTCAACTGCTGGAGAAGTTTACCTCAACAACTTGTAGTAAAGCGCGGTCGGGTCCAGCCCACCGTCGCCATTGGCCGCGTAGGCCGGAATTGCGCCGGCAAAGGTGTAGCCCAGGCTGGCATAGAGCCGCTCCGCCGGGTCGCCCTGGCGTGTATCCAACACCATGAGGACGCGGCCGGCGGCGAGCGCAGCCTCTTCCAGCGCCAGCATGAGCGCGCGGGCAATCCCCTGTCGCCGCGCGCTGTTCAGCACGAGCAGCTTTTGCACCTCGCCGCGGTGACGGGCGTTGGGTTTGGTCGCCAACGCAAGCTGCACCGTCCCAGCGATCTGGCCCTCCTGCCTGACGACGAAGAGCCATTGGACGCCAGCCTCGACGGCAGCAAAGACACCCGTCCAGTAGGCGGCGGCTTCCTCGGCGGCAAGGGGCGGCAGAAAACCGACCGATGCGCCGGCGTCCACCACATCTTGTAGCAGCGCGACAAGGTCGGGTAGGGCTTCGTGCGCATGCTGCGCTGAGAGCTGTTCGATATGATGCACAGATGCCGTCATGTTTCCACCTTTGTCTGGAGGTTGGCGCTCAACCGCTCTGCCACGATGGTCGCCAGACGGCGCTCCAGTTCTTCCAGACCGGTGAAAGCGTGAACATACTCGACGCCCAGCTTCTCTGCCGCGGCGCGGGCGCGCTGGGATTCATCCTGTTCGGGCGACTGTTGTAAATAGAGGAGGTGCGTGTAGTTCTCGAAGTAGAGGTCGCGCAGGTGGGGATGGCGATCCAGCCCTAGCCCCTTCCACACCAGGCCGTCGAAATGACGCGCCAGGAAATCGGTCACATAGAATGTGCCCATGAATTCCTCATTGTGACGGGTGAAGGTCTCGCCGCCGTAGAAATCATAGCAGTGGGGGCCGGGGATGCGCGCCACGTTGTCATAGCCAGCCAGCAGCTCATCCAGCGCGCCGCCCGCGCCGCAGTCGGCGTAGCCTACCAGGATCAGGTCGAAACGCCCGGCCCAGGCATCCAGCTCGCGGCGCACCGCCGGCGCGATGCGTTCAGGCCGGTTGTGGAGCTGGGCAGGGACAGCGGTCAGCTCGAAATCCCAGCCCAGACGTTTGGCGACCGCGATCATCTCGCGCACGATTGCGCCGCAGGCAACGATGCCGATTTTCATCGCGCATGTCGTTCTGCCCGGCGGGCGGCGGCGCGGGCGGCGCGGCTCTCGGCGCTCTCGATGCCTTCGGCCTGGGCGAGCGGCGGCGGGCCGGCGATGGGCTGATCCTGGGCCGCGTCGAGCGCGGCGTGGATCGCCGCGATGTGGGCCGGGGTGCTGCCGCAGCACGCGCCGATGACGTTGACGCCCAGGTTGCGCAGGCGCAAGGCGGAATCGGCCATCACGTCCGGCGACGCATCGTAGGAGATCTTTCCGGCTGTATATTTGGGCATGCCCGCGTTGCTTTGCGCCATGAGGTAGACTCCGGCGGGGCGATACTGGGCCATCTGGGTCATCACGGTTTCGATCTCGGCCGGGCCGTTGCCGCAGTTGGCGCCGATCACCTGCACGCCCCAGCCGGCCATGGTCTCCACTGCCTGGCGCGGGCTGACGCCCATCATGGTGTGGAAATTGGTGTCGAAGCTCATTGTGGCGGCGATGGGCAATTGGGGCGCGACCTGCTGGGCGCCACGGACTGCAGCTTCCATCTCGTTGAGATGGCTCATGGTTTCGATGAGGATGAAGTCCACCTTGCCCTCCACCAAACCCTGCACTTGCTCGGCGAACATGGCCGCGGCGTCTGCCATGCTCAGCGGTCCCACTGGTTCGATCAGCTCGCCGCTGGGGCCGATGTCGCCAGCCACCAACGCGCCATAGCGGTCGGCAACCTCACGCGCCAACAGTGCGCCAGCGCGGTTGAGCTCCACCACCCGGTCTTGCAGATTGTGCAGCTTGAGTCGCCCGGATGTGCCGCCAAAGGTGTTGGTGGTGATGACATCGACGCCGGCCTGAGCATAGGCTTCATAGATGGATTTGACCTGTTCCGGTCGCGTCACATTCCACAACTCCGGCGCGCCGCCATCGGTGAGACCCACGGACTGGAGCATGGTGCCCATTGCGCCGTCGAAGCGGACGATGCGTCCCGCAGCCAACCATTGAAGCAGCAGATGGCTCGCCTGCGCCGCCGCTGGCGCAGCGCCATTGCCGTTGCTCGACGCCGCCGGGCCATAGCCGTCCAGAATCTCGCGGATGCGGGCGGCGGAGAATGCGCTTTCCAGCTCGGCGATCACAGCGCGGGCGACCTCGTCGGGCGCTCCGTCGCGCTCTTGCCACTCTCCGCGCCGCCACTCCTCCATGTATTCGTCGGTCCCGACGAGCTTGAGACGCATGGCAGCCTCGTCGATGGCAACCTGGAAGCGCGGTGGAAGCTCCGCTTTGGCTGTGTTGCGGCGTCCTTCGCGCGCTGTCACCATGGAGGGGATGTCTCGCCAGTAGGTGATCTGATATTCGGACATAGAGGAGAACCTCCGGGTGTTTACGGTTTACAGGTTACGGTTTACAAGTTACGGTTTACGATCCACGGTCTGCGATTTACGGCAGCAAACCGTGTTGTTCAGCTTGATTGGCTGTGACGAGCGGCGCGCTGTTCGCGACGAGCGGCGCGGTCGTCGCGGCTGATACGACTGCCGCGGGCGCCCGCTGCAGCGGCCACGGCGGCGTGACGGTCAGGCGGCCAGTCAGACCTGGCCTGGGCGAACACTTCCTCCAGGTGCGGAAACGGGTCGACGGCGTGGGGGATGTCCAGCGCGCCGACGAACTCGTCCTGGAAGGTCGGCTCGACCGCGGTTTCAATGTATGTGACCCAACGCGCCGCCCACGCCGCTTCTTCACGCTTGTTCTTGTCCAGGAGCAACATACGCGCGCCGTCGCCCGCGGCGTTGCCGACCGCAACGACGTCGCCCAGGTTGCAGTCGGGGATCAGACCCAAGATCATGGCGTGGAGTGGATCGATATAGCTGCCAAAGCCGCCGGCCAGCGCCACCCGATCCACCGTCGCCAATCCCAGCCGCTTCATGAGTAACTTGGCGCCGGCGTAGAGCGCAGCCTTGCCCAGTTGGATGGCGCGCACGTCATCGGAATGGACGACGATCGCTTTCCCCGTGCTCGTCTCGTGGGGCCAGGCGAGGACGAACTCGGCCTTGCCGCCGCCGTCGCCCAGGCCCAAACGCAAACGCGGGTGTTCGATCTCGACAAAACGACCATTGGCTGCGATCACGCCAGCCTTGAATAGTTCAGCAATGGCCTCGATGATGCCCGAACCGCAGATGCCCGAAGCCTTGAGTGTGGGGTTGAGCAGCTCAGCGCGCTTGCGCTGGCGCTGCTCTGCAGGCGAGAACGGCGCAGACGGCTCGAAGCCATTCCCCCCGCTCGTCTTCTCTTCGACGCTTTCGATCCACTCTTCCTTGCCGATGATGCGGTAGCGAACGGCCAGGGTCGCCGGGTCGATGCGCACGCGCTCGATGGCGCCGGGCGCAGCGCGCATGCCGTGGGCGATCTGCGCGCCTTCAAAGGCCGGTCCAGTGGGGCTGCTGGCGCTGAGCACCCGCTGGCGATTGCCCAACAGAATCTCGCCATTGGTGCCGATGTCGAGAATGAGCAGCTGGCGATCCTGGTTGTAGGGCGTCTCAGCGACCAACACAGCCACATTGTCCGCGCCCACGTGACCGGCCTCGCACGGCGGGATGTGGATGACGCCGCCCAAATGAATGCGCAGCCCCAAGTCGCGCGCTTTGATGTTCACGGGGTCATGCGTCGCCAGGCTAAAAGGCGCCCCACCCAATTCGCGCGGATTGATCCCCAACAGCAGGTGGTGCATGGTGGTGTTGCCCACCAGAACCATTTCGGCCACATCATCCGGCGCAATGCCCGCCGCTTCGCAACATTCGCCGACCAGCTCATTCAGCCCGTCGATGATGGCCTTGTGCATGCGCTCCGTCCCGTCGCGGTTGACCATGGCGTAGCTGACGCGGCTCATCAGGTCTTCGCCAAAGGGCGTTTGGGGGTTCATGCGGCTGGCAGTGGCCAGGATTTCGCCTGTACGCAGGTGACACAAGTGCGCGGCCACAGTGGTGGTGCCCACATCCGCTGCAACGCCGTAGATGTCATCGTGAAAGTCCGGGCGAATGGCTACGACCTCACGGCTGTTCCACACGGTGACGGTAATGCAGCGATTGCTCTTTGCCAGGGCTGGCTGCAAAGCGCGCAGCGCGCCCAAATCAATGGTCAGGTCTTCCAGGCCATGGACGGCGTGCAGTTCAGCCTGGAGGCGCTGCCAGTCGCCGCGGTGATCTTTCAGATGGGGCGTGGGCAGCTCCACGTAGTAGAGACGCATGGCTGCATCCACTGTAATTGCGCGCTCGACGCCGGCGGCCTTGCGCACCACCTGCTTGCGCGTCTGGCTCTCCTCCGGCACGCGGATGACCACATCGCCCACCACCTGGCAGGCGCAGCTCAGGCGCTCGCCGGGACGGAAGGCATATCGTCCTGCATAGCGTTCTTCGCGCTCGCCAGGCGGCGTGAGCGCACTGGCCGATGAACGCACGCCAAACTTGGCGAATTCTCCCTCTTCCACCACTACCTTGCACTTACCGCAGGTCTGATGCCCACCGCAGATAGACTCGATCTCCACGCCCAGCCGTCGGGCCGTCTCCAGCAAAGTGATGCCCGTCGAGATCTCCCCCTGGCGGCCATTGGGCTGAAAGACGACTCTGGCTGTACGAACAGAATCCGGCGGATCCTCAGCAAGGCGTGATTCGAACGTCTCGAAACTCATCGTCTCCTCAAGCTGATCTGAAAATAGACTCACCACAGAGGGCTATTTTCATCCTAGATTGCGCCCCCCAGGAGCATGGACACTGTCCTGCCAACTGTTTGATTGCTCCTTCTCTCGCCGCAGCGCCTGGAGTTCGGCTTCCAATTCGGCGGCTCTCTGTTCGGCGGTGACAGCTCGCTCCTCGGCGGCAAGATGCGCCTGCGCCGTCTCTACATGGCTCATTAGCTCTTTGCCGGTGGTCGCATCCTCCACCCAGACAATGCCGTTGTGCACGCCGATGCGCAGGGAAACGGTTTCACAGTAGACTGCTCCATCCTCGTCTACAGGAATGGGCTCGTAAACGCCGTTGCGCAGGCGATGACCAACGATTTCGCTGACTACACCGCGCTTGGTGTTGCGGCTGTAGATGTACACATACTCCTGGATGCCCAGCAGCGCGTAGTCACGTGGTTTGTCGATTCTGTCAGTGTCGCGCGTCTTTGGCAACACGACTTCGATGATCAGGCACGGTTGCGTGCCCTCTTCTGCCACAACGAAGGTTCCGCGACGCTTTTGGGGATCGTGGACATTCGGCACGACGGCAATATCCGGCGCATAGTTGCCAATGTCTGGACGATCCCACTCGAAGACGAGGTCGCGAAAGATAGTCATCTCCGGGTGTTGCAACGCCCAGGTGCGCAACATGTTGCGCAGTTCGACGGAAGTGTCGGAATGATCGGTGCTTTCGGGCATAACATACCCCTCTTGAGGATGGCGGGCCTCGTAAGGTGTCAAGGGAATACGAATCGTCGTGAACTTACCGTCAGGCGTCGTCGCGCTTTCATAGCGCCAGCCGAGAGTCCAATCCACTTCGAGCAGGCCGTCTCCTGATTCCTTTGTCTTGTGGGGCTGAGCCGTTGGCATGGCAAATTCTCCTTGAAATTGATTGGGGTGATCCTACCACAGATCGAGCATCTGTCAACACTATCGAGGGCAGATGGACGGCCCGACTATGCTATACTGGATGCAAAGAAACCGGCCCTTGCATGGATGAGACTCTACATGAACACATATTGGCGCAATTTGCTGGAAGGTATCCTGTTCACCGATTTCTATCAGCTCACCATGTCGCAGGTTTATTTTCGCCTGGGGCTGCACGAGCGAGTCGTTCAATTCGACCACTTCTACCGACGCAATCCTGACTACGACAACCATCAAGCGGGATTTTGCGTCAACGCCGGTCTGGAGACCCTACTCGAATGGATGCAAAACGCCCGCTTTGGCGACGAAGAAATTGACTATCTGCGGAATCTGCGCACCAGCCGCGGCCAGCCCATGTTCGACGACGCGTTTCTTGGCTGGCTACGGCGCAACGGCAATTTCGATGGAATTACCTTGCGCGCCATCCCCGAGGGACGCGTTGTCCATCCCAACGTTCCCTTGACTGTGGTGCAAGGACCGCTGGCTATGGCGCAAATTCTGGAAACCCCCCTGCTCAACATCCTCAACTTTCAGACGCTCATCGCCACCAAGGCAGCGCGCATCTCTGAAAGCGGGCGCGGGCGACCTATGCTCGAATTCGGCTTGCGCCGGGCGCAAGGCTTTGGCGCCAATGCCGGCGCACGGGCGGCGCTGATTGGCGGCGCGGGGTTCTCCTCCAACGTGGCGGCTTCGGCGGCGCTGAATTTTCCACCCAAGGGCACCCATGCCCACAGCCTGGTGCAGCTCTGCATGGCGCTGGGTCTGGGCGAAGAAGGGGCGTTCCGTGCTTACGCAGATCAATATCCCGACGACTCGATCTTTCTGGTGGACACGATTGATACATTGGAAAGCGGCGTGCCCAATGCCATTAAGGTCTTCGAGGAGCTGCGGAGTTTGGGACACAAACCGGTGGGCATTCGTCTGGATTCAGGCGACCAGGCCTACCTGGCGATTCAGGCAGCCAAACTCCTTGACGAGGCCGGCTTCGATGACACAGTCATTGTGCTCTCCAGCGACCTGGATGAACTGGTCATCTGGCAGATCATCACTCAGATCACTCAGGAAGCGCCGCGCTATGGCCTGGATGCGGACAAGATCATCAACCGACTGGTCTACGGCGTGGGCACGCGGCTGATCACTTCGTGGGGGGAGCCGGCCCTGGGCGGCGTCTACAAGCTGGTGGCCGTGCAGACGGGCGACGATTGGCAATCGGCCATCAAGATCTCTGAGACGCCGGCCAAGACGCCCAATCCCGGTGTCAAACAGGCTTGGCGTCTCTACGACCGCCGCCACAAAGCCACAGCAGACCTGCTGACGATGGAAGACGAGGAGCCAGGCGCAGCAAGTCGGCTGATGTTGCGCCATCCCACCGATCACACCAAGTATCGCACGATGCAAGGAGGCGACATCAGCAAGATCGAGGCGCTCTATGTGGAGGTGCTGTCGCAGGGCAGGCTGGTCTATCAGCTGCCGCCAATCGAGGAAATTCGCCGCCAACGCCTGGCCGACGTCGAGGCGCTTGACCCCGGCATCCGCCGTCTGGTGAATCCCCATATCTATCATGTGTCCCTTAGCCAACGGCTGTGGGATTTAAAACAGGCGATGATCGCCCAAGCCAAGTCGAGCGGCTTCAGCGAACATCCCTAAGTCTAGGGTAACAGATCGAGCAAGTCCAACGGCGTTTTGATTGTGAACATAGGCTGCTCACTGGCGTCCGCCGGCGTCTTGGAACGCCGCGGCGCCCAATCGAGCCAGACGCTGTACATGCCCAGGAGGTTTGCTCCTTTGACGTCCCGCTCCAGATTGTTGCCCACCATGACCACCTTGTCGTAGTCGGCGGGGGCGACGCCAAGTTGTTCGAGCGCATGGTGAAAGATGGCAGGATGAGGCTTTTCCACACCAACCTGGTCGGAAATGGCGTAAACATCGAAGAGGTCGTACAGGCCATAGGGCTCAAGGTTATTGAAGAAAGTGGCCTGCGGGCCGTCAGCAACGAGAGCCAGCGCATAGCCGCGCTCTTTGAGTGCGTGCAGCAGACGATCCGCGCCAGGGATCAGCTCCGCCCGCAAGGAAATCTCGCCATCCTTCACCTCGCTGCCTTCATCGATGAGCGTGTCGCCGCAGTCAAGACAGATCGCCAGCGGTCTTTGCGATAGGCCTCGTCTCTGGTCAGGCGTAGGCAGGGATGAGGGGATGACGCGGGCGTCGAGAGTCTCTATCGGAAAATCTTCGTTCGTCATTTGTGATCTCACAGGAGTGTTCCAATGTCTCAGCGCAAAGTTAAGATCGGCGTCGCCGGCTGCGGCGTCGTGGCGACAGCCTATTATCTGCCCTACATCATGCGGATGGACGCCGCCGAGTTGGTTGCGGTCTGCGACCTGAACCCGACGCGCACGGCATCCTGCATCCGACTCTTTGGCGCAGCCGAGGAGTATCAGGACTACTACGAGATGATCTGATGGATTTCCCCTATGCACCCACACAGATCGCTACACTACTCGGCGACTGCAAGAGCGTCATTGGGCTGGGGAAAATCTCTGCGCCCGAACGCATGATCGTGCCCGACAGCGAGTACGACGTCTTTCTTGCCCAGGCAATTGACCCGGATCAGGCGAATTACTGGGATGTGGTGATCGATCTGCCCACAACCCAAACGGTGCGCATGGAGGCCGAAGACAATGTCTTTAGCCTTTACGAGATGGACAACGGCGCAATCGGTGCGTTTCACATTGCCCGCGCCTTTCACCCTCTGCCGCCAGGTGCGGAGAACAATGGCGGCCTGCGCATCTTTGGCTCAGAGGGCAATCTGATCATGGGCGCAGGTGGTCACTTCGCATCGATCATTAGCCGCCGTCGCCATCTCTTACCCTCGGTCGATGCAGACGGCTGGCATCACATTTCGCTGACGAGCGACAGAAACAAGGCAAAGTGGCCCAAGCCGACGCCCGGCTCATTCAACTACTATCACGAATCAACGCGCCACCTGATCGACTGCATCCTCCACGACCAGGAGCCTGTGGTCAACGTAGAATGGGGGCGCCATATCACCGAGATGATGGTCGGCGCACTGGCATCATCACGTAGCGGCCAACGCTATGCGATGACGACGACCCTGACTGGTCTGCGACTCGCTTCACGCGAAACTGGAGATCACCATCTGGCGGATTTCTCGGCCAATCTGGATCAATGAATCTGACGTAATGATATCCCGTTCTCTCGCCTTGCCCAGTTCATCCCCCTTCACGTCGAATTTACTGTGCAAACCGAGCGCCAGGTTCATCACCGCTTCGCTCAGTTCACCTTCACCCATCGCTTGTAGTCTCTCGAAAGAGGACAGATCCCACTTCCACCGCCTCATCCGCACTCAGCGCCCAGTCCGTACTTCTAGCGTTGACCTGCACCTGCTGAATGCTCGTTGCGCCAGAGATGACCGAGCTGATCCGCGGCTGGCTGAGCAGCCAGGCATGGGCCAATTCGCCCATGGTATGACCACGCGCCTCAGCCCACGCTGTCAACTTCTCCACCTTGTCGTAGTTGGCATCGGTCATGTAGCGCTGCACATAGGGACTGGATTCGCCCCGTGAACCAGGCGGCGCGGCCTCTCCACGGCGATACTTGCCGGTCAGGAAGCCGCCGGCCAGGGGAAAGTAAGGCAAGATGCCCACACTGTGCGCGTTGCAGTAGGGGATTACCTCCCGTTCCAGGTCACGTTCCAGCATGTGATAGTGATTTTGGATGCTGACGAAAGGCGACCAGCCGCGCAACTCAGCGATGGCGTTGGCGCGCGCCAGCTGCCAGGCAGCAAAGTTCGACGCGCCCACATAGCGCACTTTGCCGCTGCGCACCAGGTCATCCAGCGATCGCAGGGTCTCTTCGATGGGTGTGTTCTCGTCCCAACGGTGAATTTGATACAAGTCGATATGGTCGCTACCCAGGCGACGCAAACTGGCTTCCACGCCGTTCATGATGTGATAGCGCGACGCGCCCCGGTCGTTCGGCCCATCCCCCATGGGGTGAAAAACCTTGGTCGCAAGTACAACCTTGTCCCACCGTCCTCGCAGCGCCTTTCCAAGCGTCTCCTCCGACCGCCCCTGCTGATAGACATCGGCAGTATCAATCAGGTTGACGCCCAGCTCTAGCGCTGCGTCGATGATGTCGTTCACGCCGGCCTGATCCACTTTGCCGCCAAATTGGTTTGTCCCCAGCCCGATGACGGAGACGCGCAAACCAGAATTGCCCAATTGTCGATAGTTCATGATGCCCTTCCCTGTTTTGCTTGGCGTGGATGAAGTGTGTCCATCATACATCGGTTGCACCCAGTTTCTGCAATGCAGAATTCACACGATTGCAAGACTGGGCGCTTGACCATATTTTACGTAGTATATGGCATCAACTGCATCTTGAGTCAGGTGGTGGGCTTACGTATTGCTCAACAATTTTCTGATACCTTCCTCTGAGTCTTGCCGCTGTGGCAAGACCCAGGACTAGGCGAAACCAACGGCATGGAGGGGAGCAGTGATGACGAACTTGCTAAAGGGAAAAGTTTGCCTGGTGACAGGCGCAACGGCCGGCATCGGTGAGGTCACAGCGTGCGAATTGGCGCGCATGGGCGCAACGGTTGTGGGTGTGGGACGGAATCGCCAAAAATGCGACGCCTCCGCCGCTCACATCAAGTCCGCCACCGGAAATCCCAACGTGGAATATCTGCTGGCCGATTTGTCCGTACAGGCCCAGGTGCGCCATCTGGCAGCGGAGTTCCGCGCAAAGTATGATCGCCTCGATGTGCTGGTGAACAACGCTGGCGCGTTCTATGCCACCCGGCAGGAGAGTTCGGACGGCATCGAGTTGACCTTTGCGCTCAATCATCTCGCGTACTTTCTCCTGACCAATCTATTGCTCGATCTGCTCATCGCCAGCGCGCCGGCGCGCATCGTGAACGTCTCCTCTGGCGCGCACGCGCCGGCTGTGATCAACTTCGACGACTTGCAAGGTAAGGAAAAGTACAGCGGTTGGGGCGCATACGCTCAATCGAAACTGGCGAATATCCTGTTCACTTACGAGTTGGCGCGACGTTTGGAAGGGACAAGTGTGACGGCAAATGCCCTTCATCCAGGCTTCGTTGCCACAAACTTTGCGCACAACAACAACCAGGGCATCCTTGGAAAGGTCATCGTGCTGGGCATGCAAGGCATTCAGCGGCTCTTCGCCCGCACGCCAGAAAAGGGCGCCGAGACAGTCATCTACCTGGCCGCATCCCCAGAAGTGGAAGGCGTGACCGGTCTCTATTACACAGACAAGGAGGCCGTCAAGTCCTCGACAGCCTCCTATGATCTGGCAACAGCGGCTCGCTTATGGCAAATCAGCGAAAAAATGACTATCGCCCCCCTATTGATGCGCTCGCAAATCCAGTCATAATTGCCGCTGTCAGACGCAAACCCAGAGGCGCGCAAACCGCCGCGTCTTTCCAAAACAGAAGA
>CAZLMM010000006.1:0-126192 GCA_964560495.1 uncultured Caldilineaceae bacterium
GGTGAAGCAAGCCGAGACTTTCGCCGCCATCCGCGAGGCCTTCGATATCCCCTTCCAAGAGGGCATCAAGCTGCGCGACTATCCCACGCTCGAAAGCGTGATCGGCTTCGTCTACAACATGCGACCAGAACTGAAGGCAGCAAGCGCGCCGGCGGCGGCAAGCGCGCCAGTCGTGAGCGCGCCGCTGGTTGCGCCCACGCCATCGGCTGATGGCGTAGCGGACAAGGTGTTGGCCGTCGTGGCGGAAAAGACCGGCTATCCACAAGACATGCTTGATGTAGAGCTTGACCTGGAAGCCGACCTGGGCATCGACACGGTGAAGCAGGCCGAAACCTTCGCGGCCATCCGCGAAGCATTCGACATCCCCTTTCAGGAGAACGTCAAACTGCGAGATTACCCCACCCTGGCCAGCGTCATCGAATTCGTCTACACCATGAAGCCAGAGTTGCGGGCTGCAAGCGTGCAAATGACGGCTGCGCCGCCGGTAAGCCCGCCGACGACCCTTGCGCCGACATTCGTTGCCGCGACAATCAGCGCGCCAGTCGTGAGCACGCCATCAGCGCCTGTCGCGCCGTCCAACGCCGTGGCGGACAAGGTGCTCTCGGTGGTGGCCGACAAGACCGGCTATCCCACCGACATGCTCGACTTGGACTCGGACCTGGAGGCCGACCTGGGCATCGACACGGTGAAGCAGGCCGAAACCTTCGCCGCCATTCGTCAGGCTTTCGACATCCCCTTCCAGGAGAACCTAAAGCTGCGCGACTACCCCACCCTGGCCAGCGTCATCGAGTTCGTCTACACCATGCGCCCCGACCTGCGGGCGACGGGTGCGCCACCGGCAAGCGCGCCAGTCGTGAGTGCGCCGTCAGCGCCTGTCGCGCCGTCCAACGCCGTGGCGGACAAGGTGCTCTCGGTGGTGGCCGACAAGACCGGCTATCCCACCGACATGCTCGACTTGGACTCGGACCTGGAGGCCGACCTGGGCATCGACACGGTGAAGCAGGCCGAAACCTTCGCCGCCATTCGTCAGGCTTTCGACATCCCCTTCCAGGAGAACCTAAAGCTGCGCGACTACCCCACCCTGGCCAGCGTCATCGAGTTCGTCTACACCATGCGCCCCGACCTGCGCATCGGAGCACGGAGCGACTCCCCCCCACCAGCAAGTGCACCAGCGCCAGGCGCGCCCATTCAAGCGGCGCCAGTGCGACCGGCAGTCAAGACAATCGGCTCGCTGGAAGACGCAGACAAGATGCCCCGCCGCGTCCCTGTTCCGGCGCTGCGCCCCAGCCTCGATTGGTGCAAACCCACAGGGGTGACCCTGGACGAGAAGAGCCGCGTTGTGGTGATGCTCGACCAGGGTGGCGTGGGTAAGAAACTGGTGGAGAAGCTGCAAAAGCGCGGGGTGACGACGCTGGTTGTCGAACCCGGTATTGCGACCGATGCCCTGGAAGCCCAGCTCAAGGGGTGGCAGAACGAGGCGCCCATTCAGGGTGTCTACTGGCTGCCGGCGCTGGATGTGGAGCAGACCATCGAAGAAATGACATTGGACGAGTGGCGCGAGCTCAATCGCCTGCGCGTCAAGAACCTCTACACGGCCATGCGTGCGTTCTATGACTCCGTGACCGGACCGAACACCTTCCTGGTCTCGGCAACGCGGCTCGGTGGTCTCCACGGTTATGGCCCGACTGGCGCAACAGCGCCCTTGGGCGGCGCGGTGGTGGGCTTCACCAAGGCCTACAACATGGAACAGATCATGCGTGAGGGCGGCAAAGGATTGACGGTCAAAGCCGTTGACTTCGAGCCTTCGCGCAAGACCGTCGAGCCAGCCGACCAGCTCATCGGCGAGACGCTCTTCGACCCGGGTGTGGTCGAGGTGGGCTACTTCGAGGGCCAACGCTACACGGTCACGCTGGAAGAAGCGCCGGCCAAGGATGGCAACCCAGGCATGACGCTGGACAAGGAGACCATCTTTGTGATCACCGGCGCGGCCGGCGGCATCACCAGCGCCATCACAGCCGACCTGGCCGTGCATAGCAGCGGCGTCTTCTACCTGCTCGATTTGGTGCAGGCGCCGGCGCGTGATGACAAGCATGTCGCCCTCTTCCGCCAGGGGCGCGAGACGCTGAAGAACGCGCTCATCGCTGAGGCCAGAGATGCGGGTGAGAAGCCGACGCCCAAGCAAATCGACGATAAGATCATGGGCATCGAACGCAGCGAAGCGGCCTTGCGCGCCATCGAAGCCGTGGAAGCGGCGGGCGGCACAGCCTACTACTACAGCCTGGACCTGCGCGACGGCGAGAAGGTGACCGCGGTCGTCGACGACATCCGCCAGCGCCACGGCAAGATCGACGTGCTGCTCCATGCTGGCGGTCTGCTCATCGACCGCACGCTGCCCAACAAAGAGCCGCACCAGTTCGCCCTGGTCTTCGACATCAAGGCAGATGGCTTCTTCAGCCTGCTCAAAGCGGCCAAAGGCATGCCCATCGGCGCCACGGTGAGCTTCAGCTCGGTGGCCGGGCGCTTTGGCAATAACGGTCAGAGCGACTACTCCTCGGCCAACGACCTGCTCTGCAAGATCTCCAGCAGCATGAGACAGTGGCGACCCGCCACCCGCGGCATCGCCATCGACTGGACGGCCTGGGGGCAGATCGGCATGGCGGCGCGCGGCTCCGTCCCGCAGATCATGGAAGCCCTGGGCGTGGATATGCTTCCGCCGGAAGCGGGCGTGCCCACCATCCGCCGTGAATTGACCTACGGCGCCACCCGCGGCGAGCTGGTGGTGGCCGGTCGCCTGGGCGCCTGGCTGGAGGAACGCGACGCCACTGGCGGCCTGGATGTGGAGAAAGCCAATGCCCAACTGGCCGCACGCAAGAACCCGCTGCTCATGGTGGGTCGCGTCAAGGCATTCAAGCTCTATGGCGGCATCGAAGTTGAAACGACGCTGGACCCGCTGACGCAGCCCTTCCTCTTCGACCATGCGCCGGACGCAGGCACGCCCTGGCTGCCGGGCGTCATGGCGACAGAAGCGCTGGCCGAGCTGGCGAGCGTGACCGCGCCAGGATATCGGGTTGCTGCGGTCGAGAACGAGCAGATGATGGGCGCGTTCAAGTTCTTCCGTATGGAACCGCGCACGCTCTATCTGAACGCTGTGGTCAAACCGGCAGCGAACGGCGACCTGCTGGCAAGGGCGACCCTGCGTTCGGTGACCAAGCCGGTCAAGGAAGGCTTGCCCGTGCAGGTGAAGGAGCACTTCATCGCCACGGTGCGGCTGACCACGGCGCCGGCCGAACAGCCGACCATGGCCTTCACGCCGCCGTCCGCCGACAGCTTGCCGATCACCGCGGAGCAAATCTACAAGAGCTTCTTCCATGGGCCAGCCTACCAGGTCATCGAGCGGGCGGGGGCGAGCGGCAATGAATGCCTGGCGTTGATGGCGCACGACCTGCCAGCCAACACGGCCCCGGCCAACGCTGAATCGATCATGGCCCCGCGGCTGATCGAACTCTGCTTCCAGAGCGCGGCGCTGTGGACGGAGCAGGTCAAAGGCGCCATGGGCTTGCCCCTCGGCTTCGACAAAGTGACGGCCTATCGCCAGCCGGAGGAGGCAGAAGGCCGCCGGCTTTACTGCGTCTGCGCCACGGCCAACGACGGCGAGAGCTTCGACGCCACTGTGGTGGACGAGGCAGGGAATGTATACGTGAAGCTGGACGGCTATCTGACGGTGGCGCGGCCGGCGTAGATGTGACGGAATGGCGAGTCATGCGTCACGAGCCACTTGTGACGCATGACTCGTCGTTGACACAAAAGCATCAGTATGCTTTAATGTTTTTATGCGAACCACGATTGATTTACCCGATCCGTTACTACGCCAGGTCAAAGCACGCGCCGCACTGGAAGGATTGACGCTCAAAGAGTTGATCACCAATTATGTGGTGCATGGATTGCGGCAAGACCTGGAGCTGCGCAGCGCGCAGACGAGAACGCGCAGCGCGCCGCCAATGATCGCAAAAGCGGCAATTGGTAAGCCGATCCTTGCCTTAAGCGCCAGCGAATTAGCTGATCTCGAAATCCAGGAAGATCTTGAAAAATATGAGTGATCTACTGGACACGAACGTGTGGGTTCCTTTGGTGGCGGCAGATCATGTGCATCATGAACGTGCGTTGCGTTACTGGCAGGAAGAATCCGCCAGCAGCGTTGCGTTTTGCCGCATCACCGCGCTGGCATTTCTTCGTCACGTGACGAATGCCCACATCATGCAGCACGGGGTGCTGACGAGCAGCGAAGCGTGGGCGCTGCTGCAGGAATGGTTGCAGCTGCCGGAGGTCAGCTTTCTGGGCGAACCGGTGGGTCTGGATGAACAACTCGGCCAATTCAGCCGCGAGTTGAGCATTCGCCCAAAGCTGTGGACGGATGCGTATCTGGCGGCCTTTGCGATGGCGGGCAATCATCGCATCGTCACGTTTGATGGAGATTTCCGAAAGTTCTCTGGGCTGGATTTACTGTGTCTCTAGCCAGGTGTGGTCAGATAGAAAGAAAATCAGTTGTCACCAATGGTGTTCGCCCTACATTTTGCTGTCGAGCCGGCTGAGCCAGAGCAGACGCTGCGAGGTAAGGCACATGCATACAAGGTCGACTTCAAGCCACGAACCCAGAAAGACCTGCACCGCTTATCGAAGACTGAAAGTACACGAGTGCTTGATGCACTGCTGAAACTCCAGGATAATCTAGCCGGTGATATCAAACGGCAGACAAACTTCGCTCCAGAATACCGGCTACGCGTGGGCAGCTATCGGGTTCTATTCGAGATCGAAGATGGAGATCGAATCGTCATCTATGCTGTTCGACATCGGCGTGACTCATATCGTTAGTAAGGAGTCAAAGCATGATTAACTTTCACCCCAATATTCTAGAATTCGAAGGGCGCAAGGCGTTCGTAGTCTTGTCCTATGCGGAGTATCTCGAAATTGAGGAACAACTCCAAGAACTAGAAGACATCAAAACGCTGCGCCAGGCAAAGGCGCTGGAAGCCGATGCACCAACTATTTCGCTAGCAGAACTGCGGGCAAGCTACGAGTTGGAAGATTCAGACATATAGTGTTCTTCGTATTTCTGTTCCCGAACAGGATCGTCCCCATGAATTCTCATTTCTGCCAACGCCGCACGCTGAGCGCAGTTGTGCTGCTGGCGGTGCTGCTGCAACTCGTGAGTGGGGCCATGCCGGCGTCGCTGTTGGCTGCCCCAAGGACGGGCACGATCGCATCCACCGCGTCCGCACGTTTGGCCGATCCGTCCCGCCTCGCCCCACCGCCTGATGTCTACGGTCATTCCACCCTGACGATGAGAGAGACCGTGGTTGTGCAGAGCGAGCCAGGGGTTGCGCCTGGCGATGGCGTGGTGCAGGTGTGGGTGACGCCAGCAGCCCCGGCGCTGGCGGCGCTCGCCAGCGCCGGGGCCGTGACGCTGTTGCCGGCGGAGCAAGCCCGCAGCCTCTCGCTGGTGGGAATGGCTTTTCGCCTGCCCGCGGAGGTGCAAGCGTCAGCAAGTGGAGCGCCTGACCTACACATCGCCATCGACTACGCCGGCGTTGCCGACGCCTATGGCGGCAGCTTCGCCGAACGGCTGACGCTTTACCGGGTGACGCCGTGCGCCGTGGAGAACGCAGAACCCTGCCAGAATTGGCAGGCGCTTGCCGGCGTGAACGACCCGCAAGCGCAGCGGCTGACCGTGGACTTGAGCGCCAGCGTCGAGGCAGCGGGTTGGTCGCCGCAGCCGGTGGCGCCGGAGGACGGCATGGCGGCGCCACTGGTGGACTCGACGCTGACCCAGCGCAGCTACCTGCCGCTGATTGCCAGCGGCGATGAGCCGCCAACGGTCGAGGAGGAACTCTACGTGTTGGCCGCGGCGGCCAGCAGCCAGCAGGGCAGCTACAAGGCCACGCCGCTGACCAACGTCAGCGACTATCAGGTGAGCCTGGCGACCGGCGCATTCCAGACCGGCTATCCCATCGCCCTGCCGCCAGCCGCCGGTGGATTGGCGCCGGGCGTGGCGCTGAGCTATGACAGCGGCGGCGTGGATGGCATGACCACCAACAAGAACAACCAGCCCGGCTGGGTCGGCCTGGGCTGGAGCCTGGAGAGCGGATACATCACCCGCCACCTGAAGACATGCGGCGTCAGCCAGGCGCCGGGCGACCTCTGTCTGGTGGGCGGCGTCGCCTCGACCGGCGACGCCTACTCGATTGTGCTGAACGGCGTGGCCTCGCGGCTGGTGCAGGTGAGCGGCAATCTCTATCGCCTGCAAAACGATCCGCAGTGGAGGGTGGAAAAGTTCAGCGACGGCGCAAGCGGGCATCCCGACGCCCAGGAGGAATACTGGCTCGTCACCACGCCGGACGGGACGAAATATCGCTTTGGCGGCGAGTTCACGCCGGTCAGCGAGGGCGGTTTCGACCAGAATTCGGTCTTCTATGCGACGGTCTACAACACCAATGCGGCGGTCTGCGGCAGTTTCTCCTACGACCTGTGCAACAAGGCCTGGCGCTGGAATCTGGATCGCATCGAAGACGCCAACGGCAACGTTGTCAGCTACTTCTATGAAGTGGAGAGCAACTTCTACGCTGCGCGCAACGACACGCGCACGCTCTTCCGCAAAGAGTATGTGCGGGCCGGCAACCTGAGCCGGATCGAATATGGCCGGCGGGTGGGGATGAACAGCACGCCGCCGACGCAGGTGATCTTCAGCACAGAGGAACGCTGCGAGGGCGCGTGCGTGTGGCCGACGAACTATCCCGACACGCCGGGCGACCTGACGTGCGGGGCGACGGGCAGTTGCAGCCAGAATGCGCCGACCTTCTGGAGTCGCAAACGGCTGGCGACGGTCACGACGCAGGTGTTCGACCAGAACACGAGCGCCTGGCGCAACGTGAGCCGCAGCGACCTGGCCTACAACTTCCCGGCGCCGCCCAACGACGGCCAGGGCGACGCCAGCGAGAAGAAGCTGTGGCTGAGCAGCATCACCCAACGGCCGGGCGACGGCAGCGGCGGGTTGCCGGCCACGAGCTTTGGCTACACCATGCTGGCCAACCGCTGGGATCACAATGCAGCCGGCGTGTCGGCGCTGACCATGCCGCGGCTGAGCCAACTGACAACCCAGTTGGGCGGGGTGGTGAGCGTGAGCTACGGCCAGTCGCACCCCTGTCCGGGCGGCGGCAGTTACATCCGCTACCCCCACGACTGCTTCCCAGCCTGGTTCACCAACGGCAGTTCCAGCGGCTGGACGCTGTGGAACAAGTGGAAGGTGACGCAGCAGAGCAGCAGCGACAGCTTCTCGGGCAACGAAACGCAGACGCTGAGCTTCAGCTACAGCGCGCCGACCTGGCACTACAGCGACGACCCGGCGCTGCCCGACATCAACAGTTGCACGCTCTGCCCCACACGCCACTGGAACGACTTTCGCGGCAGCGAGATCGTCACCGTGACCGACCCTTCGGCAGGCTCAGGGCAGGCTGGCGCCAAGACAGAGCATCGCTTCCACCGGGGCATGAACGGCGACCGGCTGGGCACAGCCGGCGGCAGCTTCAGCGCCAGCATCACGCTGAGCGACGGCGGCACGCGCCCGGACGAGAACTGGCTGGCCGGGCAGGAGGTGGAAAGCCGCCGGCTGACAGCGACGGGGGGCGCCAAGAGCCGCAGCGTGAATTGGTTCACCTGGACGCTGACGGCCGGCAGCGGTGCGAGCGGCGCCCACTGGCTGGGGACGCAGAAGAACGAGAGCACGCTCTACGCGACGGCGAACAAGACCAGCCGCAGCGAGTTCGTCTACGACAGTTACGGCAACGTGACGCGCCAGATTCTGCACGGCGACACCGCCACAACCGCCGACGACCGCAACATCGAGCGCAGCTATCTGACCAACACCACGGTCTGGATCGTCGACCGCCCGCAGTGGGAGAAGCTGTGGGCCGGCGTGGGCAGCGGGTTGGCCGGCGCCGAGCAAGCCTACGGCCAGTTCGCCTATGACAGCCTGGGCTTTGGCGTTGCGCCGGTGAAGGGTAACCTGACCAACCTGCGCAGCTACTGGCAGGTGGCTCCCAGCAGCCAATACGCCGAAACGAGCACTGCTTACGACACATTCGGTCGCCCGACGAGCATGACCGACGCCCGAGGCAAAACCACCAGCACCACCTATCACCCCTTCTACGGCTATGCAACCAGCGTGACCAACGCGCTGGGGCACGTGGTGAGCACAGTCAGCGACCCGGCTTGGGGCGTCCCGACCCAGCTCACAGACGCCAATGGCAAGCTGACCGAACTGGAATATGACGGCTATGGCCGGCTGCGCAAGGTCTGGCTGCCCAGCGAGAACAAGGCCAGCGAGCCGGCCAGCCTGGAGTTTGTCTACGACGCAGCGGCGCGCCCGGCCTGGGTGCAGAGCCGCACGCTGCGGGTCAAGGCCAGCGGCGCCTATCTGGAAAACTGGCAGTATGTGGATGGCTTTGGCCGAGGCATCCAGAGCCAGACGCCTTCGGCCACAGGCGGTCAGCGCATCGTCAGCAGCCAGCAGTACAACGCCCTGGGGCAGCTCCTCCACCAGAGCAGCCCCTACGACCTGAGCGGAGCGGCCGGCTCTGGCTATGTGGCGCCGCTGTGGAGCACGGTCGCCAACTATCGGCGCTTTGGCTACGACGAACTGGGCAACCAGACGCTGAGCGAGAGCAAATCGCAGAGCAGCGTGTTGTGGTCGAGCAGTGCGCTTTACGACGGCTGGCAGCGCCAGACCACCGACGCCAATGGCCGGCGCACGGACTTCGAGCAGAACGCCTTCGGCCAGTTGACGAAGGTCACCGAATACAACGTGGGCAGTACCGCTCAGGCGACCAATTACACCTACGATCTACGAGGCGGCTTGACCGGCGTGACTGATGCCGTTGGCAATTTCACCAACATGAGCTACGACCTGTTGGGACGCAAGACGGCGATGAGCGACCCGGACATGGGCAGTTGGCTCTATCAGTACGACGCCAACGGCAATCTGACCGGTCAACGCGATGCGCGTGGGCTGTGGCTGTACATGAGCTATGACGACCTGAACCGGCTCACAACCAAGCGCCAGGACGACCCGACCAGCGGCGCGCTGATTGCCGATTTCCTCTACGACGCGGTGGGTCAGAAGGGCTTGTTGAGCAAAAGCCGCAGCTACACAGCCGAGGGTGTGGTGGAGGTGCAGAACCTGGCCTACGACGCCCGCAACCGTCCGACGCAGCAGCAGTGGGTTGCACCCGGTGCGGGCGGCGGGACGTTCCGCATGGACGCCAGCTTCGACGAGGCCGACCGTAAGACCAGCCTGACCTATCCGGGCGGCAACGCCGGGCAGAGTGGTGAAGTGGTCAGCTACCAGTACAACGCAGTGGGACAGTTGGTCAGTGTGTCAGGCTTGGGCGGCATCCAGTATGTGAGCAGCGCCAGTTACAATGCCCAGGGGCAGATCACGCAACTGGTCAACGAGAACCCTTCGGCAGGCTCAGGGCAGGCTGGCTCGAACGGTCTGACCCGCCAGTGGAGTTACGAAACCAACACGCTGCGCCTGAGCGTCATGCGGGCCGGGACAGCCGCCCCCTTCGAGAATCTGCAAAAGCTGAGCTACGGCTATGACAACGCCGGCAACATCACCACGTTGACGGACGGGACGAACGCCGGCCAGGCGCAGAGTTTTGGCTACGACTGGCTCAACCGGTTGACCAGCGCCTCGACCAACGCTGCGGGCGTCGGCCAATACGACCACAGCTACACGTATGACGCCATTGGCAACATCACCAACTTCGCCGGCGCTGCCTACACCTACGGCGATCCTGCACACAAACACGCCGTCACCGCCGCCTTTGGCAACAGCTATGGCTACGACGCCAATGGCAATCAGACCAGCCGGACGATTGGCGGGGTCACTTACATCTTCGCCTACGACTACGAAAACCGTCTGACGAGCATCGCCGGCGCTGGCGTGAGCGCCACATTCCTCTACGACGCCGACGGTCAGCGGGTGAAGGGCACGGTCAACGGCGTGACGACGGTCTACATCGCCGGAGTGTACGAATGGCAGAATGGCGCAACCACGCTCTACTACGAAGGCAACGCGATGCGCCGCAGCGGCTACGCCAGCGACAACGGCGTGTTCTATCTGCTGCAAGACCACCTCAAGTCCAGCAGCGCCTTCGTGACCCAGAGTGGGACGATTGTCAACCGCAACTACTTCTATCCCTTCGGTGGGAATCGGGGTGGTGCAGCCTTCAGTTCGTTGACTGCCAAGCGATTCACCGGGCAGTACCACGAGTCTGCGCTGCCCGGCGGCGAGGGGCTGAGTTACTACGGAGCGAGGTGGTACGATGCGAAGTTGGGGAGGTTCTTGACACCAGATAGCATCGTGCCCAATCCCAGCAATCCTCAAGACCTCAATCGCTTCAGTTACGTAAGGAACAATCCACTGACTTGGAGTGATCCATCAGGCCACGAGCCGTGCCCAGGCGGCTCATGGAGTAATTGCCTTCCGCCTTCGCCCAAGAACACAAGACTTGCAAGTGGCCCGCTTTATCGACTACAGGCGCAGTATTACCAACAAGGTGTTTCATGGGGTGATCTCCCTGGTGAAGTACGCGCCTATTTGCGTTCGCATGGAATTACATCCGGTCTGTATGCTGATTGCTGTGGCAATGCCAGAGCGCAGACCGGTTGGAAAGACCCGGCAACGATAGCTGCATCTGTGGTTGGTGGGTGGCGATTGGGATCAGCAGTGCTGCCGAAAGTTTTAGTATGGTTGAGCCGGGTTACCGGGATCGCTTGTGGTGATGGCGATTGTGGCAACGAAGTATCAACACTTCAGCGCGCCGTTGATCAAGGTATTCAGTCAATCAGAGATGGTATTGGTCGTGGATACCGTTCGTTCAATTCCTTCAAGTATTACGAAGGAGCCGCTGGACAAGGATATGATTGGCATCATATCGTCGAACAAACCCCACAAAATGTGATTAGGTTTGGTGGGCAGGCTATTCATAACACCAATAACATAATACGCCTCCCTGGTGGACCGGGTTCACTACACGCACAAATATCCAGCTACTACTCTTCAATAAGACCTGGTGTTACAGGTTCAGCGGAGTTGACTGTTCGTCAGTGGCTGAGTTCCCAAACATTTGAAGAACAGTGGAGGTTTGGCACCGATATTATTATTCAATTGAGCGGAGAGCATTATCTCATCGAGCGATTTGGGAGATAACCTATGGTCGATGAGGCAGAACTCCAGCAATTGATCAACCAGTTTGCCCTTTGTTCGCGTGAGCATCACACTGCTACGGTTAGCGGAAACTGGAAGGAAGTTAATCGAAACGCAAGGTGCCTCTCAGAAATGCATAAAGCTTTAGTTGCGTTAGGAGATCCAGGGAGACAAGCCTTATTAACTTTGGTATCTGATACGGATGCATCTGTTAGGTTAATGGCAGCCACGTTCTCACTTGGATATGCGCCTGATCTTTGTGTCCAGGTATTACAGAATCTTGCGACTTACCCAGGTCTTTTAGGATTTGACGCCAAACAGACGATCAAGAGATGGAAAGGTGGTTCTTGGCAACTTGCATGAATGCACGAACAGCAACCAGACGCAGAGTTTCGGCTACGACTGGCTCAACCGACTCACTTCGGCTTCCACGGATGCGACGGGCGTGGGGCAGTACAATCACAGCTACAGCTATGACGCCGTTGGCAACATCACAAGTTTTGCCGGTAACGCCTACACCTACGGCGACCCGGCGCACAAACACGCCGTCACCGCCGCCTTTGGCAATAGTTACGCCTATGATGCCAATGGCAATCAGACCAGCCGGACGATTGGCGGGGTCACTTACATCTTCGCCTACGACTACGAAAACCGTCTGACGAGCATCGCCGGCGCTGGCGTGAGCGCCACATTCCTCTACGACGCCGACGGTCAGCGGGTGAAGGGCACGGTCAACGGCGTGACGACGGTCTACATCGCCGGAGTGTACGAATGGCAGAATGGCGCAACCACGCTCTACTACGAAGGCAACGCGATGCGCCGCAGCGGCTACGCCAGCGACAACGGCGTGTTCTATCTGCTGCAAGACCACCTCAAGTCCAGCAGCGCCTTCGTGACCCAGAGTGGGACGATTGTCAACCGCAACTACTTCTATCCCTTCGGTGGGAATCGGGGTGGTGCAGCCTTCAGTTCGTTGACTACCAAGCGGTTCACCGGGCAGTATCACGAGGCGAGTCTGCCGGGTGGCGAGGGGCTGAGTTACTACGGGGCCAGGTGGTACGATGCGAAGTTGGCAAGATTCCTGACGCCGGATAGCATTGTGCCTGACACAGCGAATCCTCAAGATTGGAACCGCTACACTTACGTCCGCAACAACCCGGCCAAACTTATCGATCACAGCGGCCACTGCCCGACGCCGCCCCAAGAGATGGGCGCGACGATCTGTATTGCGTTGTTCATCAAGCCGCCTTCCATATCCGCTGCTCCTGGCATCACGGTGCATGGCGATGGACGAGACTTCAGCAGAAATAGCGCCCCCTCTGCCTCGCGGGGCTATGCATGGATTAGCCTCGACACCGGAGAAATCAGAACTCACATGAATGATTCCGGCTATCATCTCCCGGCGTGGCGCTCCGCTCCGTTTCCGGCTGATTCAGTGCCGATGTCGCCCATTCGAGCGCCCAGTGGAACGACAGTTCAGTGGTTCAAGCCCAGTGACAAAAACACGTGGGAAGTCAAGCGAGCAGCGAATGGCGCAATCCAAGTGCGCTATGATCTGGTCATCTCTGGCCCTCTCGACTGGTCAGGCGCTGCACCTCACATCAACGGCGAGATGACCTTGCGCCAGGTGAGCAAGGGGAGGTTCACCTATAGCTTCGTCAGAGATGGCTTCCCGTGGGCTGAAGCCTACTATCACGATGGCAAGGGCAACGTCAGTACCATCTTCCGCGACCCAGCTGTGCGCGCCAATCCACACGATCTGTTTGCCATTGAGCCAAACATAGGCTTTCCACGAATGGTCACAAGACTCCTTGGTGGGTTAACTAACGGAAACCCATTAATTAGCAGAACCCCTGATCCGGCATGTTTTCCTGGCCGTCCGTGTTAGGTAGGGGAAACAGCGCCGTGAAAACTACGAGAAATGTACAGCATCTGATAGCAGGTATCACTGGAGCGATGTCTGCAAGTTTTGGCATCCTGATGTGTCTGGCATTTGGATTCACATTTGGCGATTTTGTTGTAACTTGGCTCACCTATATCGCACTGGTACCAATTGTTCTCGGTGGATCAGTAGGCATCCTTGTTGCGCGCTCAATGAACGCTATTCGCCCGCTATGGACGTTTTGTTTAGCGGCGGTCAGCATGGCAGCAGGTGAATTTCTTGGCGCCTACATCGTCTACATTCTTGACTTTTCTATGGAGACTACTCTATTTCGATTGTCGACCTTGTTAGCTCGATTCGCAATGGGAGTGACCGTTGAGCTTCTGTTGTTCGGGCTCATGTTCGTGTTGCACAATCTGACAGACAAAGATAGAACGGAGACATGATCGCCACTCCGCACAGATTGGGCCATAGGTGCGACATCCCACGCGCCGCCTACACCTATGGCGATCCTGCGCACAAACACGCCGTGACCGCTGCCTTTGGCAACAGCTATGGTTACGACGCCAATGGCAACCAGACCAGCCGGGCGGTTGGCGGGGTGACGCACACCTTCAGCTACGACTACGAAAACCGCCTGACGAGCATCAGCGGCAGCGGCGTGAGCGCCAGCTTCATCTACGACGCCGATGGTCAGCGGGTCAAGGGCACGGTCAATGGCGTCACCACCGTCTATGTAGCCGGAGTGTACGAGTGGCAAAATGGCGCAACCACGCTCTACTACGAGGGCAACGCCCTGCGCCGCACGGGGTATGCCAGCGACAACGGCGTGTTTTATCTTTTGCAGGATCACCTCAAGAGCAGCAGTACCCTGTTGACGCAGGGTGGTGTGGTCAACAGCCGCAACTACTTCTTCCCGTTTGGCGGCAACCGGGGCGGGACGACGTTCAGCGAGTTGACGACGAAGCGATTCACCGGCCAGTATCATGAGGCGAGTCTGCCTGGTGGGGAGGGGCTGAGTTACTACGGGGCGCGCTGGTATGATGCGCAGTTGGGGAGGTTCCTGAGTGCGGACACGATCGTGCCGGGGCCGGCGAATCCACAAGCATTCAATCGATACTCGTATGTGCTGAATTCGCCGACCGGGCTGGTTGATCCGAGTGGGCATCTCCCCATGCGGGATTCGGGCGAGGGCGGCGACGCAACGTACAGAGCTGGCATGACCAGCTATCAGCTCAGCCTGGTCAAACGCTCCTCGACGAAATATGGCGTGCCCTGGCAAATCACTGCCGGTCTCCTCGAAGCAGAGATCCGCCTGGACACAAATTGGAAGGATACAGTCGACACCTGGGCCATGCGTATGCTGCCCTTTCCACTGGCCTATGCCAAACGGCTCTCTCCCGTCCGACGACTCATGCGCACTGACTCGTCTGATTTCGGCCCTGGCATCGGCAACATTCACGTATCGACTGCGGTCAAGGTTTCGCAATACATGGAAACTGTACTATCATGAAATTCTCAGTAGATGGCTTGCCCATATGCCCGATATGATCCATTGGCTCATTCAATCCTTCGACGACTGCCCGGAAATTCTGCGCCAGGACGCGACGCCCGCCTGGCTGAGCGATGACGAACGGCGACGGCTGGCCGGCTTTCGTGTGGAGAAGCGTCGCCAGGAATGGTTGTTGGGGCGCTGGACGGCCAAGAGATTGACGCAGACTGTTTTACGCGGAGATTTCCGTGAAGACGGCAACGATGAATGGCCGCTGGACAGGCTGCTCGTTGCCGCTGACGCCAGCGGCGCTCCCTATGTCTCTCTACAAACAGAAGGACAACGACTCCCTTTTTCCCTTTCCATCAGCCACAGCCACGGCGTGGCCTTTTGCGCGATTGCGAGGACAAACGATGCTCACGACGATCCAGGAGCTACGCACGACCAATCACGAACTGCAAACCAAACGCCAGACGCCGGCCAAGATGCAACCCAACATTCACGCCGAACCCATTGCGCGGTCGGCGCAGACATCGAGTTGGTCGAAGGCCGGACGGCGACGTTTGTGGTGGATTTTTTCACGCCCGCTGAGCAATCTGCGATAGTAACCGCTCCAGCGGAACAAAGAGACCTGCTGGCCACCGCCATTTGGAGCGCCAAAGAAGCCGTGCTCAAAGCCCTGCGCGAGGGGCTGCGGGTGGATACGCGGCTGGTGGAGTGTCTGATCGACCTGAGCGACCCGCCGCCGCAAGAGTGGACGCCCTTCCCGATTCGCGTGGACGAACGAACGATCAACCAGGCGGGGCAGCCCTCGTCATGGAGCGGTTGGTGGCGGATGGTTGAGGGGCGTTTCGTGTTGACGCTGGCGACAAGGTCATCGGTTGAGTTCTTGTGACCACGCTCTGGCTTGGTCACGCAGCCGGGACGCTTTGCGTCCGGCAACATCGAAGTGTTGAAACTACGTTGCGACGCCGGAACGTCGTAGCAAAGAAAAGGTTTATCAACTGGATTTGCGCAAGTTACGGATTGTTCTTGCTAACGGCGGGTGAGACACCCGCGCTCCCAGGAAAGATTGCGTAAGTCCTGATCAAATGAAACGGAGGGATTTGCCTTGGAGGCTTATATAAAAAAACTGCGTGAACGCAAGGCGATTGCCGCAGGCAACGAAAAAGAGGCAGAGGCGCAGCACAAGAAAGGACGGTTGACTGCGCGTGAGCGCATCGACCTGCTTTTCGACCCAGGCACTTTCAACGAGATCGACACGTTAGTGACGCCGCGCTACGACAAGTATATGGACGGTCGCGGGTCGCGCTACGGCGACGGCGTCGTCACCGGTTTTGGGCAGATTCACGGACGCCGGGTCTTTGTGGCGTCGCAAAATGCGGCGGTCATGGGCGGCTCTTTGGGCGAGATGCACGCCAACAAGATCGTCAAGGCCATGCACATGGCGCTCAAGTATGGCTGCCCCTTCATTGCACTCAACGATTCCGGCGGAGCGCGCATCCAGGAGGGGGTGGATAGCCTGGGTGGTTACGCCAAGATCTTCGACGCCAACTGCGAGGCTTCGGGCGTCATTCCCCAGTTCTCTGTCATCCTGGGACCCTGCGCCGGCGGCGCGGTCTACTCGCCCGCGCTCACCGATTTCGTCTTCATGACCGAGAACTCCTACATGTTCATCACCGGGCCGGAAGTGGTGCGCGCGGTGATGCAGGAAAATGTCAGCCTGGAGGAATTGGGCGGCGGCATGGTGCACAGCAAGGAAAGCGGCGTGAGTCACTTCCTGGCCAAGGATGACGCCGAGTGCCTGTCAAAAGTGCGGGAGCTGCTCTCCTACCTGCCCTCCAACAACCAGGACGACCCGCCCTACATTCCTCCTCTGGACGACCCGGAACGTCGCTGCCCCGAACTGGAAGAACTGGTGCCGGTCGATCCCCACAAGCCCTATGACGTGCGCAAAGTGATTGCCAGCGTCGTGGACAACGGACGCTTCTTCGAGGTGCACGAGTTGTGGGCCGAGAACATGGTCGTCGGTTTCGCCCGTCTCAACGGTCATGTCATCGGCATCGTCGCCAACCAACCCATGGTGCTGGCCGGCTGCATCGACATCAAGGCGTCCATCAAGGCCGCGCACTTCATCCGCATCTGCGACACGTACAACGTGCCCATCGTCACGCTCCAGGATGTACCCGGTTTTCTCCCTGGCACGCACCAGGAGTATGGCGGCATCATCCGCAACGGCGCGCGTATGATCTACGCCTATTCAGAGGCCGTGGTGCCCAAGCTTATGGTCATCCTGCGCAAAAGCTATGGCGGCGCCTACTGCGTCATGAGCAGCAAGGGGTTGCGCGGCGATCTGCTCTATGCCTGGCCCAACGCCGAGATCGCGGTTATGGGCGCGGAAGGCGCGGTCAACATCCTCTTCCGCAAGCAAGTGCAAGAAGCGCCTGACTCGGAGGCCAAACGCAAGGAGCTGGTGGCTGATTACGAGGAGAAGTTCAACAATCCGTACGTCGCTGCGGCGCGCGGACTCATCGATGACGTCATCGAGCCGCGCGACACGCGGCGCGTGCTCATCCAGGCGCTGGAAGTGACGATGAGCAAGCGCGAACGTCACCTGCCCAAAAAACACGGCATCTCGCCCATGTAGAAAGGAGGAGGCGCTTCATGTTCAAGAAAATCCTGATCGCCAACCGAGGCGAAATCGCAGTGCGCATCATCCGCACCTGTCGCGATATGGGCATCCAGACAGTGGCGCTCTATGGCAGCAGCGACCGGGACTCGCTCCATGTGCGCCTGGCCGACGAGTGTATGCCCGTCACTTCGGAGTTGCGCTACGGCGACAAGGACGAGGTGCTGGCGCTGGCCAGACAAACGGGCGCGGACGCCATCCATCCTGGCTATGGCTTCCTGGCCGAAGAAGCCGACTTCGCCCAGATGTGCGCCGACGCTGGCGTCGCCTTCATCGGCCCGCCGCCCCAGGTGATCGCCAGATTGCGCAACAAGATCGACACGTTGGAGGCGGCCAACCGCGCCGGCTTCGACACGCCACTCCACTCGGAAACATCCTTTGGCGCGCAAGACTTTGCGTTGATGCAAGCTGCGGCCGCCGACATGGGCTATCCTCTGGTGGTGAAGTCATGTCGCGGCGGTCGCGGGCGTGGCGAGCGGGTCATCAATTCGCCTGATGAGCTGGCGCGCAAAGTGGATGCAGCGCGGCGAGAGGCGCGCATGATCTATGGCGACGAGAGCGTCTATCTGGAACAGGTGATTGCGCCGTCGCATCACATCTCCGTGCAAATTCTGGGAGACTTTGCGGGCAGCATCATCCACCTGGGCGAACGCGAAGGTTCGCTCACCCGCCACAACCAAAAGCTGGTGGAGGAAGCGCCCGCGCCCTGCCTGACGGATGAACAGCGTCGTCGCATCTGCAACGCGGCAGTCGAGATTGCCCGGCTCTTCAATTACCAAAATCTTGGCTCCGTCGAGTTCCTGGTGGACAACGAAGGCGACTACTATTTCACAGAGATCAAAGCGCGCATCACCATCGAGCACCCGGTGACTGAAATGCTGACCGGGATTGATCTGGTAGGCGAACAGATTCGCATCGCCGCGGGAGAAACGTTGCGCTTTCGCCAGGAGGACATTCGCATCTCTGGTCACGCCATGCAATGCCGCATCAACGCCGAAGACCCGTGGCGCGGCTTTCTGCCCAGCCCCGGCCAGTTGGAGCGTTTCCGGCTGCCTGGTGGGATGCACGTGCGGGTGGACACCTATGGCTATGTGGGCTGCCAGATCCCCGTGCGCTACGACTCACTGCTGGCCAAGGCTGCCGCCTGGGGCGAGACGCGCTCCGAATGCCTGCGGCGGCTGCGGCGGGCGTTGGAAGATTTCGGCATCGTCGGCGTGCAGACCAACCTGCCGCTCTATGTTCACATTCTCAACGATCCCGATTTTGTGGCTGGCGTCTATGACACAGCCTTTATGTGGCGGCATAAGGTGGGTAGATCCACAGCTGATGATGTCATGCGCCGCGATCTGGCGGCCGCAGCAGCGGTGGCTTTTGTCTTGCGCAATGATTACAGCCGCCCGGTGATCCCGCCCCACCTGCAGTCGGGCTGGCATCGCTCAAGCCGCACAATTCCAGGATAAAAGGAGATGACGACAGTGAAGAAACTAAAGGTCAGCCTGGATGACAAAATCTATGATGTGGAGGTGCGGCCGAATCTGGCCGAGCGCAACCAGTTTCTGGTACTGATCGATGGTCAGGAGCTTCCGGTTTATGTGCCGGATTCCAGAGAACCCGGTCATCTGGAGTGGATGGTAGTGAAACATCGCCCCTATGAATTGGTGTTCTCCCAAGACCTGGACTGGCTCATCTCGGCAGGCGGAATGCATCGAGTGGAGATTCATGCCGGCGGCGAGCCGACCACCCGTCCACTCAGCGGCGATGGACGGGTGAAGGCCCCCATTCCCGGGCTGATCACCCGCGTCTTCGTAGAGCCAGGCGCCACTGTGCAGGCTGGGCAACGGCTCTTGGTGCTAGAAGCCATGAAGATGGAGAATGAGGTGCGTGCGCCGCGAGGAGGTGTCGTTCAGCAAGTGAATGTGCACCCAGGCCAGAGCGTCAACCTGAGCGAAGTGATGGTCGAGATTGGATGACACGGTTGGTGCACAGACATTTATGCGGTTTGTAACCGCACTTATGATAGACTGTCGGAGAGACCCGGTTCAAGGGGTCTAGCCACCCTAATTGCACCCATTGACCGAATGATTCTTCCCAAGGATCGCGACGTTCGGGCTGTGGCCCAATGCGGCGTCCGGATTGGCGGCGCTCCGCAGACGCCTTCCCCTGATGCCCCAGTACGTTCAGCGCGCACGAGAAATTGCCGCGCGACTGCGAGACCTGCCGAACGTCGAGATCGCGCCAGACCCGCCACAGACGCCAATGATGCATTTGCACATCAAGGTGGAAGAAACCGCCTTCCTGCGAGCCGCTGCACACATTGCTGAAAGCGAGGGGATTTTCACTTGGGCGGGGACTTCGTCTGGATTGACGCCATCAACCCGCATGGTCGAATTGACTGTGGGTGACGCCACACTGGACTTCACTGCCGATGAGATAGCTGGTTTGGTCGAGAGGCTCGTTGAGGGGGCGGCGTAACTTGGGCTTATCGACGAGATTGCGGGTGCATGAAGCGCAGCCGTGGGTGAAGTGGGCCATCAAAACGCCACGACAAAGGCCACGGCCTTTTTGCGGTCGTGGCTGATGCTGATGCTCCAGCCAGACAGTCCCAACGCGGCAGCGCGGGCTGCGGCGGCTTCGTGCAACACCAGAAGCGGTTCGCCCTCTGCCCCACGCAGCACCTCGATGTCGCTCCAGCCGATGCCATGTCGCCAGACGCCCGTGCCCAGGGCCTTGGCCACCGCCTCCTTGGCGGCGAAGCGCCCGGCCAGCGACTCCGCCCGTCCGTGACAGGCGGCCAGCTCACTCGCCGTATAGACGCGTGACAAAAAGCGGTCGCCAAACCGCTCGACCGCTTTACGGATACGCTTGATTTCGATCAAGTCCACGCCGCTACGCAACATTCTCGGTTATATCCGCCTTTGTCTATCTGCCCTTTGGTGAGTTGCGCTTGTTTGAGGATGCTGTTGAGCGTGCCTGGCGCCAGATCATCGCCTGGATGTCCGGCAATGGTGACACATCCAGGTGTATTGTAACACACGAACGCCCTTGCGCGATGCAAGGGCGTTCGTGTGAGGATGTAGTTCGGCGCAGCGAGCGCACACACGCCAGATAGCGTCGTGCGCTCACTCCGCGATTACGCCGATCTCTCCTCCGTTGAAGATCGCCGGCAGATAGAGCCGTTGGCTCTGTTCTTCGGCCTCTGGCGCGCTCTCCTCTTGCAGAGCGGGCGTTTCCACCGGCGCGGGTGTATTTTCGGACTGACCCTGGACCAACACGCTGTCACGCTGGATCACCGGCAGGAAGACCTGGGTCGGCGTTCCGGCTTCTGGCGACGCGCCTTCTGGCTGCGCCCCTGTGACGGGCATCCCCGGCGTCAGCGGATTCACCGCGGGCTGGGTCGGCGTCGTCTCGGTCGGGACAGTGACGGTGAGCGCAGGCGTCTCTACGATGGGCGCGCTCACCACGGGCGTCACGACTGCGGTTGGTTCGCTGGGCGTCGTGGTCGTCAGTGGCTGGGTTGGGGTCTCCACGCCGACGCCCAGCACATCGGACACAACGCTGAGCTGGACATTCGTTGCGCTGTAGAGCACGTCGAAACGTTTGCCGTTGCCAATCGTGCGCCCGTCCACTGTTATAAACGTCCCCGTGCGCGAGCCAAAGGTCATGAAGGTCAGGCTGTCGCCCAGGTTCGGCTCGAAGCCGGTGGGCCGGGTGATGACCAGTCCGCCGTTGAGGGTGGCCTGCCCACTCACCGCCAGCCGGTCGAAGCCAGTCGTCGGGTCCAGGCTCTGCACGCCCACGAGCATGCTGCCGCCAGCCTGTTGGGTGTACTTGCCGCTGATGGTCAGCGCCGAACCCAGCGGCTCGATATCCAGCACGCCGGCGTTGACCACGTCACTGTTGAGCGTCCCGCGCCCGGCCAGCACGCCGCCCTGAATCTGGATGGCCGCTGGCGAGGTCATGCGGAGCGAGCCGCCGTCCAGCCAGGTCATCCCGCCAGTCTGGACATAGCTGGTGCGGAAGTGGATGCCGCCGGTCTGCACGCGCAACGTTCCGCTGTTGGTGATATTGCCAAAGAACGATTGCTCCGTCGTCCCGGCGGACTTGACCAACGTCCCCTCGTTGATGATCGTTCCGGCAGCCTGGGAGAAGGAGTTGCCGCTGCGTGCATCGAAGATGGCACCAGTGAGGTTGCGCAAGACGCCGCCGTTGATCAGGCTAATGTCGCCGCCGCTCCACACTGCACTGCCGCCGTTCTCGAAGGTGCGTCCGTCCACAGTCTTGGTGGATGTGTTCAGCAGCGCCGAACCGCCGCTGTAGAGCCGGCCGCTGCCCTTGACCGTGCCGCTCGTCCAGGTGAAGATAGTGGTGACGGTGAGTGAGTCGCTGCCGCTGAGCGTGCCGTTGGTCATTTGCAGCCTGGACACCGAAACTTGCTCGCCGCTGCTCAAGGCCAGCTCGCCGTTGGTCAGGTTGACAAAGCCGCCCAGCGAGACGAGGGTGGCCGTAGGCGCAAGGGTGATCTTGCCGCTGCTGCCGCTTTCGGTCGCGCCGGCGATGTTGTACGTCCCCTCCACGGTGAGCGGATTGAGAGCGCGCACGCTGCCCGCGCCCTGCACTGCGCCGCCCGCCGCCACATTGTAGGGCTTGCTCGCCACTTCCAGAGTCGCGCCGGCCTGCACGTTGATCTGCCCGGTGGTCGCGCCGCCCCCGGTGAGCGACACCGTTCCCATGGCCATATCCAGCAACCCACTGTTGTCGAAGAGGGTGGGAATCGTGGTCACATCGCCTACGGTGGTCTTCAGCACTGCACCGTGGTTGACGAAGGAGCCGACCGGAGCGAGATTGAAGCTGACGTCGGCGGTCGTGCGAATGTCGAAGGTCGCGCCGGTATGGTTGGTGAACACGGCGGTTTTATTGATGAAGAATCCACCGCCTGTCCACATTGCGTTGCCAAAGTTCTCCAGGTCGAAGTCCTCGATGAACTTGTTCGCAGTGCTTTGCATCAGCGTCGAGCCGAGGAGGGCCATACGCGCCAGACCCTTGATGGTGCCGCTTGTCCAGGTCATCGCGTTGGTCACAGTGATCGGGTCGTCGGCGGTCAACACTGGGTTGGTGCTGCCCATCTCGAAGCTCGCCACGACCACGGGCTCGCCGCTGCGCAGGTTAAGTGCACCGCGCACGAAGTTCACTCTTCCGCCCAGCTTGAGCAGGATGCTGGACGGCTCGAAGGTGAGCGTACCGTTGTCGATCCAGGTCACGCCGTCCAGCGCATAGACGCCATTCACACTCACCGTTCCGCCAGTGTACATGAAGACGCCGGCGCCCTGGACTGTGGCGCTGTTGGCGAAGACATAGTCGGCGGCGAACTTGAGCGTGCCGTTGGCGTCGGCAATGAAGAGGTTGCTGCCCAGGCCGCCGCCGCGCAGGGTCATGACGCCGTTGGCCGCGCGCACTTCGCCCAGGTTGTTTACGGTCCAGTCGATGGTGTTCTCTGTCCCGGCGTTCTTGATGAGCGAGCCTTCCACTTGCAGCGCGGGTCGCGTCCCTGTGGCCGGGTTGAATTCCATGTTGAAGTTGGTCTGCACGTCGAAGACCGCGCTTGGCGGAATGCGCACCACCGCGCCGTTTGTTCCCCGTAGCACGCCACCCGTGTGTACGGCCTGGCCGCTGACGGTCAGCGTGTGGCCGACCAGGTTCTTGGTCGAGGTGGTCATGCGCAGATTCGCCGCTGTGGTGCTGCCAGAGCCGCTCAAGGAGCCGCTCACCCAGGTGAAAACCTGCGTCACGGTGATCTTGCTGTTGGCCTGGAGCGACGCATTGCCGGTCAATTGCAGCTTGGCGGGTGTGAAGAGTGCGCCGGGCGCTGCGGTCAGCGAGCCGCTGGCAATGTCTGTCAGACCGCTAGCAGTGTAGCTGCCGGCCAACGTCATACTGCCGCTGTTGTTGCGGAAGATTCCTGCGCCTGTGATGGTCGAGCCAGACTCTGCGTTGAACGCGCCGCGCTGATCGACCACAGCTGCCGCCTGCACATCCAGGCTGCCGCGATGTGTCGTCGTTCCCCAGAACCAGGCTGTGCCGCTCACCAACGTCGCCGCGTTGTTGATGATGAAGTTGCCTTCCACCTCGAAAGGTTGGTTGACCGTGTTCATGGTCAGGCTGCCGTCGACTTGCAGGGTCGGCGCGGCGCCTACGCTGTTGAAGTGGTCGAAGAAGGTATCGCCAGTCACGTTGAGGGTCGAGCCAGACGCAACATGGAAGGTCGCGCCGTTTTGCGCCCGCATGTCGCCGCCCACCCAGGTTCCTGCGCCATGGAGCGCGAGAGAACGACCGTTGAGCGTCATTGTCCCGTTGCCCAGCTTCAGACTGCCCGTCGCTGCTGTGCGTCCGACGCCGGTCATGGTTCCACCCGTCCAGGTCATCATGTGGGTGACGGTGATCGGGTCGCCGCCTTGCAGCGTCCCGAAGCTCAGCGTGAGCTTGGACAAGACGACGCCTGCGCCGCTGTCGAAGGTGTGCGCGCCGCCGCTGATGCGCAGCTCACCTGCGCCGCTGTGGCCGCCGTTGAGCGTGAACGAGCCGGCGCTGAAGGTCATGAGACCGTTGTTGGTCAGGCTGCCGCCAACGTTTACGCTAAGCGAGCCGATGCTGAGAGTAACAGAGCCGTTGTTGGTCAGGCTGCCGCCCGCCGCGATGGTGTGGCTGCCGCCGAGCAGATCCAGAATTGCGCCAGGCTGCACATCGATGCTGCCGCTGGTGACGCTGCCGTTGCGCAGACTCAGCGTACCGGTCATCACCTCGATCACACCTGTGTTGGTTATCACCGAGCGCAGGATGGCCGTTGTCGCCGGCGCGGTCTTGATCAGCGTTCCCTCGTTGAGCACCGCCGGCTGCGGGCTGTTGTCCCACCAGAAGTTGTTGGCGTCGCCGGTCATCTCGGTCACTGCGCCGGGCAGGTTATGCCAACGCGCGCCATTCGTCCCGTCGATCTGACCTCTCCACACGGCGTGGCCGGCGTTGACCAGCGTCTGCCCATTCAGCGTGCGGGCGCTGGCGCTATCCATCACGATGTGATTGAGCACCGTGGTGCGCCCTGCGCCGGACAGCATGGTGGCGTTCCAGGTCATCACATCGGTCACAGTGATGGCGCTGGCCGAGCGCAACTCGCCGCCTACCAGGTGGAGGCGAGCCGGCGTGAAGGTCGCGTCGCCGCTCACATTGATCAGACCGCCTTCGATGGCAGTCTCACCGCTGACGGCGTATAAGCCATTGATGGTAAGCTCAACCGGGCTGCCCCACACAGGCGCAGGGCGCAGGCGCACGAAGCCGCCGCCTGTAACGCTCGACCCGGCTGCGAAGACGCCTGAGCCGTTGATGAATTCAGCCTGCGCGCCCGTCTGCACATGCAACGTCCCACTGTGGGCGAAGCTGCTGCCGATGGACAGCAGACCGTTCTCCACGGTGACTGCGCCGCTGTTCTCCACCCTGACGCCGAAGAGACTGGCCTGTTCGCTGCTCGTCGTCTTGGTCACACTGCCGCGGTTGCGGAAGGTGGGCAGAAGACCGAGGCCGAAGTAGTGATAGGCGTTGGTGCCATCGCGGATTTCCAGCGTCGCGCCCAGCAAGTTCTCGAAGACGGCATCGGAACTCATGGCGAGATTGCCCGATTTCCAGAGGCCGTTGGCCGCGCTGCGCAAAGTCACCCGGTTCAGGTAGTTCGTTCCGCCTTCGATGACCAGGCCGCCCAACGCCGCAACGGGCGTTTGGCTCGCTTCGATGTTTGCGCCGTAGAATCCGCCGTTGCTCAGCGTCAGGACGCCAGTCACGGTGACGCCATCGGTGGTCTCCAGCGAAGCGTCCTTCACCGTCAGGTCGTTGCGCACGATGGCATTTGTGCTTACAAACAGATAGGTGAAGTTCTCCACCGTCAGGCGGCCGTCGCTGCGCAGGCTGCGGATATCCCACGAGCCGCCGGGCAGACGCACCGTCGCGGTCAGCGGGATATAGACATCGTCGCCAACCTGGGGCAGGGTGTTGTCGCTCCAGTTGGCCGCATCCCACCACGAATCCGTGCCGGCGCCGCCGTCCCACACCTTGCCCGGCGCCACCGTGATGTCGCCCACGTCGGTCAGACCGCCGCGCGCTGGCGTGATCTCCGCCGACTTGCCCACCATGACCACCCCGCCGATCTCCGCATGGGCGATGGCGTAGAGCTTGCCCTGAATCGTCGTCACGCCGGTGATGGTAAAGCTGCCATCCACGCCAGTGACGCCGCTGCCCAGATTTTCGTCATACCCAAAGTAGCCTTGCTCGCTGCGGATGATCACCTCAGCGCCAGCCACGGGCTGATCGGCCTGGTCGAGCACCACGCCCGTCACCGTGGTCAGCGGGTCAGGGATGATGTTGACCAACACTGGCGCGCTGTCGGTTTCATTGCCGTCCACATCGAATGCACGGACGGCCAGCGTCATGCTGGTTGCGTCGTCAGGAACGTAGACCTGGAACTCAGCCGTCGAGTAGACGCCGCCCGCGCCCTGCCAGTCCCACGGCTCGCCATCCACCAGGAGCGTGAACGCATCCAGCCCGTTGTCATCCACGGCTTCCACTGTCACAACAACATAGCTCTGTTCGATGGCAACCGAGCCGCTGAGCGGCGCAGTGATCGTCACCACCGGTTGAGCCGAAACGACCACGTCGATGACCGGCGCGACCGCGCCTGGCTCCACGAAGTTGCCATCGACGCCACGCGCCCCGCTCACCGGGTCGTAGGCGATCACCTCGACCCAGCCCACCACCGGTTCGACGGTGGCATAGAAGCCTTCAGCGTTGGCCGTGGCAGTGAAGAAGCCATTCTGTGCGTTGATTTCCACCCCTGCATTGGCGACCGGCGCGCCCGTGCCAAACCAGGTCACCGCGCCGGAGAGCACGCCTTCGGGCTGCCCCACGGTGAGGGTGTACACCTGGCTCACTCCCCAATTGCCCGTAGTGTCGCGCGCCTGACCTTGCAACTTTAAGAGGCTGCCCGGCGCCAGATTGGCCGGCGTTTGGAAGCTGAAACTCTCCGCGACCGACTTGCTGTACGGCCAGTTGACGAACTTGTTCAGTGTGGTCGTATATGCGCCTGTCACCTTGAGCTGCACCTGGGTGACGTTGATCTCATCTGTGCCGGTCACGGTCGCGGCGACCATGCCCAGCGGCAGCACCTCGGTCATGCCGTCGGCCACCGCGATCTCCACCTGGGGCGGGTGGATGTCGGCCAGGTTGTTGCGTTGCGTCACGACCGCGGACAGGTTGCCGGCCGTGTCACGCGACTGCACGCTCAGCGTAATCACGTCGTTGGCCGTGGCCTGCACGGGGATCGTAAAGACGAAGTTGTGGAAGATGCTCTTCGTCCCGGCGGCTATCTGTGCGCTGGCCGTGGCCGAAAGCGCGCCTGTCACGGTCACCTGGACGCTGGCCAGGCTGCTGTTGTCGCTGGACCAGGTTTGCAACGTGAAGGGCTGGCCGGGTGTGAGAGTCCACCACCAGCCTGGACTCTGGATCGAAGCCGTCGGCGGCGTCAGATCGGCCACCGTGACTGTCTTTGGCGCGCTGACGCCCAACTGGTTGCGCGTGTCCACCGCCTCCACCGTCAGCGTGATGGGCTGGCCATGGAGCGCGCCGCTGGGCGGCGTCACTGTGAAGATGGCGCTGACCGCCAGTGTGGGCGTGAAGGTGCGCGTCTGTGTGCTGACCAGCGCACCGGCGGTGCGCAGGCGCAGTTCCTTGACTCCGTTGTCGTCGTTGGCCTGCACGCCAACGGTGAAGGCCGCGCCGGCCACCACGCGCAGGTCGCAGCCGCCGTTTTCGAGCGCACAGCCCTTGACGGCGACCACCGCCGCGCTGGGCGGCGCATCGCTGACCACGGTGACGGTGTGGACAGTTGAGACGCCCACGTTGTTGAGTGTGTCCGTGGCGACGCCCGTGGCGCTGATGATGCTGCCGGCGGTCACGCTCAGCGGCGCAGTCACGGCAAAGACGCGCGATGTGCTGGCTTTGACCGGATTGACCACGAACATGCCGCTGGTTGTGAAGGGGCCGGCGATGCGATAGCCGATCTGCTTGACCGTGGTCTCGTCGCTGGCCGCCACGGTGAAGGTGATCTTCTTGCCGGGCAGCACCTCGCTGCCGCTGGTCACGGTGATCTGCACGCTGGGGCCAAAGACATCGCGCACGGGCAGGGTCAACGTCACAGGTTGCGATTGGTTGCCGACTGCGTCCTGGGCGCGGGCGACCAGCACCAACTGCTGGGTCACGCGTGCGTTGGCGTTCACCGGCACGCCAAAGGTCGCCGCCAGCGAAGTCTTGGTTGGGCTGATGGTTTTGGTCTCGTCGAATGTAGTGGCGTTGCTGCCCACCAGCCGCACCGCAGCCACGCCGCCGCTGTCGCTGGCGCTGACTGTCACCGAGATGGTCGTCCCGGGCGTCACCGGCGTGTTGGGCGCCGGGCTGCTGAAGGAGAGCGTCGGCGCAACGCCGTCGGCAATGATGAGATGGCTGGCGGCCACGTCGCTGGCCTGGCCGCGGGTGTCGATGGCGCTGGCGCGCAATTCGATGCGGCTGCCGGGCACAGCGCCGGCCGGCACATTGAAGGTGAAGCTCGTCGCTTTGGTCGTCACCGTGGGCGTGACGATGAGTGTGCCGGCGCTGGATGCGCCGCCCGTGGCCTGGAAGACGATCTGCGCCAGACCGCGGTCGTCGGTCGCGCTCACCTGCACCGTAACGCTGCCGCCGCTGGCGACCAGGCTGCCGGCCGCCGGCGCAGTGATGCTGGCAGTCGGTCTGGCGTCGCTCTGCACGGTGATGGCGAGGGTCTGTTGCTGGCTGCTGTTGCCCACCCGATCCACCGCGCGCGCAGCGATGATGACGCTGCCGCCGGGCGTTCCTTGGGGCACGCTATAGTTGAACTCGTAGGGCGCGCTGTTGTCCACAAAGCGAGAGACGCCATCCACGAAGAACTCGACGAAGTCAGTGTCAGGCGCGGCATTGACGATCGCCACGATGCGCGCTGTATCGCCGGCCAGCACCGTCGTTCCATTCGGCGCATCGAGCACGGGCAGCGGCGGCGCGATCACATCCAGCGTCTCGAAGCTATAGCTGGAAGCTGCCAACATGTTGCCAAAGACATCGGGCGCGGCCGCGATGTTCACCTGGACGATGGAATTGGTGCTCCACGGTGTCAGCGGCGTAAAGACCACCACCGTGTTGTTGAGGATGAAGGTCACAGTCCCACTCACGGGCTGGCCGTTTTGCATGACGGTGAGCGCCGGGTTCTGCATGGCCGCCGGATTGACGGCCTCGCTGAAGGTGATGCGCACCGGCGTGTTGAGCGCGACGTTGTAGGCGCCGCTGATGGGGCTGCGGCTGGCGATGGCAGGCGGCGTGGTGTCGGCGGTCATGAAGGATGCGACGAACTCCGCGGTCATCATGCGATTGACCAGGTCCTTGACGCCGGTCTTGACGCGCAGGCTGTAGGTGCTCAGGTCGATGAGATTCTGGCTGGGCGTGAAGACCGCGACATTGCCGCTGCCGCCCAACACCCAGCTACCGGCCACGTTTGCGCCATTTCTCGTCACCACCAGGTTGGTTGCATTGATGGTCGCAACCTGGACGGGTTCGCTGAATGTGACGACGATACGTGCAGTGACGGGCACGCCATTGGCGCCGTTGACGGGCGAGACAGACAGGACGAAAGGCGGCGCGGTGTCCAGCACGATGACGCCCAGGTCAACCACCTGACCCTGGTTGCTGACTGTCGGGCTGGCGCTGGCGATGCCCTGGCCCAGCGGGTCCCAAATGGAGAGCGTGTAGCTGCCCAGCTTGACGTTGTCGAACTGGAACGTGCCATCCTGACGCGACGAGCCATAGTAGGTTGCCCCGTTTCGACGCAGCTCCAGGGCCATCAACGGCGCCGGCGAGCCGTCGGCGCGCACAATTGTGCCGCTCACCGTGCCCGAGGCTTCCAGCTTGACCGTCATGGTAAGGGTGTCGCCGTTGTTGGCCAGCAGCCCGGTCGCCACGCCGGAGAGGTTGACGCCGGCCTGTCTGGCTGTGGCGCTCAACTCGCCCACCACCACATTGGTGTAGGTGAAGCGACCGCCGGCGTCGGCCTGGGTGACTTCGTTATAGTTGACCGGCGTTGCGTCTGGCTTGCGCGTCAGGGTGACTTCGGCCAAACCCACCGGCTGATCCGCCGCATTGGTCACCTGGCCGAGCACCACGCCCACGCCCAGGATGGCAATGTCCAGCGTCTCTACATCGCCGTCGAAGGCCACGTTGCCGGCGTTGGCGCCAGCAGCTTTGCCGATGAGGGGACGGGCGACGACCTGCACGTTGCCCAACGGCACATCGAGGAAGACGTAATCCCCGTTGTTGTTGACTGTGGTCTGTCGGTTGCCCGGATTGAGCGTCACCACCGCAGTCGTGCTGGGCGAGCCATTGGCGTTGAAGACTCGCCCCTCGACGCGCCCCACCAATGGGCGGTTGATGTTGATGTCGGCCGCAACGATCTGACCCTCTGTGGACAGGACGCCGTTGAAGTGGCCGGTGCGGTTGGGCGCTTGTGGGTCGCTGGCGACCACCGTGAAGCTGCCAGCCGGCGCGCCCGGGAAGGTGTATGCGCCATCCGGCCCGGTGGTGGTGTAGCGGTTGCCCGGGAAGGGGCCGCCAAAAGAGAGATGCACCTGGCTGCCGGCGATGGGCGTGTTCTCCGGCTGGCGACGCACCACGCCCGTCACGACGCCCAATGCTTGCTCCACCATGGTTACGGCCACAGTGATGTTGTTCGTCGCCACAACGCCTGTGGCAAAACCGCGACGGAAGGTCGCCGGGTCTTCAGCGCGCAGTTGGAAATTGCCCGCCAGCACGCCATCGAACTGGAAGTAGCCATCGCTCTCGGTTGTGGCAAAGAGCACACCGCTTGCGCCGCTCATGGTGACCTGGGCGTTGGGAATGCCCACGCCGCTGCCGCGGATGAAATAGCCGTTGACCGTGGCGGCGGAATTCCTGATCTTCACCGTCACATTCACAGACCCGCCAGGGCTGGCAGCCAGCGAAGGCATGTTGCCCTGGCTGCTGCCCCACACGCCGCGATTGCGGTCATAGGCGCGCACGCCGAACGATCCTTCGCTCACGCTGTCGCCGCCGGCAAAGGTGATCTGGCCGCTGGCGTTGGTCTGGCCTGTACGCTGGCGGTAGGGGAAATGCCCTTCCTGCAACACCACATCTGCGCCGCTGATAGGCAGGTCATCCTCGCCAATCACGAGGACGGTGACGCTGCCCTCGCGCAACAGATGGATGGGCATATAGGTTGTTTGCCCCACCTTCACCGACCCCACACTCTGCCCCACCAGCCCGCTAATGGGATCGCTGGCGGAAAGGGTGAAGCCGCCCGGATTGACCAGCGGGAAGAGGAAGTTGCCCTGGGGGTCCGTGCGCACGGCCACGTCGCTCAGGTAGGCCGAATCGAAACGCACGATGACATTCTCGCCGGCGCGGCTGCCGTCAGGCCGGAAGACTGTGCCGGTGACAACGCCGGTGGATTGGAGGCTCAGCGTGATGTTGACCGTTGCGCCGGCGGTCGGCACTTCGCTGTTCAGTCCGACCTCTTGTGGGCTAAAAGGATTGGCGGCCTCCACCATGATGGGGCCAACGAAGGGCTTGTCGAATTTGTAGCGCCCCGAAGCCGGGTTGCTGTTCATCTTCCTGGCCCGGCGGATATACTCGAAGCCCACGGGCACCGTCTCGCACTGGGGCAGGGTCAGGCTTTCGCCGCCGCCCAGATCAATCGACCCCAGGCACAGGGGATTCTCCGGCGGCACCAGGCGGCCAAATTTCACTTGCAGCTCGCTCAGGCCAACAGCCGCGCCGATGGGCGTCTGGCCGTCGTCGTCGAGAATGACGCCGCTGACTTCTTTGCCCCGCCCCTTGAAGACCACATCGATGCGCTGCACCTGATTGTTGTAGACCAGCTTGCCCATGGCGATGTTGCCGTCGGAGAAATCGTCCAGAAAGGCGGCCACGGTGTATTCGCCCATGGGCGCATTCTCGATGATATATTCGCCCTGGTCGTTGGTAAAGACCTTGAATGTGCCGGGACCAAAGGCAATGACGCGCACGTTGGCGACGGGCGTCACGCCGCCAAATCGGAAAACACGCCCGCTGACGACCCCGCGCGCGGGCAGCACGAGTTGCACGATGGCCTCATCGCCCGGCCCGGCGATGGTCACTTGTTTCTGCACAATGCGGTTGCGCGTTTCGTCCAGCGCGCTGATCTGGCGCTGACCGACGGGAATATCCTCCAGCACAAACTGGCCGTTGGCGTCGGTCTTGACCAGGGCTGGGCCGCCAAAGATGGAAATGTTCGGGGCGGGCGTCCCGTTCTCCTCGAAGACTGCGCCGCGCACGCTGCCGCGACCTCCAAAGAGCACCAGGTTGGCCGTCACGGTCGTGCTCGCCACGATGGTGGTGCGCACATCCGCCTGCTCCAGGGCAATCTGATCCAACGCGCGCAGGCTCACTGGGCCTTCGGGCAGGTTGTCGAAGCGATACGCGCCGCTCTCGTTGGTCAGGGTGTAACCGCCGCGCGAGGTGTAGATGGAGACGTTGGCCGCCGGCGTGACGCCGTCGCTGCGAAAGACCTGTCCCTGCACGCTGCCCAACCCCCAGCTCTGGCTGGGAGTCAAAAGGATCAACGTGGGGGTGATGACGGCGCCCGCGACAGGAATATCAGCCGCCATCTGCGTGCCGGCCTTGGTCGGCTGGTGATAAGCCTGGATGGAGAGCGGCCCCACCGGCACGCCGCCGATGCGGAAACTGCCATCCGCAGCAGTTGTGACCAATGCCTGCACTGCTGTCCCGTAGTCGTCATATTGGGAAAGGCTGGAAACCTTGACTTGCGCGCCTTGCAACGGCGTCACGCCATCGGCGGCAAAAGCGCGCCCGGCCACCGCGCCCACGCCCATGAGGATCACGTCCATCTGGATGTGCTGCCCCTCGAAGCGAGGATTCGTGCCGGCGAAGTTCTGCTCATTGGTTTCAGAGTCCAGGGCCTTCACCTTGAGCTGGCGCAGGCGCACCAGGTCAAAGGAATAGCGCCCCGCTGCGTCGGTGGATTTGACCGAGACGGTCTCCCAGTATTTCTCGTCGTTGATGTCCAGCTCGATCTGGCTCAGGGCAATCAAGGCGAAAGGCACCGGCGCACCGTCGGCGCGACGCACCACGCCAGAGAGACGCGCGCCTTTGATCTTGGTCTGGATGGGCTTTGTCTGCGCCAGGGGTTGCATGACGTTGCCGGCCATGTCCACTACGTTGCTCACCGTCATGGTGCGCTGGACATAGGGGCCGACGCCGTCGCGCAAGAACATGAGCACGACCCGGTTGTCGGCCTGGATCTGTACGTTGCGCACCTGGTTGGCCTCCACCGCGTAGTTGGTGATCTCCTCCGGCTCGGCGTCGTGCTGCACAGATTCGGGCGTCACTTCCTCGCTGAAGAGCACGCCTACCACCTGGCCATACTTGGTGCCGTCCTTCTTGCCGGTGAGAATCTGGAACGCGCTGGTGACGTTGGGCGCGCGGTCGATGACGGGTTCATCCACCGTCGGCGCTGTGGTCGCCTCGAAAACGCCGTCGCCGTCCGCGTCGATCTCCAACTCGACTGGGCCGACGCCGCCTACGGTGAAGCGCACACGCGCCCGCCCGCCTTCCTGCAACGACACGTCCTCGAACGCGACCCGGCGCAGACCCACGCCGTCGGGAATGATCATGCCCAGATCGAAGAGACCGCTGGCCGTAGCGATCACATTGGCCTGCCACGCGCCAGGGTCGGGATGGGCGACCAGGGCATTCTGCCAGTCGGCGCCGCTGAAGAAGCCGCCGAAGGGAATGTCGTGCACCGGCGAGTCGCCCGCCTGCAAGACGCCTAATTTGCGCCCGCCGGGGTCGCTGAGATTGAGCGTCTTGGCGGCGGCGTCGCCGGCAAGAATAACCGAAAGATGAGCCGGGCGGGAGGCGACGGCCTCGGCGAAATCTTGTTGGAAAGCCAGGGGGCTGCTGGCGGCAATGGCGTCATCCCAAACGCCAGCGACAACGTTGCGCAGCGCCTGACCCCGTTTGGAGCGGCGCAGCAATTGGTCGAAGCCCTTGTAATCGCGCTCGGCGATATTGAGGCGTGCGCCGCTGTATCTGTCGGGCAGACGGCTGAAGTTGTTGCCCATGAAATCGAGCATGACGTCACGGGTGGCGGCGTCGAGCGGCTCGCCCATGTCGATGCGCTGACCGGTCGCCGCCAGGCTCACGCCATACTCGTAGACCACGTTGCGCCCCAGGGGAAGCAGCCCCGGCGGCGTGAGCGGCGAGGAGGCCAGGGCAAAAGCCTGGTTGAGCAGGGAGATGGCGGCCATGCGCAGGTCTTGCGGCAGGTTGTTGGCCGCGGCCGGCAGCACCAGACTGGTGGGCGCCATGGGGATGCCCAGCTCGCCCACCGCGCTGCGCAACTCGAACTTGCCGGGGATGCCGTCCGCGGCGATGGAGGTGGCTGTCACCGTCCCGGTCTTGAGCGAGCGCAGGCGGAACGTGACCGTGGCAGCATCCCCAGCGGGGATGGTCTCCACCTGGACGCTGGAATCGGAGACCAGCTCTGCGCCGCTGATGCTGCGGGGCAGCAGATTGAGCGAAACAAAATTGGCCGGCGACGCAGAGACATTGGCCACTGTCACCAGCAAGTCGTATTCTTCGCCGGCGCTAACGGTCTGCGGATGGTTGATGGTCAGGGCAAAGGTGGGGTTGCGCACTTCGACCACGCCGACGGCGCGCCCCTTGACAGCCACCGGGCCATCGGGCAGACCGTGCAACATGCCGGTGATCTCCATGTCCACCGTGTGGACGCCCTCGCGCACCCCTTCCACCAGGTACTCGGCGTCGCCGCTCTGTTGGGGCGCCAACGCATTCACATCGTCGGCGGTCTTGAGCTGACCATCCGGCCCGGCGTAGATCACCGGTTGCTCTTTGGCCTGGGGCGCAGGCGGATCGCCCAGTTTTGCCATGCGCAGCGGGTCGTCCAGGGAATCGGCCACCGTGTCATCGCCCTTGGGCAGCACGATGGTGGCCTTGAGGTCTTTGACTTCCAGGTTGGAATAGCCCGGCGCAACATTGGAGACCTTGAGGATGACGCTGAAGAATTGGTTGAGATAGGCCACGTTGCCAGGGATGATGACCACGCCGGGGATGGGCGCGGCCAGGCCGCGCAATTTGCGCTCCTCCGGCTCTTCGATCTCCAGGCTAAAGCCCGAAATGCTGATATTGGGCGCCTGCATCTTGACGGAGAGGTCGGGCAGCAGCCCTTCTTCGGGGATGCCGACCGCGCCCACATCGGGAATGGGCAGGATGGGCAGGCCAGGCAGACCGCCCGATCCGGCGCCGGGCAGGAGCATGGGCAGGTCGATCTTGATGATCTCGTTTTGCAGGCCAAAGGCCACAGTGAAGTTGACCGCCTGGTAGTTGGACTGGTCGATGACGATGCCCCGATCCTGAATCTCCTGGGCGGTGAGGGGGCGCGAAGTGACCTGAGAGACGAGCACCCGCTCGATGACCTCGATGCGGGCGACGTTGGGGTTGCCTTCCAGCACCACCTGGCCGTCGTTGACCAGGCGGATGTTTTGCAAGGTGTAGAGGCCGGCCAGGGGCAGGGGAGGAATCTGGAAGTTGCCGCCCGGCAGGCTGGCCAGGGGGATAGGCGCGCCAAAGGCGGGACCGTGCAATTCGGCCCTGACCACGGCGTCGGCCGGCAGCGTGGGCAGCTCGCCCTGGACGCCGCCTGGCAGCCCTAACACAGCGCGCACACTGATGCCCTGGTTCTTGGGCACGACCTGGTGCTCTGGCGTAGGGCGCAGTTCCAGCCCGACGATGAGGATCTGCGCTTCGTCGAGGGGTGGTTCGGCGCTCTGGGCCTGGGCCGGCGCGACTGCGGCCAACACGGGCAGCAGGAGCATTGCCAGCAGAACAGGCAAGGCAGTCAGGCGATAGATGCGGGTGAGTGGGTGTTTGCGTGTATTCATGGCGCCGCCCCCGGAGAAGTTCACGGTTTACGATTTGCGGTTGACGAGTTGCGCAAGACGCATGACTCGTGACGAATTCGCTTGCAGGGGTAGTAAACCATGAACAAAAAGAGGCGCGGTGACGCGGAGTGTTACAGAAAGTGACACAGGGAGAAATGTCTTGACCGGGGCTGCTCCCTGTTTATTGACTCAACAAAAGTCGAAGACCGTCGGCGCGATATTGATCGATTGATCTGTCGTGGGTGATCAGAGTGTAGCCGCTTGTAATGGCTTGCCATATGAGCAAACGGTCGAACGGGTCTCGATGGTCATTTTTTCGTGGCAGTTTGTGATAGGTTGCCAACGAACGACTGTCCAATTCCGCAACTGAAAATCCAGATTCAAGCAGTCTATCGAGAATTTCACTCGGCTCTGTGTCGCCAAGGTCGAGCTTGCCCAGCGAATATTTGAGAGAGATTTCCCACAGGTTGATGCCCGATATCAGTTTTGTGTCTATGTCATTTTCGAGAATCTGACGTACAGGTTCCGCAATTTCGTCTGGTTTGAATAGAGACCAGAGAACATAGTGCGTGTCGAGCAGGTAAATCATAGGCCCAACAGCTCTTCCTCTGTCATTTTGAAATCATCATGAATTGTGAAGGATTTATCCTGCAACAATCCCAATCGAATCTTTTTGGTTCTATAGGCAGCATAGGGAATCAGAACGGCTACGTTCTCTTTTTTCTTTCCATAGCTGATGATGATTTCCTCACCAGACCGGACACGCTCGATCACTTCTGAAAAGTGAGTTTTGAAGTCACCAACCGTAAATGTATTCATGTGCATAATATAGCATGTTCTTGACAACTTGTCAAGAAAAAACATCTTTACGTTCCAACAGGCTGACAAGTTGAGTTTGGAGCCACGGGTAACGTGCCTTTATTCTTTTGGGTGCATTCAAAGTTAGTTTGCTGTAGGGGCTTGAACGGCGGCGGCAAAGCTTCGCGGTTACGAAAGGATGACTTCGCCGCCGTTCAAGCCCCTACGGAATGACCACCCGTAACTGATTTTGAACACACCCTATTCTTTTCATTCGCTGGCAAGCCGCCAGCTTTCCGTGGTATACTGACGCCCAATTCGCCAAACGCTTCGTCAAGCCATGAACGACGCCTCACGCTTCTCTTGGATCAGTGCAAGACCTCGCCAGCGACGTTCGGCTTGGCATTGAGAGTACATCTGCCGGATACGCGCAATTGGAAATGAACGAAACGCCAATCGACAGGGTATCCGGCATCAATCGTTATACTTCGCTCTGTTTGAAACCAGGAGTTTTTGAACTATGAAAACTCCAGGTTTCAAAGCAACCGCAGTTTAACTACGATGCTAACCATTGAACAGTTTTGGGGCGCCGCTGGATTTTCACCCAACCCAGCCCAACGCGCTGCCATTCTGCATGTAGATGGACCGCTCTATCTCCCTGCCGGTCCCGGTTCGGGGAAGACGCGTGTCCTGCTTTGGCGAACGCTCAACCTGATCGTCTTCCACGCGGTGCCGCCGGAAGCCATCTACCTCTCTACTTTCACTGAAAAAGCAGCGCGGCAACTCAAAGAAGGCTTACGGGCATTGCTGGGCTTGGCGAGCAATTTCACCGGTCAGCCCTACGACATCTCACAGATGTACGTGGGAACGGTTCACTCTCTCTGTCAGCGGCTGATCTTGGATCGACGTCTCTACAACAATCGACAGCGAGGACGTCCGCCGATCTTGGTGGATGAATTGGGCCAGTACTTTCACCTGTACCGGCCCAACCGCTGGGAGGCATTCTGCCTGGCGGCCGGGTTCGATGGCGACGCCGTGCGCGACATCAACATCCTCTTTGATGAACGTCAGCATCCTGGTTCTCGCCACTACGCAGCGACGCACACGCTATCACTCTTCAATCGTCTGTCGGAAGAATGCCTGCTGCCCGACCGGCTTTCGTCACAAATCGAGAATCCAACTTTGGCCGCGTTGGTGCGCATGTACGCAGCCTACATGGCTTCGCTACGCCCAACGGGCCAACCAGCCAGCACAGATTTTGCCCTTTTGCAGCAAGAGGCGCTGAACGTTTTGAACGGCCAAAACGGGGCAAACCCAGTCTTCCAGCACGTCATCGTGGACGAATACCAGGACACGAACACGATCCAGGAGCGGCTCTTCTTCCGACTGGCCCAGGGAAGTCGCAATCTGTGCGTCGTAGGCGACGACGACCAGGCCCTCTACCGTTTCCGTGGCGCAACCGTGGAGAATTTTGTCCAGTTCCCTCATCGCTGCAAAACCGCCTTCGGCGTGGAACCGGTCGCCATTCCGCTGGTTACTAACTACCGTTCTCGTCGAGCCATCGTTGACTTCTATACCCGCTTCGTCGCCCAGTGTGATTGGCGCAACCCCACTGGCGGCCATTTCCGGGTTGTCAGCAAACAGATCGGGGCGTTTAGTCAAGATGCTGGTGTAGCCGTGGTGGCCAGCACACCGGCTGCGCCAGATCAAGTGGCCGCAGAGATCGCCCATCTGGTCAAGCGCCTGTTGGATGAAGGGAAGGTAGAGAACCCGAACCAGATCGCGTTCCTCTTTCCCTCGCTCAAATCGGCGATGGTGCAGCGCATGAAGGACGCGCTGGAAGCGCCGGAGATCGGACTGCGCGTCTACGCCCCCCGCGCCGGCACCTTTCTGGAAGTGCCGGAGTCGGTGGCGCTTTTCGGGCTTTTTCTGCGCATCTTTGGCAAACCTGCCCGCGGTGATTTTGGCGGCGAGGAGTACGAGAACTACCGGCGTTGGCTCGACCAAATCGAGGTAGAAGGGGAAAGACTTTGTGACCAAGATCGCCGTCTGGAGGGCTACGTGCGCGATCGTCAGGCCGAGATCAGCCAAGCGGTTGCGGACTACGGGGCGCTGGTTCACGTGGCCGAACGGCAGGGTTGGCCGCTGGATTCTCCTTACGACCCGCGACGAATGAAACGCCTGCTCTACGATACGCCAAAACTTTCCGAGACAGCGCGCCGCAAGCTCGGCAGCCCTTACTTCGAGAAGATCATTCAACGGCGCATCGCCGAGGGCCGCCCCTACAGCTTGAACTACCTTCTGACCAGCATGACTGCCCTGGATTGGGGCATTCTCGATCTCTTCTACCGTTTGTGCGGCTTTGACCATTTGCGAGCCGCGTTCGACTTGGCCGAGCGCGCTGAAGACGAAGGACCGATCTGTAACCTGAGCCTGATCTCGCAATATCTGGCCCGTTTCATGGACGAGTACGGTTCCATCATCACGGCGGTGCTCTTGCAGGATGACGGCATGGCTCGCATCCTCTTCGGTTCTTTCCTTTTCGCTCTTTTTCGCAGGGGCGAGAGTGAATACGAAGACGCCGAAGATCCCTTTCCCAAAGGACGTATCCCTTTCCTGACCATTCATCAAGCAAAGGGGTTGGAATTTCCGGTGGTGGTGCTTGGGAACCCCCGCAAAGACACTCATCGTGGGCCGCAGCCGGTGGAGCGTCTCGTGCAGCCGTTCCTCGACCGAGACGGCGAGCCGCTGGAGCGCATGGCCGAATTCGACGCGATGCGCATCTTCTACGTTGCGCTCTCACGCGCTAAGAACCTGCTCGTCATCGCGCACCCCATCGGTAGGGGACAACGGATCAATCCACCTTTTCAGGTGTTGCTGAGTGGGAATTTCCCTCGGATTCCACAACTCGATGTAGCAAGCCTGCCCGCGGCACGTCTGCAGATGGATGACACGCCCCATTCCTACTCCTACACCGGGGATTTTCTCTTCTATCAGCGTTGCCCACGCCAGTACATGATCTTTCGCAAGTACGAATTCGTGCCATCTCGCTCCCAGACGATGATGTTCGGGTCGCTCGTGCATCGCACATTGGAGGACCTGCACCAGCTCTTGATTGCTCGCCGGAGTCAACCAGCATGACCATCCAAACCGACGATATCGAACAACGGATCAACGAATTCTTCGAGGAGAACCTGGCCGCGTTGGCGCTGGAGAGCGGCCACAGCCTCTCCCCAGAGGTGAAGGAGACGGCGCGACAGCAAGTGCTCATGTACTGGCGGAAGCTCAGCGACATTGCTGAGTGCATCACCGACACGGAAGTGCGCCTGAGCCTGCCCCAGCAGACAAGCCCTGCCGGCCGCATCTTTGCCATCGAAGGTGTGGCGGACATCGTGCGTGAGGACGAGCGGGTGGTGATGTACGACATCAAGACCCACGACACCGAAGCAATCAAGGCAAACATCGAGGACTACGAGCGCCAGTTGAACGTCTACGCGTACATCTGGCAGAATCTGCGCGGTCAACGTCTGGACGAGAGTGCCGTCATCTGCACCCAGTTACCCGAAGCGCTCAGGCAAGCAGCCGGCGCCAGGGATGAGCGACGAATGGAGTACGAACTGAGCAGGTGGGAGCCGGTCATCCCGATCCCCTTCGAGCCGGAGCACGTGGCAGAGACAGTGCAGGACTTTGGCGAGATCGTGGACCGCATTGAGGATGGCGCGTTTGCGCCGGCTGACCTGACCACGCTGCAAACCCGCCTGCCGGGAACAACCCGTACCTTCGCCTCGGAGATCTGCCGGCGCTGCGACGCCCGCTTTTCGTGCGGTTCCTACCGGGCCTACGCTCACGCCGCCAGCCAGGGTGCAGAGGTGCGTTTTCGGCAATATTTCGATGATTTTGGCGATGAGGTCGAGCAGGGCGAGCGGGTTACTGCAGGACTGCCCGACTGAATCCCTGAATGCAGACGAGATGTCGAGAATCGACAACTTTTGCGATCGTGCCGGTTTGAGTCTGTTGGAGAGTTCCCTTGATGACCATTCCTGACATAGATCATGAATCTCCCCGTGAACACATTGCGCGTATTCGCCGTGAAAAGTTTTCCTTTGACGAGGATGGAAAGATCACAGTCAGAAATCCATTGGCCGCTGACCTTCAAAGATCGGTCAACAACCTCTCGGAGGGTCTCAATTCTGAAGATATCCATTTCGTGTTGGAGTTGATCCAAAACGCTGAAGACAATTTCTATCCGCCGGGGTGGTCCCCCCAATTGACATTTTGTATTTTGGCCGAAGATCCAACCAAAACTCCGGAAGCAGACGGGGCGCTGCTGGTCGTAAATAACGAAGTCGGATTGCGCCCGAACAACGTTGACGCTCTTTGTGCTGTTGGCAAATCTACAAAGGCAAAGCACCTGGGGTATATCGGGGAGAAAGGTATTGGCTTCAAATCTGTTTTCAAGGTGACAAGACGCCCATATCTCTTTTCGGCAGGCTACCAGTTTTGTTTCGACCGCGAGCCGGACCCCGAGGCTGGACTGGGATATATTGTGCCTTACTGGGTGGATTCACTTGCGCCCGATTCTGAGATACGGGTAGACGGAACACGGATCCTGCTGCCCCTGTATACAGAAAAACGAAAGCATGTGACCGAGCAACTCAAGCGCATTGCCCCAGAGACAATTCTCTTCCTCACCAAGTTGGAGGGACTCACCGTTGAAGCGCCGGAAACAACGCCCCTTCGATTGGTAGCCGACAAGAGCGCATGGCCGCAAGTTGTTCTGAAGAACGATTACAAACCAGCGTCATACTGGGTTCACCGAAAAAACGTAGAGCGTCCAGCCAATCTCGTTGAGGAGAAGCGGCCAAAAATCGACTCGCGAGATGTCAGTGTGGCATTCCCACTCGAAGTCGACCCAGCCCCGACATACTCTGTGTTCGCCTATTTGCCAACGGAAATGAAGTCGGGGTATCCATTCCTGATCAATGCCGATTTCATTCTTGCGTCAAATCGGGAGACGATTCTAGTTGATCGGCCCTGGAACCTGTGGTTGCGTGATCAGATTGCGCCCTGTTTTGTAGAAGGCTTTGAGGCATTGATTTCAAAACCAAAATTTCGCCGCCAGGCGTATCAATTCATTCCTCTCAATGATGATGTCATTGAGGAGTTCTTTGATGAACCAGTAGATACAATTCAGCAGGAATTGAAAAAACGACCCGTCGTTTGGACGATAAATGGCAACAAGCCAGTTCTTCCTGGCAATTCCCGCCTGGCGCCGACTGTCTTCCGCCAACTGCTTGGGAAAGGCCAACCTCTTCCGCAGCAACTGAATCACACGCCACTGGTGCATCCCCAACTGGAACGATTCAGCAAACAGCTGCGCGCCATTGGTGTGACATCGCTGCAACCTGGCGAGGTGCGCTCCTGTCTGCAAGACCGAGATTGGTTGGTCGAGAAGTCGCCGGAATGGTTTGCAAAGCTCTACACATTCCTCCAGCAAGAAAAGTGGCGCGTGCCTCAGAGTTACGGGCGCGAAGCGAAAACACTTGTTGGGTTGCCGATTATCCCCACCAGCGATGGTCGGTTGGTAACAGTTGGCGAGGGCACGGTCTACTTACCGGAGCCAGACGCGGAAGCTCTGGCGCACGAGCATTCTGAACTTCTTGGCGGTCTGGGGGCAGCAGCATTCCTTGATGTCGATCTCTACCGTCTTCTTGAGGGCAAGAGGGAGCTTCTGGATTGGGTCAAACGCGAGCTTGTGCGCACGTGGACGTCTGACGCGTATTGCCGAGATCTGGTCAAGGCGATTGGTGAAAGCTGGTCGCGCCTTCCCGTGCCCAATCTTGTGCAAGCTACGAAGCTGGTGAGAGACTTGGCGGCTAGTATTGCGGGCGCCAACATCCGCGAGTTGTGCACTGGGCTGCCGCTACGTCTCCAAAACGGTGCGGTGGCAACAATTCAGCGGTATAGTGCTGATGAACTCGTAACACCCGCCAACCTTGAACTGGAGAATGGCTGGCAACTGGCCTTTCCTGATATGACGGACCGCCAGGAAATGCGAATCGTATCTGACTGCTATCTGGATGAATGCGATGATCCAGGAGATCGCAAATTGTGGGCCGACTTCTTCGCAGCGATTGGATTGACGAATGTACCAGTTCCCAGGCGTTCCTGGACGTTCGACTTCTGTAGCTCGCCACCTGACGACATGCCGATAGAGCTGCGCAAGCAGGTCCGAAGTCTGTCACCTTACAGCAGACATACATACACAGTCTCTGATATACGAGTCCCTACTTGGTTGGAACGCTCCGACACGACTCATGAGGATCCTTCCATTCTCCATCAACGGTCGCTTGCTCTTCTTGACTGGCTACGGCGGGCCTGGGATCGAGGCGTGAAAGCTCATGCTCGTCTTGAGTGGTTCCACCGTAGACGGCAATCCGAAAATCTCGACTCACACCTTCCATTTGCACTCCGCACTGCCAGTTGGCTTCCAACTACCCAAGGGGTTCTCCGCCCCATGGAGGCATTTCTCGACCGCAAGGAAACTCGCGAGATCTTTGGCGATACGATTCCCTACGCCGCTGAAGAGATCAAACCGGAGATTGCGGAATGGATCGGCCTGCGGATTTCCGCCACTGCACAAGATGTGCTCGCCTTTCTGACTTCACTTGCCGATCATCCTGCCGAAAGAGTGGATCGCGATCTCATCGAGCGCATCTACTCATTCCTGATGGAACGCTGGCGCAATGACAGAGAACAACGAAGGAGTGGGAGCACCGCATTTGCTGCCAGTCCGCTGATCCGTGTTGAGCGTCCATCACCGCGCTGGACACACGCCAAGGACGTTATCTGGACTGACCGGTCGAATGTGTTCGGCGACGACTTTGCCTACCTAGAGCTCAATTTTCCGTCTCGCTTGCGGGAATTTTTCGTTGAACAACTCGGTGTTCGCGCCGATGTTGATGACAAGTTGTACGGGCAACAGTGGCTCAAACGCCAACAAGAGGAGAACCCAGACCCCAAACGCGTCGAGGCGGCGCTGGAGCGCATCTTCCCGATTCTCAAGAGGGTTGCGGAAGCGGACAAGCAAGACATCTGGTGGGGCGACTTCTTGTCTCATGCCCAGATCTGGACTCAGGACGATCGATTTCAGCGGCCGGCAGAAGTCTTTGTTCCCGATGACGGCGCCCTCAAGAAATTGATGGATGGCGTAGGCGTACCGTTTGCCTGGCGTCCATCCAACGACAGCTTTGCCGATTTCCAGGCTCTCTACCGGGCCATGGGGGTGCGTTCACTTGTAGCAAACACGGTATGCCGGCTTGGTGCAGACGTCGACCCCGCCGGCGTTCCGCATGGAGAAGAGCGCTTTCTCACCGATGCAGCCAAGCGGGGAATCTGCATATATCTCTGGCACACGGCCAAGGATGAATACGAGCGACTACGCAAGGATGGCGTTCTGCAAGCATTCCTGGTCGCAGGTGAGGCAACGGTTGACAACCTCGAGTTGCGCTACACCCTCGAACATTTTCAGATTGCGGACAACGAAGCTGTGGCTTATTTTGACCGGGGGGCAGGCAAGCTCTATCTGTCATCTGTGGCCTCGCCCGAAGAACAAGATGTGGAAGTGCCTGCAATTCTGGCGCGAGCGCTGACGCAGGGGCGCACGAACCGCTCGCTGGAAGACTTCATCAGGGGAATTCTGGGTAAGTCAACAAGACACCTGGACCTCCTAAGCCAGAAGAACGACTGGCGCCTGCCGCTGGAAGAACGGGAGTGGCTTGAGCACGCCATCGCCGGCCAATTGGACTGGCTTACCACAGCCGAAGAAGACGAAGGGCCGGGGGATGAGGTATTTCCAACCGTAGCGCCCTCTCCTGTTCTTCACCAGGCTGACACTTCTCTTCCAGTGGAAAAACCGTCGCAAGTTAACCCGCTGCAAGTGGAACGGCCCGGCCAGTCAACTGGCGAACGGCCATTGGGTAGCCCAATTGGTGGATATCACCAACCCGAAGAGACACAGTCCCCCAGTCGGTCGGGAGGACAGATGCAGCCAGAGCCTCACAGGGCGCACCCTGTTGAGAGCACGGAAACGCCATCGAAAGACGATCGCAGCGAATCCCCTACTGAAAGCCAGCCGCGCGGACGCAGGCCAGTCTATTTGATGCCAGCGGGGCAGACAGAAGGCGGGAGGGGCGGCGTCGATGGTGAGAAGATCGAAGCGATCGAACGGGCAGGGATCGATGCAGTCATGATGTATGAGCGGGCGCATGGTCGTAAACCGCAAGAGCTTGGGCACAATCATCCGGGCTGGGACATCGACTCTTTTGCACTGTCTTCTCTGGTGGACGCAATCCCTGACCGGCGCATCGAAGTGAAGGCCAAGGCTGGCGAGTGGGACGATTGGGGCGTGGCATTGACGCCCACAGAATATGAGAGCGCCTTTCGCCATCGTGAAACATACTATCTCTACGTTGTTGAGAATGCACTGGACGGTGAAAAGCGTCGCATCTACATCTACCACAATCCGGCGGCCAAAGTCGACGAATTCTGCTTTGACGGCGGCTGGCGCGCCTACGCTGACGAGACAACGGAACAAAAGACGAGCGCCCAATGACCATCGAAAAACTCCGCCCCACCTTCACCTTCGACCAGGAGCGCCTGGACGCCCTGAAAGCCATCGCGCCGGAAGCCTTCGCGGACGGCAAGATCAACTGGGACGCGCTCAAGGAGGTGCTGGGCGAACACCTGGAAGACGAGGGCCGCGACGCCGAGCACTTCGGCCTCTTCTGGCCGGGCAAGCGCGCAGCGCGGCGGCTGGCGAGTATGCCGAGCGCGGGCACGCTCAAGCCGGCGTTGGGCGAAGGCGTCAACGAGGCGACCACACGCCACGTCTTCATCGAGGGCGACAACCTGGAGGTGCTCAAGCTCCTGCAGAAGAGCTACGCCGGACGCGTCAAGATGATCTACATCGACCCGCCCTACAACACCGGCAACGACTTCATCTATTCCGACAACTTCACGCAGCCGCTGGAGGAGTACCTGCGGGCAACCGGCCAGGCCGACGAGATGGGCCGCGTGCTGGTGACGAACACGAAGAGCGGCGGGCGATACCACTCCAACTGGCTGAACATGATGTACCCGCGGCTGCGGCTGGCGCGTAACCTGCTGCGGAACGATGGAGTAATCTTTATCAGCATCGATGATCACGAAGTGGGTCATCTGCGTTTGCTTCTGTCAGAAGTGTTTGGCGAAGAGAATCTGTTAGGTCCACTTGTTTGGAAACGACGCACAGGCTCAAATGACGCCCAAGATAACATCTCAGTTGATCATGAGTATGTAATGATTGCGCGAGCAAGTGAGGATTATGGGTTCGGTGGAGTCCAGAAGGACTTCTCAAAATACAAGAATCCAGATAATGATCCGCGTGGCCCGTGGGCGTTTGATAATCTGACGTGTAACAAGACTGCACAGCAGCGTCCAAATCTTTTCTATCCTATCACCGACCCGAGTACTGGAATCAAGTATGAAGCAAATCCCAATCGTGTTTGGGCTTACGAGCGGGAGCGTATGAATCGCATAATCCTGGATGGGAAGGTGATCTGGCCGAAAGATGGTAGGGGCACGCCCCAGTATAAGCGGCATTTGTCTGAAGTGCGTTCAGAACGGAAGCCGGTTTCGACCTGGATAGAAACATCTACACGCGATGTAAAAGAAGTTGAGTCTGAGTCAGAAAATTGGGACATGGTTATTGGCCAGACAAGCCTGAACCAGCAAGGAACCAAGGAGCTTCGAAGCCTATTTGACACGCAGGTGTTTGACTATCCAAAGCCCGTTTCGTTGCTCAGTTTCTTGATTGAACAGTCGAGCGACAATGATGGTGATGACATTATCGTGGATTTTTTCGCTGGCTCTGGAACAACGGGCCAAGCGATGATTGAGGTGAACCAAAAAACGAGGGGTAACCGCCGATTCGTGCTCGTACAACTTCCTGAACCGGTTCCAGCTTTTTCTGCGGCAAAGGATGCAGGTTTTGACACCGTTGCCGACGTTTCAAAGGAGCGCATCCGTCGCGTCATCCAGCGCATGCAGGCCGAAGCAGTGGACAAGCCACCGGAGCGGGAGACGCCGGAAGACCTGGGCTTCAAGGTCTTCAAGCTCGACCGCTCGAATTTCAAGGCCTGGCGCGACTTCGACGGCGGCGACCCTTCGGGCTTGGGACACTCAGGGCAGAGCCTGGCCGGGCTGCAAACCCTCTTCGACCAGTTCGAGTCGCCGCTGGCCGAGGGCTGGCAAGCAGCCGATCTGCTCGTCGAGGTGCTCCTCATGGAAGGCTTCCCCTTGGACAGTGCTGTCACGACGGCGCCGGAATTCGCCCGCAACACGGTGCAGATCGTCACATCCGACCTGGTCGCCCACCGCCTCTTCGTCTGCCTGGACGCCGTCATCCACCCCACCACCATCGCCGCACTCGTCCTGGGCGACGAGGACATCTTCATCTGCCTGGACAGTGCGCTCAGCGACGAGGCCAAGGTGCAGCTGGAAGACGGCAGAAGAGTCAAGGTGATCTGAAATGGCGCGATCTGTCACTCCCTTGCGCCTTTGGCGCGACTGGCGCTATACTGACTTTGCGCTGCGCTCATCATTTCGTCTGGTCATTGCGATCGGCTTGATTCAGGAACGCCGGCGTAGCGCAAAGAGGTAATCATGCTGACTCGACTCAAAGTCTCTGGATTCAAAAACCTCGTCGATGTGGACGTGCTCTTTGGCCGCTTCACCTGCGTGGCTGGCGCCAATGGCACTGGCAAGTCGAATTTGTTCGACGCCATCCAGTTCCTGAGTCGGCTGGCCGATGATACGCTGCTCAACGCCGCGCTTGCCGTGCGCGCCGAAGGCGGACGCACCGCCGACCTGCGCCATCTCTTCCGTCGCTCGGGGGATCGCTTCGACGATCGCATGACCTTCGAGGTCGAGATGATCGTCCCCTCGGCTGGCATCGATGACCTGGGGCAGCGCGCCGAGGCGTCGATCACCTTCCTGCGCTACCAGCTCACACTGGGCTACCGGGCAGACGGCCAACTCCCCAATCTCGGCGGCCTGGAAATTCTCCACGAGGAGCTGTCGCACATCAATGTGGGCGACGCCGCAAAAAATCTGCGCTTTCCCCACAAAGCGGCGTGGCGCCGTTCGGTCGTCAAGGGTCGCCGCGTCGGTGAATTCATCTCCACCGGTGAAAAAGAGGGGAAGCGCATCGTCAAGCTGCATCAGGATGGAACAGCTGGACGCCCGCGCGAATACCTGGCCGCCACACTGCCGCGCACCGTGCTCTCATCGGCCAACGCCATCGAGAGTCCGACCACGCTGCTCGCCCGCCGCGAGCTGCAATCCTGGCGTCTGCTGCAACTGGAACCTTCCGCCCTACGCAAACCAGATGAGTTCACTGCCCCACCGCGCTTGGGCGTCGATGGGGCGCACATGCCTTCCACACTGAACTACCTGGCGCGTACGCCGCAGAACGGCGCGCCAGCGGGCGGAACGCCATCCCCCGTGTTGGATGAGTTGGCTGCCCGTCTCTCTGAACTTGTCGAACAGGTGCAGAACGTGCGCGTCGACCGCGACGACCAGCGGCAGATCCTCACGCTGGAATTGACCGATCTGAGCGGCACGCCCTTGCCGGCGCGTTCCCTCTCCGATGGCACGCTGCGCTTCCTGGCTCTGGTCGTGCTTTCGCTCGATCCCAGAGAAGAAGGCCTCATCTGCCTGGAGGAACCGGAAAACGGCATTCACCCGGAGCGCATACCGGTCATCCTCCAACTCCTGCAAGAGATCGCTGTCGACGTCGAGAGCGAAGTGGGAACAGACAATCCACTGCGCCAGGTGATCATCAACACCCACTCACCCGGCGTCGTCAGCCAGGTTGCCGATGACTCCATCCTGGTCTCGGAATTGCAGGAAGTGATCGTCGACGGAAAGCGCGGTCGCGCGGCGCGTTTTCGTTGGCTGCCGGACACCTGGCGCTGTGAGGCGGACCCGGCGACGCCACCCGTTGCACGCGGCAAACTGCTCGCCTACCTCAACCCGGTCGGTTCGCTCGTCTCTTTGGGGAACCAGATCGCGGCAGATCCTGGCAGTCGCAGGCCGCGTCGCCTGGTTGACAGGCCCGATTTTCAACCCTATTTGCTGGTCTTTCAACAACCAAAGTGAAGGAATTGACGTTCACCCTGGTCACTGACGGCAGCTCCGATGTCGTCCTGTTGCCCATTCTCACATGGTTGCTGCGCGCCAACGGCGTGACGATGGCGCTGCAACCGGTCTGGGCAGATACGCGCCGGGCGAATCTGCCGCGCGGTGCAAATCTGACTGACAGATTGCGCGTGGCCCTTGACCTCTTTCCCTGTGACCTGCTCTTCGTGCATCGCGATGCAGAGCGGGCGTCGCGCACCCATCGCGTCGCCGAAATTCAGCGGGCGCTGCAGCTACTATCCACTACCACACCCCAACCGCAGGCAGTTTGTGTGGTGCCGGTGCGCATGCAGGAGGCATGGCTGCTCTTCGAAGAGACGGCCATCAAGCACGCCGCCGGGAATGGAGCGTTTCGCGAAAGCCTGGACCTTCCGCTGCTCAGAGAGTTGGAGTCGCTGCCGGACCCCAAAGCAATGCTCCATGACCGTCTCCGTCGTGCCAGCGGTTTGGGCGGGCGGCGTCTGGGCACATTTCCCGTCGGTCAGCGCGCCCGCCGCGTCGCTGAATTGATTGACGACTTCTCCCCACTGCGCGCCTTGACTGCATTCAGCGCACTGGAAAGTGACGTGCGGGACGTCGTATCGCAGTCTCGTTGGGTAGCCTGAACGGGTGTAGGACGATCATGGCCAGACTTCGTTTCCAGTTCGATGCCAATCAGGAACATCAGATGCGGGCGGTCGAGAGCATCGCCGGCATCTTCGAAGGCTTTGCCCGCCGCGAGGCCGCGTTTCAACTCGGCGATGAGATCGTCGCCAATCTGCCGCCCTTCGAGGATCTGGCCGAAACGTGGCTGCTGGGAAACCTGCAAGCGGTCCAGCGGAACAATGGGTTGGCCGAGCATTTCATGCTCGATTGGGACAGCGGCATTGGCCTTGCGGGCATTGCCGACGAGAACCATCGTTTCCCGCACTTCACCATCGAGATGGAGACCGGCACCGGTAAGACCTACGTCTACGTGCGCGCCATCTACGAGCTGCGCCGGCGCTTCGGCTGGAGCAAATTCGTCATCGTCGTGCCGAGCATCGCCATTTACGAAGGCGTCATCAAGAATGTGCAGGTGACGCGCGACCACTTTCGGGCTTTGTACGGCAATGAACCTTTCGACCTGATCCCCTACGACGGCAGCCAGATCAGCCGCCTACGTCACTTCGCAACGGCCAACACGATCACAGTCCTGTTGATCACGCTCGATGCCTTCAACAAGGCCAGCAACAACCTCTACAAGGCTTCGGAGAAACTGCCGGGCGAACGTCGTCCCTTCCAGTTCGTCCAGGAAACCCGCCCGATCCTGATCCTGGACGAGCCGCAGAACATGGAGAGCGAGCGGGCCAAAGAAGCGCTGCGCACACTCAAGCCCATCTTCGCCCTGCGTTTCAGCGCCACCCACCGCACCAGCCCGAACCTGGTCTACCGCCTGTCGCCCTTCGACGCCTACCGGCGCAGCCTGGTCAAGCGCATTGAGGTCTACGGAGTGACCGAACGAGACAACGCCAACACTGCTTTTCTGGCGCTGACAGAGATCACGCCGCCCCCGCGCATCACGGCCACGGTGCGCACACGCGTCACCGACCGCAGCGGAACGCGTGAAGCTGAGGTGGTGCTGCACCAGGGTGACGACCTTGCCGAGAAGACGGGCCGGCAGGAGCATCACGGCTTTGTGGTCGAGAACATCGACTTCGGAGCCGGCTTCGTCGAGTTCGCCAACGGAGAGCGCCTCTATCTGCTGGAGAGAATGGCGCCCTCGCGTCCGGCCGTCTTCCGCGAGCAGATCCGCCAGACCATTCGGCGGCATATGCAGTGGCAGGCCGAAGTGGCTGGGCGCGACATCAAGGTGCTCTCCCTCTTCTTCATCGACCGGGTGGCCAACTACACCGCCGCCGACGGCCTGATCCGCCGTCTCTTCGACGAGGAGTTCGAGCGCGCCAGGCACGACTTCGGCGCGTTCGAGCATCTCCAGCCAGCAGAGGTGCGCCGGGCGTACTTCGCCAAGAAGAAAGCAAAGGATGGTCGCGAGGAAGAGATCGACACCGAGAGTCGCACTGCCGCCGAACGCGAGCTGGAGAAACAGGCTTTTGCGCTGATCATGCGCGACAAGGAGCGCCTGCTCTCCTTCGACGAACCGGTCAGCTTCATCTTTGCCCACTCGGCGCTCAAAGAAGGCTGGGACAACCCCAACGTCTTCCAGATCTGCACACTGAACCAGACCGTTTCCGAAGTCAAGAAGCGCCAGGAGATCGGGCGCGGGCTGCGCCTGGCTGTCAACCAAAGCGGGGAGCGTGTGCACGACGAGGAGGTGAATGTCCTCACCGTCGTTGCCAACGAAAGCTACCATGACTACGCAGCGCGTCTGCAGAACGAGTACGTAGCTGACGGCGATGCGCCGCCGCCGGCGCCCACCAACGCTCGCCGGCGCAAGGACGCCACCCGCAACGACCGCATCTTCTATCGCAACGAACACTTTCAGGCGTTCTGGGAGAAACTCAACCGCCGTTTGCGCTACCAACTACACGTGGACACACCCACCCTCATCGAAGAGTGCGTCATCCGGCTCAATCGCCAGACCTTCCCCGGTCACGTGCTTGTGGTCGAGAAGGGCAGGATCGTTCTCGGCTCGTTCAAGATCAAGATCGAGCGCGTCACGGCCGGCAAGGCACAGATCATGCTCAGTCTGTTCGACGCCGAGGGCGATCCGAAGAAGATCAGCCAGACGTTCAAGCCGGGGGATGACTTCGCCAAAGTGTTGCGCGACGATCGGCTGCGCAATCTGGGTACGCTGGCCATCGAAACGGAGGGCAACGGCTACCGGGCTGTCTTCACCAGCACCTCGTGGCGGCTGGCAGATGGGCAGGAAATGGAGTACACGCCTGAAGGGTTTGGTGGACGCGCTAACTCGCGGGAAACTCAGGAACGGGCTGAGCGCTATCCCATCTTCAATCTGATCGAGCGCGCCGCCCGTCAAACGGGACTGACGCGCCCAACAATCAACACCATCTTTCGGCGAATGCGAGATGACCACAAAATGCGTTTTTTCGACAATCCGGAAGGCTTTGCCACTGTCTTTATCAACGAACTGCGCAACGCGTTGGCCGATCACATCACCAAGCGCATCGAGTTCACGCCGGACGATGGCGAACCGCCCTACGATCTCGGCGAAATTTTCCCGCCGAAACGGAGCTATCCACAGAAAGAACTCTTGGAAGCCGGCCCTCATGGACTCTACGACCTGGTGCAGAAAGATTCGGACGTAGAGCAATACTACGTCGAGGCCATTCGACAGGAGGGGGACGCCATCGTCTTCTACTTCAAGTTCCCGCCAGGGTTCAAGGTCGATCTGCCGAACCTGATCGGCAACTACAACCCAGATTGGGGTGTAGCGCGTGTCGACCGCTCTGGCCAAGTACAGGTGCGCACCTTTGTTCATGAAACCAAAGGCACGAGCAATCTGGCCAGGCTGCAATTCCCTCACGAACGCCGCAAGATCGAGTGTGCGCAAAAGTACTTTGCCGCGATCGGGGTGAACTACCTGACGATCGATCCGAAGAAAATTGGTGGATGGTGGCAGGATAGGAGTAGCCAAACTCCGCCATTATATTGAGTTCAGAATGAAAGGCGGAGTTTCTCGACATCAGGATCTAGGTCAAAATGAGGCCAAAGCCGGGCGATAATCTGTAAAGGATCACGGTTGATGTTGTCGATGAAGGTCAGGCAGTCCTGGAGGAGTTCGTCCAGCGTCTTGTGACAGTAGTGTTGCGTCACCTCTTCGCGCAGCCACTTCCAGAGTCCCTCAATAGGATTGTGGCCAGGACTGTAGCCAGGGAATAGCCGACTTCCATGTCTTGATGGAGATTGACTTCGTCGACATAAACCATGACCACTTCGCCACGGCACAGCGTTCAGAGAACGTTTGGAATTGCTCGACGAACCCCGCCCGCGCCGCCGGAGTGGCCTTGGCCAACAGCTTCTTGCTCCGTTTCCAACTCAGGCCTGCGGAATGGAGAATGGTGCGCAGGGCGCTCCGGCTGATGCGCCGTCCCAGGTGGGTGGCTACCCAACGTTGCAGCTTCTTGAGGGTCCACCCACGTCCGGGGAGCCCATGATCGTGAGGAGTGCTGTGGCTGACGATGTTCACCAGTTCGGCTCTTGTGTCCTGGGGAAAAAGGGGGTGCGTCCACCACTGTGGCGATAGGCAACCGCTGCCGGCCCATCCGCATTGTATCGGTGAATCCAGCCCATGACCGTCTCGTTTTCCCGCCCTGTGGCTTTGGCCCACTGCGTGGCAGTGGCTTGGTTGGCGCCAATCGCGTACAACGCCAGGTACCTTTCGCGACTTCTGGGATGCTCCGCTTCCCTTGACAACCTGAGCATATCGTCTGCAGTCTGATTCCATTTGGCAAAATTCGGTCGCAACACTGGCTTCCCTCCTCGACTTCTATTCACTGGCCTATTTCTGGAAGCCAGTCTAGCATATCTTACCCAGAAGTCCGGTTTTCACTCTGTTTTGAGTATAGTAATCGTCAAGGAAATATGCGATGTCAGAGACATTCGACTCCAAACAACTGGTAGCAGATGGGTACAATCAGGTGGCTGACGCCTACGCCCAAATGGAGCGCGCAGCACCGTGGCCGCGCATGCGCTGGTTGGAAAAGCTGATGAATTTGTTACCGCAGGGTGCTGCTGTTCTGGATTTAGGTTGTGGTTCAGGTGACCCGGCAGATATCATCTTAGCCCGCCAGCATCAGGTGACCGGCGTTGATATTTCCGAGGCCCAAATTCGTAAGGCGCGCCAGAACGTACCCGACGGTACATTCATTCAGGCAGACCTGGGTGCGATTGCTTTTCCACCCGCCTCATTTGATGCGGTAGTCTCGTTTTACACATTGGAACATTTGCCACGCGAGGAACATGGTCTGATTCTTTCCCGTATTGCGACCTGGCTGACCTTGGGTGGTTACTTCTTACTCGGAACTGAGGCGGTAGAGATTCCTGGAGTTGTTGGTTCCTGGCTTGGCGTCCCCATGTTTTTTAGTAGTTACGATGCGGAGACACTACAGGGATTACTCAGGGAAGCAGGATTTGTCATTCAACAACAAGCGACCGAGCCACAAATAGAACAAGGACATGAGATCCAGTATCTATGGGTTCTGGCGCAGAAAGTCTGAGCGATCGTCCGTGTCAGGCTGTGATGTTTGGTATGGATTCATCGCAAGTATAAGTTCGTGAGCACGCCGCCGAACATTCGCTGCACCTGATTCGCTCTGCTCGGGGGTGATCTGGGCGCTTTCCTCCGGCTTGTGATCTCGTCGTCGGTGAGGTTGTGCTTTCAGCGTTCGCAGGTGAGCCTATAGTTTGGCCACAGAGACGATCACACATGACGGAATGGGTAGGCGAGACAAGCATTGTGCATATCCATGAAAACAGAACAGACAGCCTGGTCGCAGTTTTCTGCCAGCGATCCACCCAGACGTACAAGGCGGCGGGCTGCCGCCGTGGAACGGTTAACTGGTCCAGGTTCCAAACACATTCTGGAGTTGGGTTGTGGGAGTGGAATGGTTGCGGGATGTTTTTGACAAGCAGAAAGCGCGTCAATTGATCATGAGAAATCGCGTCAGTTGGATGGGTTGGAAGAAAAAGTGATCATGAGAAAGCGCGTCACCCGCCCAGAATCTTGTCTATCGAGCAGGTTCTGAAGCCTCTGATTGACTGCCGCTGGAAGATCGAACTGCGCAAGATCCGCAGGTAACTGGATCGTCTCAATCATCTTTGCTGCTCCTGTATGACGAAGCTGGACTGATTGGTTGCTGCATTTGCTTGATCGTGGTCATGATTCGATTGTAGCGGAATGAGCGACGCCGATCAAACCGGCGCGATGCATCTCTCCACTGCCCGGCCTACTGGCTGGGCGGCGAACGCATGCGGATTGTTGGTCGACCTTTCGCTCGTGCGTCGTCTGCTGCCGTTTCACGCCAATACAGGAAAGCGGTTGGTCAAATCGCCGAAAACATATGTGCGCTGTACTGGCGGAGGTGCGCCGCCCATGCAAAGTGACCGCTGGACTGCCATCAGCTCCAAAAGCGCTCCCAGGTTGCCGCAGCGACCGCCCGGCTGCGCGCGGCGATGGATTCCTCGTCCATGGTCAGCAACGTGCGATTGCGCATGAGCGTCTGACCGTGGACGATGGTGCTGTGCACATGGCCGCCGCTCACGCCGAAGAGGATGTGCCAGGGCAAATTGGCCGCTGACAAGGGCGTGGTCGGGTGGTAATCGAGCAGGATCAGGTCGGCGTAGGCGCCGGGTGCGATGATGCCCAGCGGACGGTCGAAGAAGACCTGCGCCAGTCGGCGATTGTTGACCACGGCCATCTCCATCACCTTGTCGGCGCCCAGGAAGCGCGGGTCGCCGTGGGCCAGCTTTTGCAAAAAATCAGCAACCTTCATCTCGGCGAACATGTCGTTGCTAAAGCCGTCATTGCCCAGACAGACCTTCACGCCGCCGCGCAACATGGGAACGACTTCGGCAGCGCCCACCGCGTTGTTCATGTTGGAGCGCGGCTGATGTGTAACAAAGGTCTCGCTTTCCCGCAGCAACGCCATCTCCCAGGCGTCGATGTGGATGCAGTGGGCCATGATACTGGCCGGCCCGCTGACGCCAAAACTGTGCAGCCGCTCCACGACGCGCTTGCCAGATTTGGCGAGGCTGTCGTATTCATCCGCCGGGTGCTCGGCCACGTGGACGTGAAAACGACTCGCTTCGGCGCGGCAGGCCTCCAATGTTGCGTCAGAGAGCGTCAGGCTGGCGTGAAGGCCAAAGGTCGCGGCCAGGCGCTCGCGCCCCGCGAGATCGCCCGCGGCCAGGCGTCGGTTAAAACGCACGTTTTCACGGATGCCGGCGGCGGCAGCTTCCGGCCCATCGCGGTCGGTCACTTCATAGCACAGGCAGGCGCGCAGCCCGCTCTGGGCAACCGCCCCGGCGATCACGTCCAGGCTGCCGTCGATGGCGCACTGGCTGGCGTGGTGATCGATGAGGGTGGTCGTTCCACAACGGATAGCATCCACCAGACAGACTTCCGCCGATGAGCGCACACCATCCAGGTCAAGGGCTTTGTCCAGCTTCCACCACAGCTTTTGGAGAATCTCGGGAAAATCTTTGGCCGGCGGCCCAGGGATGTACAGACCGCGTGCAAATGCGCCGTAGAAATGGGTGTGCGCGCAGACCTGCCCAGGCATGAGCAGATGACCGTGGGCGTCCCAGCGCTTGTCGTCGGGATAGGCGGCCAGCAGGCCGGCGCTCTCGCCCACTGCGTCGATGGTCGCGCCCGTGTAGCGCACAGCGCCGTTCGGCAAAATCTGGTTTTGGTTGTCCCAGGTGACGACCGTCGCATTGTGAATGATCATGGCTTGGCTCGTTCGTTTTGCTTTGGTGAGGCGTTCACCCTATGCTAATCTTATCTGGTATGAATCCAAAATCCTGGCAAGGAGAGAAGTTGTGAATGTACTCGTCACCGGCGGAGCCGGTTTCATTGGCAGCCACGTGGTGGACGCCCTCCTGAAGGCGGGTCATCGAGTGGCTGTGGTGGACAATTTACACACAGGAAAGCGCAGCAATGTGTCAGCGGGCGCAGCATTCTACGAGGCCGACATTCGCGACGGGGCGGCGTTGGAGCGCATCTTCATCGCAGAAGGGATCGAGGCCGTCTGCCACCAGGCGGCGTTGGCAAACGTGCGCGCCAGCATGGCCCATCCGATGGAATACGCGGCGGTCAATGTCCTCGGCTCGCTGACGCTGTTGGAGCTGGCCCGTCAGCATGGCTGCCGCAAATTCGTCTTCGCCACGACCGGCGGCGCAGTCTACGGCGAGGGCGGCGACCCAGAGGAGGGCAGATTGCCTTTCAGCGAGACGAGCTGGCCCCAGCCCAAGGATAACTACGGCGCGAACAAGCTGAGCGTCGAAATTCACCTGAATCTCTATCATCAGAACTACGGCCTGGCCTACGCCGCCCTGCGCTACGCCAACATCTACGGCCCCCGTCAGAACAGCAAAGGCGAGGCCGGCGTGGTCGCCATCTTTGCCGACGCCATGCTCAACGGCGCGGCGACGCGCATCAGCGGCGACGGCAAGCAGACGCGCGACTTCACCTACGTGAGCGATGTGGCGCGCGCCAATCTCCTGGCATTAGAGGGCGAGGCGGTGGGCGTCTTCAACATCGGCGGCGGAGCGCCCACCGACATCAACACGGTGCACGGGCTGCTCTCCTCGCTCACAGGGTATGCACAGGCTCCAGCATATTCTCCCAGGCCAGTGGGCGAGGTCATGCACACCTACCTTGCCATCAACAAAGCGCGCGTCCAACTGGGCTGGCAACCGCAGGTGGGGCTGGAGGAAGGACTGGCGCGCACGGTTGAGTGGTTTCGGGAAGTGGGGCGGGCAAGTGGCGGATGGTGAATGAGCAAGGGCGGATGGTTGATGGTTGATGGCTGGCTGTGATGCATGTCATTGTCAATGGCTGGTTTGTGGGGCAGGAGACCACAGGCAGCGGTCAATATCTCCATCACCTGCTCGATCACCTTCCCGGCATGGAGCCGCGCCACCGCTGGTCTCTGCTCGTTCCATCTCCTCCCGCTCCATTGCTTGCTGCCTGGCGCGCTCGCTGGCCTGGCGTAGATGTCATCGCCGTAGCGCCCCCGCCCGGCCCGAAAAGCCTGGGCAAAGTGGGCTGGGAACAGCTCATCGTTCCCCATTGCGCCCGGCGTCTGCGCGGCGACGTGCTCTGGACACCCTATTGGGCTGCGTCAGCGTGGCAGCCGTGCCCCACAGTGGTTACCATCCACGACCTGATCCCCTACTTGCTGCCCGCCTATCGAGGTGGGTTAGGACACCGCCTCTACAATGGGTTGGTGCGCTGGACAGCCCGGCGCTGCGCCGCGACGCTGACCGTGAGTCAATCTGCGCGGCGCGACATCGTGGAGCATCTGGGCATTCCGAGCGAACGGGTGTATGTGGCGCTCCACGGTCCGAATTTGGAGGGATCGACTGCGCCAGACCCAGTTCAACTCGTCGCTGCGCGCTTGCGCTATGGGCTGCCGGAACATTTTTTCCTCTACCTGGGCGGTTTTGACCTGCGCAAGAACGTAGCGACAGTGGTGCGGGCCTATCGGCGTTATCTGGACAAGGGCGGCGACCCCGCCTATCGACTGGTCATTGCCGGCAAGCTGCCCCTGGAGGAGAACGCATTCATCGCTGATCCACGCAAAACAGCCGCAGAATGCGACCTGGGGGAGCAGATCATCTTCTGCGGCTGGATTGACGATGTTGACAAACCCGCGCTCTATGCCCTTGCTGCCGGCTATTTCTTCCCCAGTCTCTATGAGGGCTTTGGCATGACCATCCTGGAAGCCATGCAGGCCGGAACGCCGGTGATTACGAGCAAGAAGTAGGAGATAGGGACCCTATTCCTACTCTTCTGGTGCGAAGCACACCTGCTCAGCAGCCAGCGCTGGGTGATTGTAGCCGTAATTGTCGGTCACTTGCCAGAGCGCCTCGTTTTCTTCGAAGATGGGCAAGACGAGTTCGCAGGCGGCTGCTGGGTCGCCGTCAGCCTCGAACGCGCTGAGCCACTGGGTCGCGGCCGTTGTATAGCCGCTGTCGGGTTGGCCTTGACTGAGGGCGGTCAATGTGAGCTTCGCCGATTCCATGTCGTCGTTGAGCGCCTGAGTCTGCATCAAACGGAAGCCAGCGAGCCCTTGCAGCAGCCTGATCTCTTCAATACCATCCAGGCCAAAGATGCTGCACGCAGTCAGTTTGGGATCGAACGTGGCCTGATAGGCCACCAACGCCGGTTCATATCCAATGGCCGATGACGCCTGGAGCAACACATCGGCCTCGATGAGGCGCAATCCCAAACATTCGTTGCCCTCCACCGAACGGTCGTAAAGCCAACCGATGCGTCTGAATGGCGCGCCGTCGATGCTCTGCCATGTTTCGCTGTGGGGCACAGAGAGACCGCCTTCCGGCGTATTGCTCACGCCGCCCACTAGAATGATCTGCTTGCCCTGGCCCGGCGCGCCGGGCAGCAAATCCTCGATGGCGGCAGTTCCCTCGGCCAGAGTTGCGCCCGGCTCGATCAGCGAGACGTATGCGCCAGTCGCGCTGTCCCATGTTTCGATCTGCACCTCGATGACGCAGAAGGTGCTGCAGCCCGCCACGGACCACGCCAGATCGGTGCGACCGTCGTTGTTGAGATCGCTCGCAGCCAGGAAGCGCGCCAACCCATAGATTTCGGGATTGGCAACCAAGGTGTACTCGCCTTCCTCATTGCCGTGATAGATCAGCACCGCTCCCTGGCTGCCGTTCGGACCGAAACCCAGATCGCTGATGATGGCGGGCAGCGCAAGGACATCTTTGACGCCATCAGCGTTGAAATCTCCCACGACCAGGTCGCCTCGCCCTTCGGCAAGCGCTCCGCAGTCGGTGAGCCACGCAGCCACAGCCTCCTGACTGCCCTGAGTTGCTGCCAGGACCAAGGGGAGAGCCTCGGCAAAGCCGCTCAAGCTCTCTGGACACCCGGGCAGATCGCCAACAGCGACTGGCGTGGGCGCGCTGGTGGGCGTGGGCGCAGCAACAGCCGTTGCGGCCGTCACTGGGACGCCAGCCGCGACGGCTGGCGTCTCGCCTGCATCGATGTCGAGTACAGGACAGACGTCGTTTGCTCCAAAGCTGGGATTGGCGTAACCGTAATCCGCCAGGGCCTCATAGACCGCAGGATTTGCCGCAGCATAGTCATTGACAGCTGCGCACGCCTCGGGGATGCTGTTGGTCTGGGCGAAAGCCTCGACCCAAATCTGGCCAGCCGGCCCAAAGGGCGATTCTGGATAGATTTCATTGATGCTGCCAATGAGATCGCCGGCAATCTCGGGTGCGCCTTGATAGGCTGCCACCAACGCCAGGCGGAAGAGGGCAAAACTGCGCAGTTCGGCCTCTTCATTCTCACGCACCCAACATGTGGTCAGAGATGGGTCCGTGGCGACGCGGGTGTAAAGCAGTTCCAACTCGCTCAAGTCTGCATCGGGCAGACCGGAAAAAGCTGCATTTGCATCGAGCAGCGCGTGGTAGATGCACTCGCTGTCGTCGTAGGTCACATCGAGCAGACTGTAGGGCGCGCCGCCGACGCTGCCCCAGGTTTCTGTGCGGCTGCGTTGCGGGCCGGCGCCGGCGCTGCCATAGACGCCGCCGCTGAGCGCAATCTCTGCGCCCTGGCCGACTTCGCTGACATCGTCGATGTCGATCGTCGCGTAGGCCATCATGATGGCGCCGTCTGTCCAGTCGCGCCACTCTGCGCCATCCCAACTACGCACCGCCACAAAATCGAAACAAGTGCTGGCGCCGCAGGTCGTGTCTTGCCAGACGATGTCCACCTGTCCGTCCTGGTTGATGTCGTCGATGGTCAGCAGCGTGGCCTTACCGCTGGCGCGAGCACGGAACGCCTCGCGGAAGCCATCCTCGCTCATAGAGAAGAGGATGAGGTCTCCTTCCGGCGCGTTCTCCGGGGCGCTGGGGTTGACATAGGTGAGGAGGAGATCATCCGCGCCATCGCCGTTGATGTCCTGCACCAGCGGCCCATCGCCGCCCTCTGAGCCACAATCGCTCAAATAGCTGCGCAGACCCTCGATGCCGAATTCAGGCGCGTTGATAATGGCTGCAATCTGACTCGGATAGTCGCTGAAGGCCGCCGGGCAGTTGACGCCGATGGTTGTTTCCGGCGTCGCGGAGGGGGTGGGCGTCGGCTCCGGCGTTGCAGTCTCCGTCGGCGTCTCCGTGGGAACTTCTGTCGGCGTCTCCGTTGGCGTCTCTGTCGGCGCCTCGGTAGGGATTGCTGTCGGGGTCTCCGTTGGGATTTCAGTGGGGGTCTCGGTCGCCTCTTCCACTGGCTCCTCGGTTGCCTCTTCTTCGGCGGTAGCTTCTACGGTTGGCTCGCTGGTTGGGGACTCGGTTTCGGTCGCAGTCGGCTCTGGCGTCGGCGTCTCCGTTGCGGTGGCTTCTTCCGTAGGCGTCTCGGTCTCAGCTTCGGTTGCGCCGGGCGCAGTCGCTGCAGAGGTCGGCGTTTCTGTGGGGGACTCGCCCGGGATGATCAGCTGCTCGCCCCGATAGAGAATCAGCCCGGGACGTACAGACCGGGGGTTTGCTGCGCGCAAAACGCGCGCCGGTACGCCATAGAGTGCGGCGATGCTGTTCCACGATTGACCAGGCCGCACCACATGGATGAGAGGAGCCGCAGTGGGAGCGACTTCAGTTGCTTCAATCACTTCGGTTGCTTCAGGCGCGGCTGGGGTTGCAGTTTCCGCCAGAAGCGAAACACCGCCAGCCGGGATGTAGAGGCGTTCACCTGTACGCAACCAGCGATTCGCACGAATGGCTTGAGGATTGGCGTTCTGGAGCGCGCGCACTGAGAGCCCTGTTCGCGCCGCCAGCTTGGTCCACGAATCGCCAGCTTGCACCGTGTAATAATAGCCTGGGCTTGGCGTGGGCGTGGCGTTCTGCGCATATGCGGGGAGAAAGACAGTCAACAGCAACCCACAGGTGATGAAGGCTGCAGCCAGGACAGACAACTTCAAGAAGGCCGCTGAGCGCAGAAAAGCGGAAAGTCGATTCATGACAGACTCCTTGCCTACCTACTGATAGCTGATGTCGGGAATTTGCTGGACGACCTGCACCCAGCTCTGCCCGGGCTTGAGTGGCAAAATGGCCTCTCCTGGCCCAAACCAGCGCGGGGGTGTGCGATCGTCAGCGCGCCAGGTGCCTTCATAGACTTGCCCATCGCGAAAGATACGCAGGTCGCCGAACCCATAAAGTTGGATGTTGACGCCCTTCGTGCCCAGGCTGTCTTCGACGATGTCGGTCAGCTCATGGGCGGCGGCGGCGACAATGACATTTCTGGCGAGAATCGGTTGTCCGGTGGCCAGGTCGAACTGCTGCTGACCGCCCTGAAAGCGCAGATAGCCGCCCAGGTTCGGGTCGTAACGCCATTCCACACTGTTGCCGCCAGGATAGGGGATACTGATCACCGAAGCGCTCCCCGCCGAGTTGGGGGCAGGCGTCTCGCTGTACTCAAAGCCTGGACGACTCCATTCTTTGATCTGCCAGTTTTCTCCCAGCCAGTTCTGCATCACCTTCTGGCAATAGGAGCTGCCGGGGTCTGCCTGACAGGCAGCAGCCTTGTCTGCCAGCCAGCGGCGCACCCCGTCTGGGCTGGCTTGCATTCGTGTGCGATAGTCGCTGCCGATGCTTTGGAAATAGCGGTTGTTGGATGGGTCGTCGATGTCCGCGTCCAGGTAGGGGAAACCGACTTCGTTTTTCAGAAGATAGCGGATTGCGTCGCTGCCGCCAGAGCATGCCAACACGCCATCATACATGTAGAGCAGCCAGATGTTCGGGTAACGCGCCGAACGTACCGGTCCGACTCGTTCTGGACTGTTGCTCTGATACATAGCGGTGATGCGCGTCAAAGTGAAACCATCGACGATGTATTCATAGACAAGGTCCGCTAAGCTCAAGCCGTAGTGTTGGCTGCGCCCCACGGCGTCATTGTTGACGCAAATGAAGATTGGGTGACGCTTGAGCACAGAAGGATCGCTCACGGCCAAACCCGTGTAGGGTGCGATATTGGCAGGCGCCGGCGTCGCCGTGGGTGGTTCCGGCGGTGGCATCGGGGTGAAGGTGGCCGTGGGTGCTGGCGTATCGGTGGGCGGAGCTTCTTGCTGTGGAATAGGCGTTTTGGTCGGTGTGGGCGTCGGCTGAGCGCCCCCGGCGCCGCAAGCTGCAACGAGCAATGCGCCAAGTGCGCAAATCATCAACCGAATCGTGATCTGACGAAACATGCTTCTTGACTTTCCGTTATGCCTGGCTTTGTTGCGACACCCGGAGTTCTCAAAAATGACCGTAAACATGACAAGAGGACATGACTTTGCTGCTTCATGACTCACGCAAAATCACACCGAACACGGTCTCCAATGGCGTTGCGAGTGGACAGATCGCTTTGACAACCCAATTGGGTCGCGGCCTAGTACAGGCGGGCGCAAGTAACCCAATGGTTATCATGCTGAGCGCCAGCGAAGCATCTCGCTCTGCCACCCAGATGCTTCGCTGGCGCTCAGCATGACAATACCCTGGCCCTATTGAAGGCCACCTGCACTAGTATAACAGGTGCATCTAGGAAAAACAAACAAAGTGCGTTTCTGGCTGCTATTCGGCGCCCGGTGTGGTACAATTCTGGCTCAATGGGAACGCATCTGGTCATATGCGTCTATCCAAAACAACAGCAGCTTGTCATTGATCGAACTGGCATCATGTCCCACACGCAGCAAAACGCCGTACTTCGCCCCATCTCTCAGCCTGAATCCCCTGTTCATCGCTTGTGGGTGACTCTGACGCCTGTTGTCGTTCTTTTTGCTGCTGGTTTGCGTCCCGTGTGGTTCGTTCTGGGCCAGGGATTGCTGGCGGCGGCGCCCCTCATGGCGCTGCTAGGCTTGGAAGATGCAGCGGACTCGCTCGCACGCATGCCGGTCGAAGATTATCCAAAAGAGCACTCAACCCATATTGACGGCGATCTTGCCACAGGGTCGCGGCCAGCTCAACGCCGCACAAGGGATGGTTGACCCATGTTCTGGAACTCACCGGGCGCACCCCTTTTGACATCCTGGCAAGCAGAAGTCGAGTTGGCCCAAGAAGCCGGAGACACTCCTCTACTGGGAACCAACGACGGTCCGCCTCTTCTTGCGTCTCTCAGCCAGACGCCGGCAGCGCAGGCCTTTCTTGAGCAGCGCGCAGATACAGCCGCGCCGGTAGTCCTGGCCGGCGGCCTGGGGTTGGCCTGGCTGAACCTGCTGCTCTTCGATTCTGGAAATCGGCGCGCTGTCGGCGCGTCCACTCTCTTCTCTGGCTGCGATGATGCATGCCGCATGGCCAGCTACGCCACAGCTGTCGCCGCCGTCTCTCCGCTGCGCGCTGCGCCGGGCGAGGCGCCGGCGGGTGCAGTCGACCTTCTCACGCCCCAGGCGCGACCCGGTGCAAGCAGCAGTTGGGACGCCCTCGCAATGTGGGCGCTGGCAGACGACCAGGGATGGGAGCACGCCGATGGTCAGTCCTTGCCGGGCGATTTCCAGGCATGGATGGCCGGCGGCCTGATCTTTTTCATGATCGCAGTGTCCCTCCTCGCCGGAGCGTTGATCAACGCCGCACCAGGCGTCTGAGCAGCTATCATGATCGCCATCCGCCCCACCGCCGCGAGCCGCTGGACTGCTGTCATCGTTGTGCTCTGCGTTGGCGTGGTCGCCTTGGAACGTAGCGGCTTCATCCCCGCCCTGACGCCCTTGACGACGCATCTATTCGAGTGGGGAGTTCTCCTGGCCGCTTTTGCACTCCTGCTGGGCGCGGTGAACGTAGTCATCGTTCACACACGACGCATTCAGGCGGGTCAGCCTGGCTGGACTCTTAGCCTGGTGCTGGTCATTACCCTGGTGACAGTGCTCTTCGCCGGGATGGTCAGCGCGGGCGGCCTGGCAAGCCCGCTCATGGACTGGCTCTTTGCGGCAATCATTGGGCCAGGGTATGCCGCGCTCTTTGCTCTGCTGGCCTTTTTCATGGCAGGGGCAGCCTTTGCTCTGTTGCGCTTCGATCGCAAAGGCGGCGGATGGCTGCTCTTGGGCGTCCTCCTCATGAGCGTCGCCCAGACGCCGGCGATCCGCAGCGCGTTGCCTGCCCAATTCTCCTCGGCAGTGGTGTGGTTGCTCGATACGCCCGTCATGGCGAGCTTGCGCGGTGTGCTCCTGGGCGCCGGGTTGGCTCTTGTCGCCCTGGCTCTGCGCTTTCTCTTCCGGCGAGGCTGAAAGTGGCTCAGATACTTTGCCCCCATTGCGGCGCCGAAAACCCAGAAGCCGCGGTCTTTTGCCGCCGCTGCGGCGCCGAGATGCGCCTGCGCGCCACAGACTTGCCGACCAGCCCGACCCCGCCTGCCGAAGAGATCGCTCAACTGGAGTCGGCGCCCGAAACAACCAATCCTCAAGAGCCAGAATCGACGCCACCGCCCCCCATAAACTATTGGGGGCAAATGACTACACCGACGGAGGAGGCGACCACGCCGCTCCTCCCACCTGCTCAATTCCCCGACAAAAGCCTACTTGCCCCTGGTCAGAGCTTCTTGGAGCCAGTGAACATCAGCGGCGAGCTGACCGGCGACCTGCCCCTGACCGCCGACGATGCGTTTCCCAACCTGTTGGATGCTGACCGCGCCCGACAGATGCGCATCCTATTGCAAAGCGAACCGGAGTATGCCCAGTCGCCGCCGCTACCCGTATGGCATCCACCTTCCCTGCGCACATCGTGGGTTTTTGTGTTACTTGCCCTGGCAGTGGTTCTGCCGCTGGTTTTGGGATGGCTGCAGCCGACAGGAGAGGTGCAGGAATGGCCGGGGGTGACATCGGCCTTTGACGCACTGACGGCCCTTCCCCAGGGCGCCACAGTGCTCGTCTACTGGGCCTATGATCCGGCTACAGCAGGAGAGCTTGATCTGGTCGCCCTGCCGGTCATTTCCCAGATGCTGGAAGAAGGTCATCAGTCGCTTGTCGTTGCCACGCGTCCTCTGGGGCTTGCCGCCGCCCGACGACTCTACGCCCGGGCAGCGGAGGGTCTTCCCGCTCGCGACGTTCTGCGACGCTCCCTCTGGTTGGGCGATGGCGTCTTTCTGGCTGGCGGCGCGGCGGCGCTGCCGCTGGTGGGCCAAGACCAGACGCGCACCTTTGGCCCTGCCTCGGCTGATGTTGAACCAGCGCTGGTCGTCGTGGCAGCTGCCCAGGCGGATGATGTCCAGCAGTGGAACGAGCAAGCGCAAACGCGCAACAGGCTGAGCGTGGTGGCAATCACCGCCGCCGGCGCCGATCCGGTTCTGCGCCCCTATCTGGACAGCGGCCAGCTTGTCGGGCTGGTGAGCGGTTTCGATGGCGCGGCGGCTTTTCAATCCCTGCGCAAGACGCCCCTTGCCCTGCCAGAAACTTTTCTGTTGCAACGTCAGATCGTCCTGCAAAATTGGGGACAATTTGCGTTGTTGACAGTCATCCTGTTGGGGAATCTGGCTGCTTTGTTGGCAAGGGGGCGACGTGGGTGAGGCCTTTTCCCTGGGCAATCTCTTTGGCGCAGCCGAGATCTGGGTTGGCTTTGTGCTCACTCTGCTCATTGCCAGCTTGCTCTTCCGTGATAATGGTGCTGCGCGTTTCGCGCAGCACCTGCTCGTGGGTGTGAGTCTGGGCTATGCAGCGGTGGCAGCGATACAGCTTGTACTGCGTCCACGGCTCTTCGCCCCTCTTTTGCAAGGAGAGATGCACTCCGGCTGGCTATGGACGCCCTTTCTGCTTGGTCTTGTGTTGATGGTCGCTGGGATCGAACGAAGCCTGCGCCAGGGACGAACGCCAGCGGCTGAATCTTCTCGAGGGCGTCGGCTTTGGAGTCTCGTCGCAGCCACGCCAGCGGCGCTGCTTTTGGGCATCGCCGTGGCTGCGGGCCTGGTGGGTGTTGTCCAGGGTACGATCGCGCCCCTGTTTTGGCAAGCCGCGGTGGCGGGCCTCTGGTGGACAACCTCATCGGCTGGCGTCTGGGAAGGAGCGCTGGCGCTGTTGTTGACCCTGGCCACGCTGGCGACCCTCATGTTCGATCCGCGCCGCCATGTTGCGCGTTGGCCGCGTCTGCTGGGCATGGTCGCGTTTGGCCTGATCTGGCTCGGGCAACGCGCCTTTTGGCTGGCTGCCGGAATGGTCTTCGCCCGTCTGTTTGCATCTCGACTGACCCTGCTCATCGATCGCGCCAACTATCTGCTCATCAGTCTACAACAGACTGGGCTACAACAATGGCTCGAATCGATCTGGCTGAACATGACTCAATAACTGTCTGTGTCTCTATGAGCGACCTACCCACCCATACCCCATCTGCGCCGGATGCGTCCCAGCGCATGCTCGCCATCAGCATCGAAACAGGCGGTGTGCGCGCGTGCCTGATCGAGCCGGTTGCTGGCCGCCATCGCCTGATTGGCTGGCTTGCTTTTGCGCGCAGCCGCGACGCAACCATGTCTTCTCAGGTCGCCGAAGCGTGCCGTCGTTTAGGCCAGTGTCTGGGGTGCGTGTTGTGGGACGAAGAGCTCAACGCGCCCTACACCCGCAGCATTACCCCTGTCCACTTTCCGCCTGTGCAACAGGTGAGCGTCGCCATGAGCGCCCGCGCGCCAGTGCGCGTCTTGTTGGTCGGGTTGACCCAGGGATTGAGCCTGGCAGCTGGGCGCAGCGCCCTGGCCAGCAGCCCATGCGTCGTGATCGACGCATTGACCCACGACATGGAAACAGGAGGCGCAGAGATTGCTCAACGCCTGAATCAGCCGCTTGACGCCATCGTGGTGGTGGGCGGCTTCGACCAGCGGGGCGAGCAAGCGCAGGCTGGGGTGCTGGCGCTGTGCAGGAGCATCGCCCAGGCTGTCGGGCGTCTGCCGCGCACGCAACGCCCGCCTATTGTCTATGCCGCCAATCGCTGGGCCTTTGAGCGCGCCGAGGCGATCCTGCGCGCTGGCGATGGCCCGCTGGTTGTCGAACAGGTGGAGAACGTCCTTCCTGCGCCCGGACGATTACAGGCAAGCGGAGTAGCGCGCGCGATCTCTTATCTCTACTGGCGGCTCAACCAGCGTATCATCGGTTACCGTGAAATTGCGCGTTGGCCCACTGGCCCTGGTCAACCTGCCACAGTGGAAGCAAATTTCATTCAGCTCGTCAGCGCATGGGCGCTGCAAAAAGACCTCTCGGACCTGCACGCCGCGTATTGCACACAACAGTGGCGCGTCCACGTTTGGTTCAGCCGCAGGCAACCCGGCGCATGGGTGCGCTTTACGGAGCCGCATGGTCCGCTGCTCGATGAGGCAGGGTGGCCGCCCATTCAGCTACTCAGCGGCGAGTGGCCGCCATCATTGCCGTCACCTTCCCCTCTGTGGCATGACAAGACAGGCCTTGCGCCGGCTGTCTCCTCTCTGGGGCGGGTTGCGTCCCAGGCCATGTGGGATGTCCTGGAAAGCGATCTGTTGGCGTCGAGCCAATGACAACTCCTTTTGGTTATTCCGGCAAACCGCTTGCCGTCAAACTGGGAATCAAATCCGGCCTGCGCGTTGCGCTGTTGAATGCGCCGACCACATACATCACTTCTCTGGGGATGCTGCCGGAGGGAGTGATTGTCGCCACGACGCTGGAGGGCGCATACGACCTGATCCATCTCTTTGTTGTCAGCCGGGCGGAACTGGAAGCCAGCTATCCGCACTTGCGTCGCTCATTGGTGCAGAATGGCGCTATCTGGATCTCTTGGCCGAAACGCAGGTCGAACATGACCAGCGATCTCAGCGAAGATGTGGTGCGCGCCATCGGCCTGGCCAACCACATGGGCGATGTAAAGGTGGCTACGGTCGACGAAATCTGGTCGGCGCTCAAGTTCGTCATTCGCCTGACCGAACGTAAAACGTAAGAGAAGAAACATGTTCGAGGATATCCTCACCGACGCCCAAAGCATCAAGATTGCCCAAAGCGACTTTCCGATTCACCCGTTGTTGAGCCATCGCTGGAGTCCGCGCGCCTTTTCTGAGCGACCCGTAGAGCAAGAAGATCTGCGCAGCCTGTTCGAGGCCGCCCGTTGGGCGCCATCGGGCGGCAACGGCCAACCATGGTCCTTTATCGTTGGGACGCGTGATGATGAAGAGACCTACGCAGCCCTGGCCGCCTGCCTGGACGCCGGCAACGCTGAATGGGCGCCGCGCGCGCCAGTTCTGAGCGTGGCAATTGCGCGCACTGTCCGCAACGACAAACCGGCGCCAGGCGCGCTGTACGATCTGGGATTGGCGGTCATGAGCCTCACCGTGGAGGCCACCCATCGAGGACTATACGTCCATCAGATGGGCGGTTTTTCCAAGGCTGCGGCGCGCGAGCGTTTTGAGATTCCCCCAGAGCACGAGCCTGTCGTCATGATAGCAATTGGCTATCTGGGTGATCCAGGCGCGCTGAGCGAGCGCAATCGTGAACGAGAGTTGACTGCCCGCGTGCGCAAGCCCCTCCCCGAATTCGTTTTCAGCCGCCGTTGGGGAGAGATATCGCCGCTGGTTGAAGGATGAGATGATGTTGAGCTAATTTTACGATGGGCTTCGACCACCAAAAGGAAAGAACAATGGCTTCACTGGCGCCCCTTCAGACTGTTACAGTTGGCGATATCCGCGTGACCTATTTGCCAGATGGCGGCGGCAACCTACAGGCCACCGCCCTCTATCCCGGCACCACCGTCGAGGCATGGCGGCCTTACGCCCATTTTCTCAGCCCAGAGGGAGGAGTCGTCACCACCATCGGCGGCTACTACATCGAATCGGGCGACCACCGGGTCATCGTGGACACCGGTCTTGGCCCCGTGCATCTTGACTTCCCCGGCTTTGGCCCCATGGACGGCGGCGATTATCTCAAGAACGTGGCCGCGGCTGGCATCTCGCCTGAAGCCGTCACCGACGTGGTCTTCACCCATATGCATCTGGATCACGTGGGGTGGACGACGCTTCCGAACAACGGCGGGCGGAAGCTCCTCTTTCCCCATGCCCGCTACATGGTCACGCGCACAGAATGGGAGAGTTGGCGAGACAGCGACAATCCGGCCGGCCCCCACCCCGAAACGGTGCAGAAGCCCATCGCCGATCTTCTGGAATTCATTGCCGGTGGGGACGATGTTGCGCCGGGGATTTCTGTAGTAGAGACGCCCGGTCATACATTTGGTCACGTCTCATTGATTGTCGCCAGCAGTGGTCAGCGGCTGATCCTCACTGCAGACCTCTTCCATTGTCCTGTGCAGGTGGAAGAGCGCGATTGGAGCGTCGCCTTTGATATGGACGTAGCAGCAGCGCGGGCCTCACGAGAGAGGATGTATCCGGAACTGTGCAAGCTCAATACCCTGGCGGCGGTGAATCACTTCTCCAACCAGGTCTTCGGGCGCTTCAGCCGTCACGGCGACGGCTATCGCTGGACGCCGCTTGGCGGTTGAGAAGATTTTATGAGGTGATGAAGCATTGGAGAGGCGAATCGTTCTTGACCCCCAGAACCTCAACACCCCACCGCATAGCGCTACAACCAACCCGCTTCCATCGCTTCGAGCAGCGCCATTTGCCGATGCACAGGATCTTCGGCCACGCGTCGGGCCAACGCCTCTGCTTCCCCTTGCACCCGCGCGCGGATGGCTTCCTCGTCCAGCGTGAGCGCCCGACCCTCCTGCACCACCACTCGCCCAGCCACCATGACCATCGTCACCTCGCGCCCGGTCGCGGCATAGACCAGGTTGGGGACGATGTTGCGAATTGGCGCAGTCAACGTGGGCAACAGATTGGGCGCGGTCAAATCTACCAGGATGAGATCGGCCTGCTTGCCTACCTCTAGCGAACCAATCTCGCCGCCCAATCCAATGGCCTGCGCCCCTTCAATGGTCGCCATGCGCAACACTGTCCACGCCGGCATGACCGTGGGGTCGCGATATTTGATCTTGTTGAAAAGAGCGGTCAGTTTCATCTCGTTGAAGATGTTGTTGCAGTTGTTGCCCGCCGCCTGATCTGACCCCAACGCGACCAGACCGCCAGCGCGACGGAAGGCATACGCTGGAGGTACGATGCCGTCGATGATGCCGATGCTGCCCGAACAGAGCGCCATCCTTGCCCCGCTGCGCGCGATCATCTCCGTTTCCTCATCGCTGGCTTCGGTCAGATGTACAGCCAGAAGCTGCTCATCCAGATAACCGATTTCGCGCAGATAGGCGGGTGTGCGCTTGCCATAGCGCTTGAGCATCTGGTCGATTTCCCGATCCCCCTGGGCCACATGCATGTGGATCATCAGTCCGCGTTGCTCGGCCAGACGTTTCACCTGGAGCAGTTGTTCGCGGTCGATCATGTCAGGTCCCTGGGGGCCGAGCATGACCGTAATGCGCCCGCCGGCCGCGCCGTGCCACTCTTGCGCAAAGACCAGCGCGGCGTCGATGGCAGCCCGTCCCTGCGTTGCGTCCAGGGGATAGAGATCGCCGACGCGCCAGCCAGCCATGCCCCCCGGCGGCAGGCTGTTGATGGTGGGCGTGAGACGGGCGCGCACCCCTGCCTGCTCGAAAACTTCCGCCCAACCGGGCAACGGCTGGGCGTAATCACCCATGGTCGTCGTGCCAGCTTTGAGTGCTTCCAACACGTTGAGTTGTACGCCGGCCAGGGATGCGCTTGCGCTCATGTGCCGCGCATAGGGCGCCAACGCCTTTTGCATCCAGTGAGAAACATCCTGGGCGACGCCGCGCGCCGTTGCCCAGGGCGTGTGCATGTGGGCGTCCACCAGGCCAGGAAGCAAGGCGCAGTCGGTTGCGTCGATGATGCGGCTGGCCTGGTAGCGAGCGGTCAAATCGGCGGCGTCGCCGACGGCAACGATGCGCGTCCCTTGCACTGCGAGCGCGCCATCGGCCACATAGCCCACGCCATGCCCCTGCATAGTGAACATGTGGGCATGAATGACCAGGGAATCAATAGATTCGGTCATGGGTTCACGCTTCCACCATTCGTATCATCGGCAGTTGAAGTTCTGGCAGCGCCTCTTGTACAATAGTTTCGCACACCATCTCATCGTCTCCTTGGGCAAATATGCTCGTAGCTTCTATTCTACCGTATCTGCGAGGATTCAATCAACCAGGATCAAACTATGAATGCACAGCTTGTCTTGACCAACGGCAACATTCACACCATGGACAGCCGCATACCCAGAACGCAGGCCATCGCCATCGCCGGAGAACGCATCCTGGCGGTGGGCTACAACGCTGCGATGCGCAGCCTGTTGGCGCCAGGCGGGCGGGTTATCGATCTAGGCGGGCGCACTGTCACGCCGGGGCTGATCGACGCACATTTACACTTTCTCTCCTTTGGGCTGAGTCTACAACGCCTCAACATGGTGGGTGTTGCGTCGCTGCAAGATGCTCTTGCGCGCGTGGCGACAAAGGCCGCAGTTACCCCGGATGGTCAATGGCTTTTAGGGCGCGGCTGGGATCAGAGCCTGTGGCCTGGACAGGGCTTTCCTTCACGAGGCGATCTGGATAGCGTAACGCCCAGACATCCTGTGCTGCTCCGGCGCAAGTGCGGCCATGCGGCCTGGGCCAATTCGTTGGCGCTGCGGCTGGCTGGCGTAGACGCAGCGACGCCAGACCCCGATGGCGGCGCCATCGACCGCGACCCGGCGACCGGCGAGCCGACAGGCATCCTAAAAGAAACGGCCATCGATCTGGTGGATCGCGTCATCGCCCAGCCGGACGACGAACAGGCGACAGCCGCGGTGCGCACTGCCATGAACACGGTTCACGCCATGGGCATCACGGGCGTACACAATATGGAAGATGACCAGGCGCTGCGCGCTTTTCAGGTTTTGCGGGAGCAGGGCAAATTGAAGTTGCGTGTGCTGCAACAGATTCCCGAAGTGGATCTGGATGCAGCGATCCGACTGGGCTTTCGTTCCGGCTTTGGCGACGATTGGATTCGCATCGGCGCAGTGAAGATCTTCTCCGATGGCTCTCTGGGCGCACGCACCGCGCTGATGGTAGAGGCCTATGAAGGCGAGCCAGACCATTTCGGTATTGCCGTGGCCAGCGCCGAGCATCTGCGAGTGCAGGTGGAGCGTGCAGCGCGCGCCGGCATCGCTGTTCACATACACGCCATCGGCGACCAGGCCAATCGCAACGTGCTCGACGCTATCGCAGCGACCAGGCAAGCCGGCGTCGGACTGCATCTGCGCCATCGTATCGAACATGCCCAGGTGCTCCACCCTGCCGATCTGCCGCGCTTTGCTCAGCTTGGCGTGATTGCCTCCATGCAGCCCATCCACTGCACGCAAGACATGGTCATCGCCGATGCGCACTGGGGGGCGCGCTGCGGTCTCGCCTATGCCTGGAGCACGCTGCTAAGCAGCGGCGCAGCGTTGGCCTTTGGCTCCGATGCGCCTGTGGAGACGCCGGATGTGATGCAAGGCGTCTACGCGGCAGTGACCCGTCGCCGCGCCGACGGCTTCCCCAGCGCAGAAGGTTGGTATCCAGAAGAGTGCGTCAGTGTACAGGAGGCGCTCTATGCTTACACGCTGGGCGCCGCCTACTCTGCGGGCGAGGAGCAAAGCAAAGGCTCGCTGACGCCCGGCAAAGTCGCCGATCTGACCGTGCTGTCCCAGGACATCTTCACACAACCTGCCGACGCGCTCCTGGAGACAAGGGTCATCGCCACAATGGTAGGCGGTGAATTTGTATTTGAGGCTGGTCTGTCGTAATTGGGTTGGCGCGGCGAAAACGCCACAGACGACCGTGTGGTTGAGCGGCCATCCCCCAGAGGCATGAATAACGGCGTTGGAGGTGTGCGTTCCGAGACAAGCGACTTCGCCGGCGTTTATCCCTCACCGTGAACAAACTTTGAAAATACCCATTGGAGAAAAGGGCAGAATTGATGGGCGACTATCTGGTCAGGGTGATTGCGAAAGAAGCGGGCGTGCGTGGATTGGCCTGCGTGACAACAGACCTGGTGCGCGAAGCTGCAAGTCGGCATGGAACGACGCCGGTCTGCACAGCCGCCTTGGGCTATGGGCTGACAGGCGCAGCGCTGATGGGCGCACTGCTCAAAGTGCAACAGCGGGTGGCCTTGCGCGTTGCAGGCAATGGCCGAATCGCCAAAGTCGTTGCCGAGTCGGATAGCTATGGACATGTGCGCGGCTATATCTCGCCCTCGGATGTGTGGTCCCCGTTGCCCATCGGCCCGGAAGAAGTCCAGACAGCCATCGGCGATCAGGGCTTGCTGAGCGTGGTGAAGGATCTGCGTCTGAAAGAGCTGGCAGAGGGCGTGACGCCTTTGCAGAGTGGTCTGCTGGATGTGGACTTGACCTATTATCTGATGATGTCGGAGCAGGCGCCCTCACTGGTGGAGATCGGCGTAAAACTGGATCGACGCGGAGAGGTGCGCGTTGCAGGAGGGGTTCTGTTACAAACCCTACCCGACCACAGCGCCAACATCCTGAGGGATTTTGCGGACCGTCTCGACGATCTGCCGCCATTGGGCGAGGTGTTTGACGACGGACAGCGGCCGGAAGAGATCCTGGCGATGCTCTTTGCTGGCGAGGCTTATGAAAAGCTGGAGGTGCGCGGTCTGGACTTTCGCTGCAATTGCAGTCGCGAGCGGTCAAAGATGGCGCTCAGCCTGATCGACGACGCAGACCTCGAGGTGTTGCGCAGCGAGGGGGAGGCGGTGGTGGACTGCCACTTTTGCCACGAGCGCTACATCTTCTCCGTGGAGGAACTCACGGCGATCCAGCAAGACGCAAGAACGGAGCATCGAGAGCCATCCGACAGGGAATAACGCCAACCGACGACGCCGTTCGGTGCGCAAGACAGAACTGCGGCGCGGTTCACGCCGACAAGAGACCTCATTTTGGGAATACTCTGCTATGGGGCTTGTGTGTTGATCAAAACTAGTGTATGATTCGCCAGAAAGTGTGCGCTGAGGCTGGCGTAATTCAGGACAGCGATCACGATTCTTGCCTAAACTGCGGTTGCTTTGAAACCAGGAGTTTTCACAGTTCAAAACTCCTGGTTTCAAACAGAGCGAAGTATAGATGGTGACAGGCTTATCGCTCATTCAAGCCTGTGTATTGCATCATTTTTTCTGGTTTATCCAAAGACTCGCAATCAATACCCAAAGGAGACTGCCCATGCAGGCGAAACCAAGTGTTTGGAAAGCCTTATTGGTGGCGCTTGTCTTGAGCCTTATGCTCGCGTCGTGCGGCGGCGGCAGTACAGGCAAGACATGGTTCAATCTACCATCGATTAAGCTTCGTATCCAGGCAAACGGCACAGCCAGCCTCTATGGCTTGCCGATCAACTCAGTCGTTATGGACCCTGCATTGATCCAGCAGCTCACCGACGCCAGCGTCCAGCAGATCGATCTGCGATGGGGATACAACGGGGTGCATGTTTATATCAACCGTGAAGACATGCCCTATTTGTCGTGGGATGAGCAGTCGACGGCTACACTCCAGGAGATTGTCAGCGAATTGCCCGGCGTGCCGAATGCCAGCACAATTGCCAATTTGTTGCCGTGGCTCCGCACTATCGGCTGGGGCGTTTCCCTGAATTTCCCTGCCCCTGCTGGCGCCGCCCCCATTCCCAACTGGAGTCAGGAGACATCGGCGACGCCTGACCCGCCCAGCGACCCGCCCACCATCGGCCCGCTGGACATTAGCAACTTGACCTTCGATGAACAGGGCAACGGCTATATAGGCCCTGTGCCCCTTTCGGCGCTCGGCGTTCCTGTCAGCCTTCCGCCCAGCCTGATGACGACGCTCCAGGCCATCGGCGCAGAAAAGATCATGCTGACGACAACCACTGGCGGTCTAGTAATCACTTTCAACGACCAGCCGTTCCCCGGCATCGCTTATAACTCCGCCTATATCGATGCCCTGCTGACGTGGCTCAATGCGCTCATGCAAGATCAGCAGACGCTCGCCATGGCGAATGATGTCCTGCCACTGCTGCCTGGAGCAGCCGTCACGATCACTGTTACATTCAACGGCCAACCCGCTGGCCAGGCAGACCTGTCTGGGCTGCGCGTGGACATCAACCCAGACGGCACCGTGCGTGCACTGGGCGTCCCCCTGGGCAGCCAACCGATGATCCCGGCGGAGACTCTGGCGCAACTGCAGGCTGCCAATATTCAGCGCCTCGATGTCAATATGACAGGGGAAGGTCTCAACCTGGCCGCCAACGGCGAACCACTGCCGGCCATTTCCTGGACGCCAGAAACCCTAGACCTGGTGACGCAGGTTGTCGGCCCCATGTCGGGGATGGATGAAAATCAGCTGCAGAATGTACTGGGTGTGGTGACGAATACACCGGTTGGCGTCACGATCTCTGTTCCACCAGCGGAGGGAAATGAGCCGATCTCTGTTCCCGATGAGGTCGCGACCAGCTTTGCACCGCCCGATCTGGGTGAATTTGCGCCGCCCATCATTCGCGCCAACATCATCGCCGACGCCAGCGGCGCGGTGAGCGACATCGGCAACCTGGCGATCAGCGATCTGGGCGCGCTGGGCGTCCCGGCAGAGATCGTCCTGCCAGCCGCACTTCTCGATTTCATGAAGACTGCCAACGCCAATCAATTGGCGATCACAACCGGCCCGAATCAGGCGGACATTCAGCTCGATGGACAGACGGCCATCACTCTGCGCTATGATGAAGCAGCGCTGCGCTCGCTCCTGAAGCTGGCTGCGCCCTTCCTGGCTGGCACACCCTTGGAGGATCCGAACATTGCCAAGATCATTGATGAACAAATTCTGCCTCTTGCCCCAGGAGCAGAGGTCGATGTCTCGGTGACGGTGGAATAGCCAGCGTCGCCTCGAGATTCTGTCCGGCAGCGACACGTATTCGAGAAACTGCCCTTGCATCGGTAATGCAAGGGCAGTTTTGTGCTTTTGTCAGGGCGTTCCCAAGCTCTTGTCTTTCAGATGCACACCCGCAAGAAAACCCAACGCCACGAAGAACCACCCCGCCAGGTCGCTCAACGCCAGAAACGCGTCCACCTGGGAGTGCGCCAGACCAGCAACCAACGACGCAGCCAGCCCGACCAGCAGCCAACGCTGATCGTTCGGGCTGCGTCGGGCTGCCCGTTGTAGCACCCAAAAGGCGACCGCCAGCTGCCCGACGAACCAGAACACCCCCATCACACCCCACCCTGTCGCAATTTCCAACCAGACATTGTGCGGATGGAGAAGATTCGCTTCCAATGAACTGCCTGACGTCAGATACGCGGGGTAGCCCCAGAAGAAACCACCCGGACCAACCCCAACAATGGGACACGCCTGCCACAGCTGCCATGCTGCCTGCCACAGAAGCGCGCGCGACGCGACCGTTTCGATATTGAACAAACGCTCTTGCGCCTCCACTGTAACAACGCTCAACAAGACCGCCGCACCCAAGACCAGGCCAGCCAACTGAAGGCTGCGCCGGATGATATGCAGGCTGCAGCGACGTTGCCACAGCCACACGCCGGTGACGAACGCAATGCCAAGAGGCGCGCCGAGCAGCAGCGCGCCGCGACTGGCCGTAAGCAACAGCGCGCCGCTCACCAGCAACGTCAGCGCCAGCCAGACAATGCGTTCGGCGCCGCGGGCGGCCAACACCAGTCCGACGCCCAGAAAGAGGCTGCGCTCCAGGTAGAGAGCAGCATGATTGGGCGAGAACTGTGTGGCCGTCAGACGCAACACCCCATCAACCTCGACGCCCTGCCCACTAAACCAGCGGACAAGGCCTATGGCAGCGGTGAGCACGCCGCCGCCAAACAAGGCGATGATTACGGCGCGGGACGACAAACCAGCGCGCAACAGGACGATCACTACGCCAGCGATCACCAGAGGCGCGAGGACCAACTCGGCCATTCCACGCCAGTAGCCGGGCCAAAACCACACGTTGTATGCGCTGAGCAGGTTGATGGGCAGCCAGGCAAGGAGAAAGATCACGAGCATTCCCGCCGCTTGCTGGCCGCCACGTGAACGCAGGTGAAGCTGAGCAAGCCGCCAGCCGCGCCAGGCACTCACCCGCGTGAGAAGAGTGTGTCCAACATCAACGATGGGCGACCATTCCATAGGGGGATGAACGACCGCGGTCGAGGTTTGCGCTCCGAGACACACGACTTCACCGCCGTGCATGACTCCACCACAAACTAAACTTGAATATACCCGCGTGAGGAGCAACGGCGTCAGGATGAGCGCGGCCGCCATCATGGGCGACGCTGTCAAGACCACATCGATCAGGTGAACTTCTTTGTGCTGAAAAGTGAAGGGAAGCGCCAGCAGTGCAATCCATAGGGCCCAGTGTGGACGGTGCAACGCAAGGAAGCCAGCGCACGCCCAACAGAGAACGATGATCGGCGACCAAGTCGCCAGGTAGTAGACGACGAGCAGCGCACTCCAAAGGAGCAACATCTGCGCGCCCGAGAGCTTTTTCACGCGGCTGCCCCAATCGCGCCAGGGCAGGAGGCTGGCCGCCACACCCATGCGCCATACGAGAAAACCGAAGAGGAACAAGGTCATGCCCGCGGCAAGCGGTGCAGAAGACGTCTGGACATCCTGCGAGCCACCGTCTGCGTTGGCTGCCGACAATTCCGCCAGCAGATCATCGTGCAGAGCAAAGCCCCACATGGGGTCAGCCGCGGATGAATCAGGCTGGTCAATGGCCCAGCCCAAGGCGACAAGCCAAGGCCAGGATGTACGCGCAATGGCCGCTGCATCGGCTGCATACGCCCGTTGATTAGTCGGGCTGACCGTCCCCCAGAGCGAATCGTGGCGCACGTTCCAGCCGAAACGCACCGCCCACACTGTCTTGTCTGCCCACCCCATCTCCACCAAAGCCCCATGCAACAGTGCTGCGCGTTGATAGTTCAAGATTGACAACGATTGGCGTGGGTGAGTCGCGGCGAAACCAAAGCCGAAAGGTTGGATCGCCACTGCATCGAATGCAGCAGTCGCGCCGGCAGATCGCATGCGCTGCCAGAAATAGATTTCATCAACGGCAAGATGACCCCGATCCCCAGTGGGCGCCAGTGCGGCGGTCAGGATGATTGCGTCCGCATCTGTGGCGCGGATCGCTGCGCTGGCTTTGGCCAGAAGCTGGGCGTAGTGAACCGGCTCGATGTGACGATTGCCCCAGTGGGGTGCGACATTGGGTTCATCCCACACCTGATAGAAACGAATTCTATCAGCATAGCGGGCGGCGAATGTCCCGGCGAAATGGGCAAAGTCATTGAAGTCGGCGGGCGGCGCAAAAGGGTTGTCGGTCGGCGTGCGATCTTGCGGACGTCGCGCCCAGGCCGGGCTGCCATCCAGTACAACCACAGGCGTCAACCCGGCTGCCTCCACATCTGCCAGCCACGCATCAATCCAGCGCCAATCGAACGCGGCCGGTTCAGGTTCTGTCGTTGCCCAGTCGATGCGTTGGCGCACCCAACTGACGCCGTGTTCAGCGAGTCGCCGGAGCGCGGCCCGACGCTCAGCTCTGTGCAGAAGATGTTCCATGTCCACGGTGACACCGAGCAGACCGGGCGGCGCGGCAATCTGTCTCCCCTGGGCGCTCGTCGCCAGCGCGGGCGTTTCGCCCATGTTGCGTAGCTGCACACCGCCCTGCACCACGAGATAGCAGAGCAGTGCATATGCGCAGGCGAGGCGCACGCCGGCCAGCAACAGACGGAAGGAGGAAAATGAGCAAAGCGGCGTCAGACGGGAAAGCATCATGAGGGCAACCACAAAAAGTGAAGGATGTCCAGAGTTTGACAGACCGTAACGCAAACCATAGAATGACAAAGATGCGCCGTCGAACGAATGGCGGCCATCGCCGAGCGGACGCGGGCGGATGAGTACGCCGCCCCGTATAGGCCATTGTAAAACATGGACAGTCGCCAACTTAAACCGGAGCAATGAGACGACCCGGTTCAGTCGGCAGGTCGGCAGACCGATTTGGGAAAATACGCACAATGAGCGCCAATGCAAACTCTACTTCGCTAGTCAGAAGCGTGCGCCAACGCCTGCCTCATTGGCTCTACAGGCGGCGCACACGCGTCCGTTCGGTTGATGTGGTTGATTTTCGTGACCGGATCAGCATCGCCTCCTGGCCGCTCGTTCTAGGTTTGGGTCTCAGTCTTTTTCTCGTTCTGCCGACCATCGAATTCAGCTTTGTGGCGTTCAGGTCGCCTGTGACGATTCCCCTCACGGGCACGTTTGTTGCCGCGCTCTTTCTGTCGATCCTGGCAGCCAGCGGCGCCGAAAGCGTTGTCACTGCTCATCCGCGCTTTCTCACCGCTGAAAGACGCAGCGGCGGCAAAACCTGGCCCTTTTGGGCCTTGCCCATGGCGTTGACCAACATCCTTGCGGTGCTCCTGCCGCGTGCGCCCACACCTCTGATTCAGGTGCTTGGTCTGCTCATCGTCTCCGGCTTACTGATTCTCGCTTTTTTCGCCCTCTACTATACCGTGGAGCCTGGTCAGCCTGGCTTTCGGCGAGCGCGCCTGGCCCTGAACATTCTGACGTATGGTTCCGCCCTGGTCCTCTTCTTGTTTGTCTATCAGGCGCGCACGCGCAGCCTGGTTTCTGGCTCACTGGTTGCTCTGACCTCGATTCTCCTCGCCATCGAGCTGCTGCGCACCAGCACGAACCGCACGAGCACGGTAATTGCCTATGGCATGATCGTGGGATTGATTCTGGGTCAGGTGACCTGGGCGCTCAACTATTGGCCGTTGCCCGACCTGACGGGTGGGCTTTTGTTGCTTCTGATCTTTTATTTACTTGTCGGCATTGCGCAGCACGGGTTGCAAGGGCGATTGACACGGCGGGTGTTGGTCGAGTTCGCTATCTTTGCAGTCGTTGCGCTGTTGCTCATTGCAACAGTTGGCCCCGGTTTCACCATTCAGCGACCTGCACCCCCACCAGATGTCCAGTCGCCGCTGCCGCCAGCAGTCGGTCACGGGGCGTTTTCACCCCACAGCGAATCCGCATCCGCCTGAAAGGGGCGTCAATCATCCCGCTCATAGGCCAATCCACCCAGGAGGCGCCCCCATGAAAGGCCTACTCATCTCATTGCGTTTGCGCAGTTGAGAGTTGCGTCTACGAGCATGACGCCAGCCCGTAAATGACCGTCAGTCAACCGTCATTCACCTATCCTGCGACAAGATGCTCTTTCAGCCGTTCGGGGTCCAGGCGCACACGACGCAGGTCTTCCAGATGGATGAAGCCATCGCGCAGGGGAATGGCAGGTGTGATGATGTCCTCTTTCAGTTTGAGGAAAAAACTTAGTTCACACGGGTGATTGACGCCCGGCAAGGTCGAGAAGAGGGCCGCATGGAGCGTTCCCAGCCCGGCGCTGGCCTGGGAGCCGACCATGACGCCTTTGCCCGCCAGGCGCGCCATCTTCAGCATCTGTCGCGACTCGCTGAAACCGGTGCGAGCTGTCTTGATGTTGAGAATGTCGAAGGTATCCAGCGCCAGCTCGCGCTGGAGGTCGCGCACGCTGAATGCGCTGTCGTCGGCGATTATGGGCAAGTGACCGCCAGCAACTAGAGCCGCGCGTTCACGGACGAGCTCCACGGGCAGCGGCTCCTCACAGTAGAGCAGACCCCGTTCCGCCAGGATCGCTAACTTGCGGGGCGCATCGGCAGGCGTCATGCACTCATTGGCGTCGGCGTAGAGCGCCGCATCTGGCCCCAGTAGTGCGTACAGCTCGTCGATGCGCGCCAAGTCTTCCTCCCAGTCGCGGCCCACCTTCACCTTGAAGACGCGTACACCCTGATCGACCACACGCTGCGCCTCAGCCAGCGCCTCGTCTCGCCCGCCCATGCCCAGGATGTAGCTAACCCGCACCTGTTTGCTACTGCCACCCAAAAGATCAGCCAGATGGACGCCCCGGCTTGTCGCAATGGCATCGCAGATCGCGATATCCAGGCTACCTTTGGCGACGTGGTTGAACTTGATCTCCTGCATCCGTGCAAACGCCTGATCCACCGGTCGGGTCACCAGGCGCGGCGCCAACTCTCCCTCGATAACGCTGACGATGCTGAACTCGGTCTCGCCATAGATGGTGGGCCGCGGAGGCGCTTCGGCAAAGCCGACGCTGCCATCGTTCAGCGTCACGCTGACGAGCACATGACGCGCTTCGGCCAGGCTGCTGGCATTGCCCCAGCGCAACTCGCCGTGCATGGGCAAGCGAAAGACGCAGGTCGAAACGCGCTCGATGTACAGATCGTCAGACAGCAAGTCGCTTGGCGCTCGATCCTCTGCGTTGCTCGTCATCGCGCCCCTTTCACACCTTGCGCTCCCCAGGAATCAGCCCCCATGCGCCGACCTGACGCGCGGTGATCTGGGCGACTACGTCCACTCCGTGGCGGGTCGTATCGATGATCAGCGCACGCTCGCCGGCGCAGCGCAGCAGGGCCGCACGCGTCGCGGCCGGGTCGTAACTGCGCCGCTCTTCCGCTACAATCTGCAATTTGGCGCGCAGATCAGCCTTATCCACCTCGCCGGTCTCGACCAGCGCCAGCAATGAGCGTTCTTCAGCGGGAGTGAACAGCCCTCCTGCGTCAGCCACTCCCAATGCAGCCAATCCAGCGCCTTGCCCCTCGCCCATAGTCGTTCCGATCTGGTCGAAGGCGTCGCGACGACCGAGGAGGCGACGCACGCGCACCACATCGGGCGCGTCCAGCATAATGAAGTGGGCCTCGCGCACAAGCTGTGCAGCCCACTCGATCTCGTTTTCGCCGCGCAAGCCGTCGAAAACGAGGAGATTGTCCCCTGCCCAGGCTGGATCAATGGACAAATCGGCCAGCGCCTGGGCCATTCCACCGGGGTGCAGCTCTCGATAGCGTCTGGTGTAATCGAAGCGCAACTTGCGGTCGATGACAGGCTGAACCGGCGCATTGTCCAGGCGCTGCATTGTTGTGATGATGAGCGCATCGGTGAGCGCCCGGCGGTCGGGCAGGAGTGTGTGGCGCAGGCCGAAGGAGGCCAGCCGGCTGAGCATGGTGCTTTTCCCCACACCGGTCACGCCGACGATGACGAGCAAAGGACTGTCGGTGATCGAGCGCCAGCCGGCTGGGAGCGGTTCGCCCACACCCAGCCCGGGCGCAACCGCAAAAAAGGAAGCTGCCAACGAATCACTCTCCCATGCCGGGCGGCAGCAGGACGGCGTCGATCACATAGAGCACCCCATTGGTGGCGCTGATGTCGCCTGTGAGCACAAGCGAGTCGTTGATGCGCAGCCCGTCGCCCTCTTTGGAAACTGTCAGCGGGTCGTCGAGGATGGAGGTGAGCTGTTGGTCGTCGCTCAATTGACTGCTGGTCAAGCGCTCTGCAACCATGTGATAAGTCAACAGGTCGGTAAGGTCGCCGCTGGGATCGTTCAGCAGCGTATCGAGCAGCCCGGCAGGCAGATTGGCGAAGGCCGCGTCGGTGGGGGCAAAGAGAGTGAACGGGCCGGGGCTTTGCAGTTTTTCCACCAGATCTGCCGCCTGCACCGCGGCGATGAAGGTGGTCAGCTCGCCCGTGCGATTGGCAGTTTCGACCAGATCCGCCGGCGCCGGCGTGGGCGTGGCAATTGGAACAGTGGGCGTCGGCGCGCTCGTGGGCGTGGGGGTGGAGCGATTGCCACAGCCGCCCAATAGCAGCAGCAAGAAAAGCGCGGTCAACCAGAGTCGTAACATGATTTTCTCCTTTGTGGCGCAGTCAGTATGGTTGCACTGCAAGTTGTTCAGGGCTGCGGCGCAGGGATGCGCGCCAATTCTGTCATGAAGACGACGCGATCCTCCTCTTCGCTGATGGCAGCGCCCGTCGCCTGGGCCAGGGCATAGTGCTCGGCGTGCAGCGCAGGATCGCCTGCCACAGCTGCGGCGTGGGCAAGCTCGGCGTGGGTAAACGCCACATCCCAATCTTCGCAAGGGTGCGTCAGGCAAAAGGCCAGGGCGCGTCGGGCATGGTGCAGCGCCAGTTCCCCATGACCCAGTTGTGCATGGACATGAGCAAGCGTCACGTCGGCGCGTGCGCCATGCAGAGGCGTCCCGACCTGGGACCAGTGATAGGCCGCGGCATAGGCGCAATAGAGCATCTCCTGGTTCTGGTCGCCTGTGCGAGAGCTCAGGCTCGACAGGTCCCAGGCTCTATTGTTGCACTCTCCCGCAAAGCGACGATGCCAGGCGTCGCTTTCATCAAGACTGATGTGGAGCGTCATTTTCTGTTATACTTGGCTCTGTTTGAAACCAGGAGTTTTTGAACTGTGAAAACTCCTGGTTTCAAAGCAACCGCAGTTTAATCCAACGTTGCGAGAAAGGCCATCGTGAAATCATCGACTTCCGCCCAGTTAGTGTAAACGGCATCGCGGGATGTGTCCAACTGGCCTAATGTCCGGCGAACCAGCGCGCTGGTGATAAAACGTTGGGCGAATCCATAACGGGTGAAGGGCAGCGCGCCGCCAACGGCGCGAACCAGATGCGGTCGCCAACCGGTTTCAACGAGGAATGAGTGGATGTATGCGTCGGCCTGGAGATGATGATGCCTGAAGAGACCGCCCTGCATCAGACTGACCGAGAAAAAAGCCGAAGGCGTTTGGTTGAGCCAGGCGCGATTGGCCTTGACAAAGCGTACAATGGCCTCGACGTGCTGACCCATGTGCACCGATGCGCCAATGATGGCGGCGTTGAAGTCCGCGAGCGAAAACTCCGACGGGAGCGCGCTGCCATTCACTGTGATAGCCAGACGCCCATGACTGCGGATGGTCGCGGCCATATGTTCGGCAATCGTGCGGGTGTGACCCTCGAATGTGCCATACAGCACGAGAACGTTGGTCATGACGAACCCTGATCGATAGCGTATGGCGTCTGGCTCGCAGCCGGCGACGAGTTAGACGCCATACATCACAGGTGATACAACGCCCCCTTCTCAAAAAGAAGTGAATTCGTTCAACCAGTCTCTACCACACGCCGTGCGGCGATCAGATTGCAAGTGGGCGCGATGATGGGGGTCACGCAGCCGGTGCCCAGAATGAAACGACGTTTGCCCGTGGCGGCAAAGGCCCGTTCTGCCTCGGCGCGCACGCTTTCCGGCGTCCCACGCACCATGGTCGCCCACTGGCTCAACCCGCCGCACAGAGCCATGTTCGTGCGCCCAAGCGCCTCGTGCAAGGAGGGCGGCGTCTCGGTGTCGTGCCAGTTGATCGCCTGAGCCGGATAGTCCGCTGCCAGATTGAACATGACGTCGCGTCCGTGGAGATGTACCAGGTTGAACCACATTCCATCTGTCGCGGCCAGGATTTCCAGGTCCAGAGGGCGACAAAACGCACAGTATTCAGCCTCGCTCAGCAGATCGAAGCTGGCGTGCTGCACCGCAAGGAAGATGCCAGCGGCGCCGGTCCGCTTCAACGCCTCGATAAAACGCAGCGTCGTCTCGGCGATTGTCCGCAGCCCCGTCTTGACCGCGTCAGGGTGTTGGCGCATGTCGGCGTAAAGCCGCGGCCCGGCCAGATTCTTGGCCTGGGAGAGAGGATTGAAGATGGTCTGGATAAAGGGCGTCTCGTCGCGCACGGCCTCGCCGATGATTCTGTTGGCCTGGAGCACTTCGCCCAATAACCCAGAATGGGGATCCAGGGGTTTGAGTTGTAGCCAATCCTCTGGCGACTGGATGACGCGCGCACCCCAAACGCGGGTGCCTTCTTCATTACCCTCCCAGACGCTCTCTGCGCCATAGCCGGCGACGCAGAAGTCGCTGTTGGGCGTCACTTTGATGAAATCGAAGTCATACGCGCGTTGAAATTCCAGGGTGGCGCGCGCCAGTTCGCCGCTGTGTTGATCATCCACAGGCCAGTGTCGCCACAGGGCCACCGGTGGGCGATCCACCACGGCGCCGCTGCAGGCAGCCTCTAGTCGTTGGCGTTTGGAGAATGTTTTCATGATGTGTTGCGTGTCAATCGAGATTTAGACGACTCCGTTGAAACCACAGGCTGGCAAGTCCCAGCAGCCCAACTCCCAGGGCAGCCAGGACGACGGCCAGATAGATGAGCAATTGGGGATGTTCCAAAACGCTAAGCAAGGATGTCAGATTGCCCTGCCATGGCTCGGGCAGCACACGCCCCAGCAGAGGCAACCCTACAACGTGAAGAATGAAGACAAGCAGCAGCGCCGCCGAGACGATTTGGTGCGCCTGGCGAGCAGTTCCCGCATGCAGCGAGATCAAGGCGCTGACGCCGGCTGCCAGGAGCGCGCCCAACATACCCAAGATCACCACACCAAACAGGATATTGGCCGTGTAGTGTCCGAGGCTGTACTCGCTGTGAAGCAGTGCGGTGACAACAATGCCAATGACGATGCACACAAACATCAGGCCCCAGCCCAGAACAATGGCCGCGCCAACCTTGCCCAACAAGATGGCGCGGTCTGGAAGTCGGCTGGCCAGAAGCGTTTCCAGAGTATGGCGTTCTCGTTCGCCGGCGATGAGATCGGTGACAGTGATGGCGACAACAAAGATCGGCAGCCAACCCCACATGGTCAGCAACCAGGATTGCCCACCTTCCAGCAGGCTGCTCTCGATGGGAAAAACAGCGCCGACGATCACCAGGAGCAGCAGAATGCCGAGCAGACTGCCGCGCACTCCACTGCGCGCCGCAACCAGTTCACGCAATTCCTTGTACATGACCGTCCAGGCGTCCACGAAAAGTTCTTTCATGGGACCTTCTTCATGTGTCGTCAGCATGATGGTTCACCACGCCTTACATCCCCTTTGCCTCAGGGTTCTTCCATGAGGGCAAGGAAAGCCGCCTCCAGCCCTACATCACGTCGGCGCACCTGGGCAATATCGGCCCCCGATTCGACCAGAAGCGAGACCAGCGGCGCGGTGTCCACTTCCCCATAAAGGTGGATGAGCAGACTGCCATTCCATGTTTCAACCGATGCGACCTCAGGGCGCTTACGGAGGAGCGCCAACACATCTTCGTGAAACCCCCGCCCCACAATTTCGAGCTGTGGTCGTTGGCGCTGGGCGTGAAGCTCCGACGGCTTGCCCACCGCCAAAAGTTTGCCTTCACGGATGACCGCCACTTCGTCGCAAAGGTGTTCGGCTTCAGCCAGATTGTGGGTCGATAGGAAGATCGTCACACCTTCATCTTGGCTGAGTTCGGCCAGCTCTCGACGAAGCGCCGCAGCCGCCAGTGGATCCAGGCCGGTCGTCGGCTCATCCAAAAAGATCAAGGACGGGTGATGGAGCAGAGTGCGTGCGACGGCCAGCTTCTGCTGCATACCGCGCCCCCATCCGCCCACGATGTCCAGCCGCCGCTCCCACAACCCAAAATGACGCAGCAGAGCATCGATACGCTGGCGGCGCGCGGCGTCGGAAAGATGCCAGATGCGCCCGTAGTAGTCGAGGTTGTCGTAAGCGCTCAGGCGTTCGTACAGCCCTGTGTGTTCGAGCAACGCGCCCGTGCGCCGACGGATTTCGTCGCCGTGGGTCTTGACATCGAAGCCAAGAACTCTGGCGCTGCCGGCGCTTGGTTGCACCAACCCCAACAACAAGCGGATCGTCGTCGTCTTGCCGGCCCCATTGGGGCCGAGAAAGCCAAAAATCGAACCAGCCGTCACCTGGAGAGTGAGATGATCCACTGCTCGCACAGAGCCGTAATCCCGTGTTAGATTGTCGGTGATGATGGCCGAATGAATCACAAGGACTCCTCTTTGGCCAACTGTGCTGCTTCGCTCCCCATTCCATTTCCCTATCAGTGGAATCAGCCAGATCTTTGGGCAACCCTATACAACCATCGGGGACAACCGCCAGCATCCGCTCAGCGTCGGCGTGCGCCCGCTTTGGGATGTCACTATCAGGAGTATAACGAGGATGGATTGGGAAAAACAGGTGCGTTTGTCACAAACTGACAGTGACATCCATCACAGATCAGCCAAGAGCGCGTGACTTGCTGGAAATCGGGATCGAAAAAGCGATACGGGCGCCCTGGCCGACCTGGGAATCGATCTCGAATTCACCATCTAGCGAACGCACACGCTGCTGCATGTTGCGTAGGCCGTTGCCGCCAGCGCTGCGCGCAGCCTGAAAGACATCGAAGCCGCGACCGTCGTCCGTGATTGTGATTTGCAGTCGCCCCCCGACCCGGTTGGCGCGAATGATCACTTGTTGAGCGTGAGCATGTTTGCGGATATTCGTCAGCGCCTCTTGGACAATGTGCAACACTTCGGCGGTTTGCTTTGGCGTCGTGACGTTGGCGGCGCTCGGCTCCACAGAAAGCGCCATCTGGAAATTCTTCGCCGTGTGTTCGACAAGCTCTTGCAGCGCCTGCTCCAGCGTGCGACCCTCGAATCGCTGTGGGCGCAAGTCCATGATGTAGCTGCGGATATCGCGGATCACATCATTCAGCCCCCGCATGGTCTGGACGATACGTTCACGCGCCACATCTGGCTCATCTTCCACCCGATGCTGGGCGTCATCCAGGAGCAAGCCCAGGGCGTAGATGGACTGGATCACTCCATCGTGGAGGTTCATGCCAAATCGCTCGCGTTCCTGCATGATGGCGATCTGGCGGTTCTGCCGATAGAGCTGGGCGTTCTCAATGGCAACCGCAGCATGGGCCGCAAACATTTGCAACGTTTGTTGATCCTGTTCAGAGAAAGGCACGGCCTTTTCACTGCTTTCATCGAGCTTGTCGGTCAAATAAAGATTGCCAAAGGTGCGCCCTTTGGATGCGATGGGGACGCCTAACAAGGTGTGCATGGGAGGATGATGGGGAGGAAAGCCCACAGAACGTGGGTCGGCGCTGATGTTGTGGACAAGAAGAGGCCGCCGCTCGGTCATGATCACCCCCAACAGACCGTTGCCTACAGGAGGCGAGCCGATGCGAGCGCGCTCGTCCGCCGAAAGGCCAGCGGTATAGAATTGCTCAATCGCGCTTCCCGTCCCATCGAGCACCCCCAGAGCAGCGTAACGCGCCCCCACCAGCTTCCTGCTCACATCCGCCACTCCCTGGAGGACTTTACTCAACTCGACTTCGGTGGTCAAGGTCAATGCGGCTTCCCGCAGGGCGTCAAGCTGTTGAGCGCGCCGATCCATTTCCTCGGCATGTTCGTCAAACCGATTTGCCACCCAGTCGGCGAAGAACGCGCCAGCGATTGCCACCAGGGTCAGCTCGATAATGGCTGTCAACAAGGTGGGGCTGTAATTTCCCAGCCCAATGCGCAGCGCAACGACTACAGTCCAAAAAAGAACGGGCAGCAAGACACCTAACCAGCGTAGGGTGCGTGGCGACATGAACGATGCTCCGAAACCATCGGTGAGTCTTCAAAGACTTCCGATGCGCAAACGACTATGATACAATCACAGCCCATTATAGCGACGGTATGAAATGAGACAAAGTGACCACACAGAGCACGCCATATCAATCTATGCGTCTGCGCATCATTCTGGTGGATGACCACGAGATTGTGCGCCTGGGGCTGCGCGCGCTGCTGAGTCGCTATCATCAGTTCGAGGTGGTCGCCGAAGCAGGCGATGCGCAAGAGGCTCTCGAATTGGTGCGACTTTACCAGCCCGATGTCGTGGTCATGGACATTCGTCTGCCAGGTCGTAACGGCATCGAAGCGACCCAGGAGATCACCAATCTCTTTCCCCGTGTCAAGGTGATCATGCTCACTTCCTATGCGGATGAAGATGTGCTCTTCGACGCCATCGCTGCGGGCGCATCGGGCTATGTGCTCAAACAGATCGACAGCGCAGACCTGGTGCGGGCGCTGGAACGAGTGGGCAATGGCGAGTCCATGCTCGACCCCGCGGTCACGCAAAAGGTCTTTGCCCGAGTGCGTCAGCAGGCGCGCCACGCGGATGACGCCGCCTTTGGCGCGCTCAACGACCAGGAGTTGCAAATCCTGGCGTTGATCACCGAGGGCATGACCAACAAGGAGATCGCCGGGCGCGTCTTCCTCAGCGAAAAGACAGTGCGCAATTATGTGAGCGCCATCCTGGCCAAGCTCGATCTTTCCTCACGCGCAGAGGCGGCGGCCTATGCCGTGCGCCACCACATTCAAGATCACATGCCCGAACCACGCGAAACTCGCGACGAAAGGAGATGACAATGGAACTCGTGCGTTATCCCGACCCGGCCATCGAGACAGTGGACGCTCGTTTTGCGTCCCTACGCCAGGGCAACGCGGCCGTAGAGCGCCTGTGGAGCGGTGGACGCTGGCTGGAAGGCCCGGTCTGGTTTGGCGACGCTGGTTATCTGCTCTTCAGCGACATTCCCAACGACCGCATTCTACGCTGGGATGCTCTGACCGGCCAGACGACAACCTATCGCGCCCCGGCGCGCAACAGCAACGGCAACACGCGCGACCGCAGCGGGCGGCTCGTCACCTGCGAACATCTCAGCCGTTCGGTGACGCGCACCGAACCGGATGGGCGCATCACCGTGCTGGCCGATGCCTACCAGGGCAAGCGCCTCAACGCGCCCAACGATGTGGTGGTTGCTTCCGACGGCGCGGTCTGGTTTACTGACCCGGGCTACGGCATCCTGTCGGATTATGAGGGCGAGGCCGCGCCTTTTGAGCTGCCCACCTGCGTCTATCGCATTGACCCCCATAGCGGCGCGCTATCGGTGGCGGTCGATGACATGGAGCGCCCCAATGGCCTCTGTTTCTCGCCCGATGAACGTCTGCTCTACGTGGTGGACACAGGCGCGCCGCAGCACATCCGTGTGTTCGATGTGGTGGACGGGTCGCGCCTGGGCAAAAGTCGCGTCTTCGTAGAGATGGCGCCAGGCGGCAGCGACGGCATTCGTGTGGACACGGCAGGGAATCTTTGGTCAGCGGCGGCGTGGGCCGGGCCGGGCTACGATGGCGTCCACTGCTTTGCGCCCGACGGCGACCTCATCGGACGCATCCATCTGCCCGAAGGGTGCTCGAACCTTTGTTTTGGCGGTCTGCACAAAAACCGCCTCTTCATGACGGCCAGTCAATCGCTGTACGCCGTCTATCTCAACGCAAAAGGTGCGCAGTGGCCGTAAAGCATACCGCAAAACAGCATGGTGTGTTCACTCCCCAACAGTGGGCTAACTTTGACTGCACCCGAAACAAAACAGCGATGACTGAGTCATCGCTGTTTTGTTTGAGGCTGGGGGACAGGGATTCGAACCCCAACTATCTGATCCAGAGTCAGACGTTCTGCCGATTAAACTATCCCCCATCACATTGTTGTCAAATTCCTACGCAAGACGACGTTCGTCTTTCATCGCCATCCATTGTTTTTCGAGTATACCAATTCCCATGGGAATGTGGCAAATATCCAGGCTTCTGAGGGTCTGTTTCAGGTTGGGGCATCTCTGCCCCAACCCAACTTGAATGTCGCCCTGCTATTCCTATGGCCCCGGTCTGGCACTCAGCAGCACCCAGTAGTGTTTGTGACTCGATGCCGCGTCATAGATATGGCCCACACCGTAATCCACCTGCTCGGCGAAAAAGGGGTGTTCTCCCAAAACATGGGTGCGGTGCGTGGATGAACCGATCCAGGCTTGCCAAACATCGTCTGCGTTGCTGTAACCGCCAGCCAATGACTCGATGTTGTTGCCGCTGGGGGTGTGATTGTAGTACGAAGGCAGCAGATAGCCAGCCTGTTCCACCAGGAAGTTGGGGCCATAGCCATCTGGGTTTGTGTGGCCGAAGTAGCCGCGCGTCGCCATATCCAGGGCCTTTTCGCGCGCCACCTGCACCAGGATGGCATTGCAAATCAGGGAGCTGCGCTGCTGCTGGGGGTCGTTGCGCATGAGATCGATCAGACGCTGCTCATCGCTGCTCAGGTTGCAACCGCTTGCGGCTGTCGGCGCAACGGTCGGCGTGGATGTGGGAGATGGCGTGGATGTGGGAGATGGCGTGGATGTGGGAGATGGCGCGGCGGTCGGCGTGGGTATGGGCGTTGTAGTCGGAAGCGGCGCGCTTGTTGTGTGCGATACGACGATGGGAAGAAACAATTGTGCATTGACCGGACCGGTGGGAAGGGGAGATTGGGCGTGGAGCGGTCTAAGGGGGAGAAGCTGCCAGACGAACAACGCCAGAAAAAGAAGGAGCCTTTTCTGCAATGTACTCGGTATCATTTTTTACCTCGACTGTCAGTTGCGCTGGTGCGTTGTTGAAATCGAACGCACTTCACTGTAGCAGACAGTCGAGGCGAGCGCGGGACATTTGCGAAACTATTTTCGGTTCATTTCACAATCAATCACCAACGAATCCATGCCATCGGCAACACAGGCAAATAGTTGGCTACCGCGTGATGAGGCGGCGTTTCACCCACAAGCGCGCAGCATTCAACCGGTGGATTGCCGACGAAAAGACAATGAACGAGCGTCAGCGCTGACGCTTCAGCCACGGGGTGGTCATCCACGCGGCGGCAGCTTGGGCAAAGCACGACTTGGACGATTGCCCAGGTCGGGCTTGAGCGGGGGTTTCTGCTCAAGGAGGGCCAATGCTTCGCTGATGGCGCGCTCGAGCTGCGGGTCTTGCCCGGCCGCGTGTTCCTGCGGAGTGATGTCCACTTCGATGTCCGGCTCGGCGCCGAAATTTTCCATGTTCCAACCTATATCTTCGAACCAGAAGCTGTATTCCGGCTGAGTGGTGACTGTGCCATCCACCAGCGTGTGGCGCGGCGAGATGCCCACGACGCCGCCCCAGGTGCGCTTGCCCACCAACGGTCCCAGCTTCATCAACTTGAAAGTGTGACAGAAGATATCGCCGTCGCTGCCCGTCAGCTCATTGGTCAGCGCCACCAATGGCCCCGCCACCGACTCAACCGGATAGGGCAGCGTCCCTCCCCAGCGCGCCACTTCATACCCAACGCGGCGCCGCGCCAGTTTCTCCAAAATGAGCTGGCTGACGTGCCCGCCGCTGTTATAGCGCACGTCGATAATCAGCGCGTCCCGCTCTAGTTCCGCCAGATAGCCCCGGTGGAACTCTGCATAGCCGGTCGGCCCCATGTCGGGAATGTGTACATAACCAACGCGGTTGTTGCTTGCGTCATGCACCCGGCGACGCTTTTCGGTCACCCAGGCGCGATAGCGGGCGGGCGTCTCGCTCGCCAGTGTGCGCACAACCACATGGATCGGCTCAGTGGATCCTCGTGCATCGGACGAGGTCGCTCTGCCGTTCTCCAGCGACCCGGCAGGATGACTGTCTTCCCCATGTCCATTTGCACTCTGCGGCTGGGCAGGTCGCGGCGCAAGCGTTAACAGCACCTCTTGCCCTGCCAGGTTGACCAACGCCTGGGCCGGGCCAAAAGTTGAGTCAAGGCGCTGGCCGTTGATGGCTGTCAAGAGGTCGCCGGCGCGCACATCTACGCCAGGCGCGCAGAGAGGTGAGTTGGCGGCTGCATCCCACGGGTCGCCAGCCACGATCTGTTGAATGCGATAGCCATCTACATCTGCTTCCCACGCCAGAGTTGCGCCCAGAAATCCTTGACCATAGTGTGGCTGTGGGCGATAGTCCCCCCCATACTCATAGGCGTGGCTGGTGCCCAATTCTCCCTGCATCTCCCACATGAGATCGGAGAACTCGCTGCGCGAGCTGACGCGTTCCATGAGCGGCAGGTAACGCAGATAGACTGCCTGCCAATCCACCTGGGACATATCCTCCGCCCAGAAATGGTCGCGCTGCAAACGCCATGCTTCGCGAAACATCTGCTCCCATTCGCGCGCTGGCTCCACCGACACCTTCACCCGGTGCAGGTCGATCCATCCCGTCTTGCGCGGATGGCCGTTCTCACTGGGCGCTTTTTCACCGGCGGCGATGACGCGCAAGCGCCGCCCGCTGGCGTAGAGCACCTTTTTGCGATTGAGCGAGACATCGAACCAGCTTACACTTTCGGCCACCGTTTCGGTCTTGAGTTCCTTGAAATTGTGACTGCGCAACGCACCCAGGTCGCGGCGCTCATCGTCTTCGGCGTGTTCCAAGTCATCGAGTGCGCCGTGCGCCTCGAAAGAAGTGAACAAGACCTTGCCTGGAATGCCGATCACCTGGCCGTAACGTGCATCAGGCGTGGGGAAAGGTGCGATCCGTCGTTCGATGCCTTCCAGGTCGATGCGCAAACGCCGGGACTTGCCGGCCTTCTCCTTGCCTTCCTGATCGGCGGGACGGCGTTTGGCGTTGGCTTTTTCTGAACCCATTTCTACCGCCCGCCCCGTCTCCTGCCCTTCACTGGCTGCATCATACAGGCGACCGGTCAGCCAGCCAAAGCCCTCACCCCTGAGGTTGCGCTTTGCCGCGCTACGGCGCACCTGGCGGGACGCCCGCCCCTCCAACCAGAGTGGGACGCGATCTTCCTCTTCCTGCTCGTCGTCCTCTCCGTCGTCGTATTCATCGTCGCCCTCCCCATCTTCTTCGGCGTCGTACTCATCTCCTTCGTCGTCAGCGGCCTCAGAATCGTCCTCGTTCTCCTGATCATCATCATCGTCATCATCTTTATCGCCCTTTTTGCCGTTGCCATTGGCGGGCGCGCCATCCTCTTCCTCTGTTTCGGGATGAGCCGTAAAAGGGTTGAGCAGGTCGGCGCGCAACGTGACCAAATAGGGACGCATCCCCCAAGGAAAACCCAGGTCAAAGTGAAGGCTATCGTACACCGGGTTGAACTCACGATAGCTGAGGAAGTAGAGGTAGTTGCCATCTGGATCAAAGCTAGGGCGCACATCGTGGAGCACAGGTTGAGTAATGGTGTAGAGCGCGGGCTGCCCAAAGGTCGCTGGCCGGGGGGGAGCGTCTTCATCGTATTGGCGCGGGCTGTCCGGCTGTGAGTCCGCGGGCGGGGTCAGGTGACACAAACGGATCGCTGTCGTCTGGGGCGTGAGGCTGCAACCGTAGGCCAACCAGCGCCCATCCGGCGACCAATCGAACCCGGCAATCGGGCGATAGGGGCTGCGATCCACCACAGTGACGCGCCCGGCTACTTCGCCCGTAAAATTCTGCGAAACATTCACCACCAGCAGCTCATGGCGATGATTGGCGACCGCCACCTTGTCTTCGGTGGGCGACGCCCGCAACAAGACCACACGTCCGATATCCAGCCCTTCGATGCGCTGCAACGGACGATCCTGCTCGTCGCCATAGACCTCGATGCACTCCTCGCCTGGCTCGTCGCTGATCACAACCAACCGCCGACCATCATACAGCCACTCTGGCAGCCGATAGCGGGCGCCGTTGCGCCCGCCATATTGCAGCACCGGGCCATCGTGATTGAAAAAGGCAAAGGCCTTGCCACGCGTCGCCACAGCGAGCGCACGCCCAGAGGGGTGCAAGCGCGCGCTGTCCAGATAGCGTCCAGCGTCCACAAAGCGGCGATTGCGTTGGATGCGCGGGCTGCGCAGCTCGACCTCGATGAGGCGATTGCTGTCATTCGCCGGGTCGAAAAGCCACAGGTCTGCGCCAGCGTGGTAGACGATGCGCCTGCCATCGGTCGACGGATTGCGCACATAGAACTCCTCATGATCGGTGTGGCGGCGTACATCCTCGCCGTCGGGCCGGCAGCTATACAAATTGCCTACGCCTTCGTGGTCGCTGACGAAAAAGACACGCGCGCCGTGGGGTGTTTCGAGCCACATGGGCGAAGCGATGTTGCCCTGCATGCCTGCAAGGAATCGCTCGAACTGACCGTTGCCGCTGCGGTCGATCCACAACTGTCCGGCGGTGCCGCCACGATAGCGCTTCCAGTTGGCCGGTTCGCCAGTGAAGCAACCCAACACGACCTCGCCGTGCGCGCCAAAGGCGATGGCGCGCGCGGGCCCGTAGGGCAGGGGCGTCCCTGTGTCATTCAAACCATCGGCTGCAATGCTGAAGAGAGCAAATTCACGGCTGAAGGGCTGGCCGAAATTACTGCTGAAAACAATCTCTCTTCCATCCGGCGTCCAACCAAGTACACGGCAGCGGCTGCCCATGAAAGTCAGTCGCCGAATGGGGCCGCCCTGCGCCGGCATCAGATAGACTTCGGTGGCGCCTTCTTCGCGGCCAATAAAAGTGAGCTGCCGTCCATCTGGCGAAAGCGCAGGATAGGAAGTCTCGCCCCGGTTGCTCGTCAGGCGGCGCGCCACGCCGCCCGCAGCAGAGACGCTCCACAAGTCATCCTCGCTTACAAAGACGATGTTCTCTTGATGCAAAGTGGGAAAACGGTAATAGCCGGTGGACATAGATTCCTCGATCTGACTTTGATTCTTGTACTCTTGCTCGCATCTGGAGTGACCAATGAGCAGCGACTCCTCGATCCGACTCTGCATGAGCCTTTTACCGTACGCCGCTCGATTTCCGCATGATCACGGCAGCGCAAAATCATCAGTATAGTGGATGGCGTCCGTTGCGCCAAACAAGATCGGATCAATCGAATCTCATGTGGTAACACGCCGGGGACGGGCTTCCGGCGACTTGTCCAACAAGAGGACTTGCAGCCCATCCCCGGCGCGTGTCGCCGACAACCAGAATCCCGGTTGAGCCACAAGATCATGGGCTGCCCATATGCTGAGAAACCACCAATTGTGTTGCCCGCTGTTGCGGCTTGTGTTATACTCGCGCCCACGACGCACAACAATGCCATTGCAGGCGCAGAGCACCGATGGAAACATCCAGTGTTCCTGTGGCAAGCGATATGCGCATCAGACCTACACAGAGAGGAATCCATGCAAGCATTCGACTATGTTCAGGCGCAGAACGTGGAGCACGCTGTCACCCTGCTGGCCCAGTCCCAGGGACGCGCACGCGTGCTCAGCGGCGGCACCGACCTGATCGTGGCTCTGCGCGAAGGCAAGGCGCAGGCCGATCTAGTGATCGACATCAAGCGCATTCCCCAGGTCAACACTCTCGATTTTGACCCCAGCGAGGGACTGTCTCTAGGCGCAGCCGCGCCCTGTCATCGCATCTACAACCACGCCGAGATTGTGCGCGCCTATCCCGGTCTCATCGACGCGGCCAGGCTCATCGGCGGCGTGCAGATTCAGGGACGCGCCAGCATCGGCGGCAACCTGTGCAATGCTTCGCCTGCTGCGGACTCCATTCCGGCGCTCATCGTTCACTCTGCTGTGTGCGACATCGCCGAAGCGCGCGGGCGCCGCCAGATACCCGTGGAGGAGTTCTGCATTGCGCCGGGGCGGACAGCGCTTCAGCCGGGTGAATTCCTGGTTGCCTTGCATCTGCCTGCGCCCCGGCCCGGCTTTGGCGCAGCCTATTTGCGCTTTATTCCCCGCAACGAAATGGACATTGCCGTGGTGGGCGTGGGCGCGTCGGTGCAGCTGGATGACGAGCGTCGCCGCGTGACTGCCGCGCGCATCGCGCTGGGCGCCGTTGCCCCGACGCCCCTCTTCGTGCCCGAAGCCGGGGCAGCATTGGTGGGCAAGGAATCCACGTCAGAAGCCATCGGCCACGCCGCCGACATTGCCCGAGCGGCAGCGCGCCCCATCAGTGACATGCGCGGTACGGCAGACTATCGACGACACCTGGTGGGCGTGCTGACCCGGCGGGCGTTGGAGCAGGCGTTGGAGCGAGCACGGTCATAGGACATCTTGAGCGGAGGAACAATCGTGACACACAGAAAGACAATCATCCACACCACCATCAACGGCGAGACCTATGACCTGCTGTGCGAGTCGCGCCAGAGCCTTCTGGAAGTGCTGCGGGACGCCGCCGGGCTGACGGGCGCCAAAGAAGGCTGTAACAATGGCAATTGCGGCGCATGCAATGTGATCATGGACGGCGTATTGGTCAACTCCTGTCTGGTGTTGGGAGTGGAGGCCGACGGTCGCGCCATCGAAACAGTGGAGGGCATGGCCATGGCCGGTCGGCTACATCCCCTGCAGCAGAAGTTCCTCGAACATGCAGCTTTGCAATGCGGCATCTGTACGCCGGGCTTCCTGGTTTCGGCCAAGGCCCTGCTCGATCACAACCCCGACCCAAGCGAGGAGGAAGTGCGCTTCTGGCTGGCTGGCAACCTCTGCCGTTGCACTGGTTACGACAAGATCGTGCGCGCTGTGCTGGATGCAGCCGATGCACCTTGACTCGAAAGTGATGCTGCCAGATAGAACGCAAAGATATTTTCGGCGCCGGTTTGACTCGCAAGGTATGAAAACTCGACGAGAAATAGGAGGAAAAGATGAGTGCAACACCCACATTTAAGGTCATTGGCACCCGCCCCCTGCGACCGGACGGAATGGACAAAGTGACCGGGCGCGCCATCTACGGCGCAGATGTTCGACTGCCGGGTCTGCTCCACGGCAAGGTGCTGCGCAGCCCCCACGCCCACGCACGCATCCGCAGCATCGACGTGAGCGCGGCAGCGAAACTGCCCGGCGTGCGCGCCATCGTCACCGCTGCGGACCTGCCCGCCATCGGCGACAAAATCGCCGATTTGGGCGAGTCGGTGGTGAATCTGCGCTACATGAGCAGCAACATTCTGGCCCACGACAAGGTGCTCTACCACGGTCATGCTGTGGCCGCAGTGGCAGCCGACAGCCCTCACACAGCCGAGGATGCCCTGCGCCTGATCAAAGTTGACTACGAACCGCTGCCCGTGGTGCTCCATGCCGAACAGGCCATGGCGCCCGATGCGCCCATCCTCCTGGAGGATCTGCGCACCGATGAATTGGGCAAGAAAGGCGACCAGCCGACCAACGTGGCCGGACACATCCAGCACAAGCGCGGCAACCTGGAGGCTGGCTTTGCTCAGGCCGCGGTGGTTGTGGAGCGAACCTTCCGCACCGCCACGGTTCACCAGGGATACATCGAGCCGCAGAACGCCACCGCCCTGTGGAGCGAGGATGGAACAGTGCGCATTTGGTGTAGCACCCAAGGCGCGTTTGGCGTCCAATCCCAAATCGCCGAAATCCTCCAGTTGCCCATCGCCCGCATCAGCGTCACCCCCACGGAGATCGGCGGCGGCTTTGGCGGCAAGCTCAACGTCTATCTTGAACCAGTGGCCGCTCTGCTCTCGCGCAAGAGTGGGTATCGCCCGGTGAAGATGACCATGAGCCGCGCCGATGTGTTGACTGCCACCGGGCCGACCTCAGGCTCCATCATCACGGTCAAGATGGGCGCAGACAGCAGCGGTCATCTCACCGCAGGACAAGCCACGCTGATCTACGAGGCCGGCGCCTACCCCGGCTCGCCAGTGGGCGCTGGCAGCGGCGTCATCTTTGCGCCTTACAAGCTGGACAATCTACAGATTGATGGCTACGACGTGATCGTCAACCGGCCCAAGGCTGCGGCCTATCGAGCGCCGGGCGGCACCAATGCCGCTTTTGCCAGCGAAACCGTCATCGACGAGCTGGCCGAAAAACTGGGCATAGACCCGCTTGAATTTCGCCGCATCAACGGTGTGCAGGAAGGCGACCGCCGCGCCGACGGCCCGATCTTCAAGCGCATCGGCTTCCAGGAGACCCTGCAAGCAGCTATGGAACACCCCCACTACCATGCGCCGTTGGGCGGGCCGCACCGGGGACGGGGCGTGGCGGCTGGTTTCTGGTTCAACTGGGGCGGCAAATCCAGCGCGTCGGCTGCGGTCAATGCCGACGGCAGCGTCACGCTCATCGAAGGCTCCACAGACATTGGCGGCAGCCGGGCATCCATTGCCATGCAGTTGGCCGAGACTCTGGGCATCCCCTATGAGGATGTGCGCCCGGTGGTGGTGGGCACGGACGGCGTGGGCTACAACGACGTGACGGGCGGCAGCCGCACTACCTTTGGCACTGGCTGGGCCGCCTATGAGGTGGGTCGGTCGCTGCTGACGGAAATGCGCCAGCGCGCCGCAGAACACTGGGATGTCCCGCTGGATGCCGTCATGGTGCAGGACGGCGTCTTCTCTCACAACGGCAATTCCATGAGCTTCAAGGAACTGGCCGGCAAGCTGGATGTGCCTGTGTTAGCCAGCGCCAATGTCCATCCCCAAGAGGCGGGGCCGGGCTTCGGCGTCCACATCGTCGATGTGGAGGTCGATCCTGAGACCGGCAAGGTGCAGATTCTGCGCTACACCGCCTTGCAGGATGTGGGCAAAGCGATCCACCCCAGCTATGTGGAAGGGCAACTACAGGGGGGCGTGGCTCAGGGTGTGGGCTGGGCGCTGAACGAAGAATACGTCTATGACGAACAAGGGCGCCTGCTCAACGCCAGCCTGCTGGATTATCGCATGCCCACTGCGCTCGATCTGCCCATGATCGACACCGTGTTGGTAGAGGTGATGAATCCTGGTCATCCCTATGGCGTGCGTGGCGTGGGCGAGACGCCCATCGTGCCGCCGGCGGCGGCGGTGGCCAATGCCATCCATCGCGCCACGGGCGTGCGCATGACCGAACTGCCCATGTCGCCCCAACGCATTACAGAAGCGATCCTACAACAAGAGAGGTAGGCTCTGTTGCGCGTCGCGCTGGTGAGCAAGGCGCTGATTGTGGGGGCGTACCAGCGCAAGGCCGAAGAGATCGCCCGTTTGGGCGTAGAGCTCACGGTGCTTGCGCCACCCCTGTGGCGAGACCGGCGCGGCGCGCAATTCATGGAACCGACGCACACCGTCGGCTACGAGCTACGCGTCATCCCCATTCGCCTGGCAGGCAACTTTCACCTGCACTTCTTCCCCACATTGGGCCGAGAGCTTGCACGCATCCGGCCCCACGTGCTCCACATGGACGAAGAACCCTACAATCTGGCGACCTGGCTGGCGCTACGAGCCGGGGCCAAATTGGGGATTCGCGGCACGTTCTTCACATGGCAAAATCTCCAGCGGCGTTACCCACCACCCTTTCGACAGATGGAGCGGGCGAACTATCGGGCTGCGTCCATCGCCATTGCCGGCAACCAGGAGGCAGCCGTAGTGCTGCGCCGCAAGGGGTACGGCGGTGAGATTGCCGTGATTCCCCAATTCGGCGTCGATCCTCACATCTACTCGCCCACCGACTTGGGCGTCTCTCTGCCCAAGTCAGCAGGATTACGCATCGGTTATGTGGGCGGTCTCCTGCCTGAAAAGGGCGTCGACCTGCTGATCAAAGCCTGCGCCGGGCTGACCGGCGACTGGCGGCTGACCATTGTGGGCGAGGGCGAGATAGAAACGCAATTACGACAAACGAGCGACAAACTGGGCGTCGCCGGGCAGGTGACCTTCAAGGGGCGCGTCAAGAGCGGCGATATGCCCCAGGTGTATCGACAGCTCGACGTGCTTGCGCTGCCCAGCCGCACGTTGCCCACATGGAAAGAGCAGTTCGGTCGCGTGCTCATCGAGGCCATGGCATGCGGCGCGGTTGCAGTGGGAAGCGACAGCGGCGAGATCCCCCATGTGATCGGCGACGCCGGAGTGATCTTTCCAGAAGGCGATGTGGATGCCTTGCGAGCGGCGCTCCAACGGCTGGCCGATTGCCCGGACGAACGGGGGCGGCTGGCAAGTGCGGGACGTCAGCGCGTTCTCGACCGTTTCACCATGGGGCAGATTGCTTGTGAGACAGTCGTGGTTTACCAGAGGTTGATGAATGAAGGCGCCCGGTGAGTCCTGGTTCATGTTGATTGCGTAGAGCGCGGCCGTTCGCCTTCATCTGTTCGATTGGCGTCCAGGCAACAACTCGGAGACACGGTATTGCGTGGATTGTAGCATGGTGACAAAGAAGATACAAGGGACAATCATTTGCTTGCAGTCCTCAACGCCCAACTGATCAGCGTCGCCGAAAGCTACCGGGGCGCGGGGGTCTCCAACTACAGCTTGAACCTGCTGCGCAGCCTGGGTGAGCTGGCGCAGGAGCGGGCGACCGGGCATCGCTTCGTTGCGTTTGTCAATGCGCCGGGGCTGGCGATTCCTGGCGTGGAGCTACAACATTCCCGCCTGCCGCTGCACCATCCGTTGGCGCGCATTGCCTGGGAGCAGTGCGCACTACCGCTGCACGCGTGGCGGCGTCACGCCGACCTGGTGCACGGCCTGGTCAACGTGATCCCCCTGGCGGCTCGTGCACCCGGCATCGTCACGGTGCATGATCTTGCGTTTGTGCGCACGCCAGAGACGCTGCCGCCGGCCAAACGCGCCTATCTGACTCGGCTGTGTCGCGCCAGCATGGAAAAAGCGGCGGCGATCATCGCCGTGAGTCGCCAGACAGCCGACGATCTGATGGCGCTCTGGGGCGTCGATAGCCGCAAAATCACGGTCATCCACAACGGCGTGGCCGATGATTTCACGGCGGGCGAGGTCGCCGCTGTGGAGGAGTTTCGTCGCCGCGCCGGACTTCCCGAGCGCTACCTGTTCTATCTGGGCACGCTTGAGCCGCGCAAGAATCTGGAACTGTTGGTGAGCGCCTTTGCTCGCTGGCGCCGGGAGACGCGACCAGAGCACCGCCAGGTGAAGCTGGTGTTGGGCGGCGGCAAGGGGTGGTATTTTGAGCGCATCTTTACCCAGGTCAAGGAGCTCGAGCTGATGGGTGAGGTGCTCTTTCCAGGCTTCATTCCACGGGTTGATCTGCCTGACTGGTATCGCGCGGCGGAAGGCTTCATCTATCCGAGCCGATTCGAGGGATTTGGCCTGCCTGTGCTGGAGGCCATGGCCTGCGGCGCGCCCGTGGTGTGCAGCAATGCGCCCAGCCTGGTGGAGGTGGCTGGCGACGCCGCTATCATCATTCCTGCCGTTGACGAGGCGGCGTTGCGCCATGCGCTCCATCTGCTGATGGACCAGCCTGGGCTGACCGCCGAGCTGCGGCAGCGCGGACAAGACCGCGCTGCCGGCTTTTCCTGGCGCAAGACTGCCCAAGAGACGCTGGCCGTGTATGAGAAAATCGTGGGCTGACTTGCGATACTGTTGTCGGCAATCAAGCAAGATGTCAGGAGTTCGAGATGGGATCTCCCGTCATCCTGTCCAGTTTTTTTTGCAGAGAATGCACAGAATTCGCCTGTTGAACGCGGATTGCATTTTGCGAATCTGTGGTAGACTAGAAGCATGACATCCATCGACCAGGCGGAACTTGCTGCTTCGCCTGCTCCCCAGGCTGCACCACGCCCAAAAACTCGTCAAAGCTGGCTTGCGCAGGCGGCTGGCAAAATAAACCCGCGCTGGTGGAAAGCGGTGTTGATAGCCTCCGACGCGTGCCTGATCCTGTGCGCATTTGCCCTGGCCTATCACCTGCGTTATGGGCTGCAATGGTTTCGCCGTGTTGATCCAGCCTTCCAGGTGTCGATCACCGCCTATGCACCCTTTGCGTTGGCGCTCGTGCTCGTGTTGTTGTTAACCTTTCGACTTTCGGGCGTCTATCCCTATCGTCCTGGGCGCAGTGTCGTGGAAGAAGCATATCACATTGCCACTGCCAGCACGATGGGAGTTGTGGTCCTCATCGTTGTCAGTCTCGCCTTCAATCCGCTTTCCTATAGCCGACTGATCTACCTGTACACTGCCTTGCTCGTCACGATCCTGGTGACAGGCAGCCGCTTCGTGATCGGCCTGATGCGCCGCCATCTGCGGCGTTATGATATCGGCGTGCGCCGGGTGCTGCTGGTAGGTGTGGGTGACGTAGGGCGCATGGTGCTGCGCACCATCGCCGCACGGCCTGACCTGGGCTATCAACTGATCGGCTTTCTGGATGACCATCCAGCCAAAGGCACTACGGACATCGGGCCGTTCAAGGCATTGGGCGCCATCGAAAACTTCAATCAAGTGGCGGCGCAAACGCGCATTGATGACGCTATCATTTGCCTGCCCTGGCAATGCCATCGGTTGATCCAGCGCCTGATGGTCGCCTGTGAACAGACCGGCGTGCGCGCCCAGGTTGTGCCCGATTTCTTCCAGTTGACCAAAGATCAGATGCAGGTGGAGAGTCTCAACGGGATACCGCTCATCAGCAAACGTGCAGTTTCCATCACTGGCGGGAACTACATCCTCAAGCGCGGATTCGATCTGGCGTTCACAATCGTGGTTGGGCCAATTCTTCTGTTCCTGGCCGGCGTCATTGCCATTGCCATCAAACTGGACTCGTCCGGGCCCATACTCTATTCACAAATGCGTGTTGGCAAGAATGGTCAGCAGTTTCTTTGCTACAAGTTTCGCTCCATGGTGACGGATGCAGACCAGATGCGACAGAGCCTGGCCGATCTCAATGAAGCGAGCGGCCCGCTCTTCAAAGTGCGCGACGACCCGCGACGCACCCGCGTTGGGCGCTTCTTGCGGCGTTCCAGCCTGGATGAGATCCCCCAGTTCTTCCATGTTCTGACGGGCGAGATGAGCCTGGTCGGGCCGCGCCCCAATCTCCCCGAAGAAGTCGAAAAATACCAGGAATGGCACAGAAAACGCCTGGCGACCAGTCCCGGCATCACTGGGTTGTGGCAGGTGAGCGGGCGCAGCGACCTGACCTTTGATGAGATGGTTTTGCTCGACATCTACTATGTGGAAAACTGGAGCCTCTTTTTCGACTTCAGCATCCTCCTCCGTTCAATTCCCGCCGTTATCGGCGCCAAAGGCGCCTATTAGCTTGCAATGCAGCGCATCCTCATTTTGATGAGCAATACAGGCGGGGGCCATCGCGCCAGCGCGCTGGCCTTGCAGGCCGGTTTCGAGGCGCTCCACCCGAATCGCTTTGCCATCGAGATCGTGGACCTGCTGGCGGATTACACTGTTTGGCCGCTGACAAAAGCATCGAGCATCTATCCTTTTCTCGTCAACCATGCACCGTGGGCGTGGACACTGCTCTATTCCACGGAACGGCATCCCCGGCTTTCCAACGTGATCATTCGCTTCGCGTCTTTCCTGACCTCGGCGAAAATTCGCCGGCTCTTCGAGGAGCATCGCCCCGACCTGATCATCTCTGTGCACCCCATGATGCAGCACGTACCATTGGGAGTGCTGTCGAAGATGCAAGTAGAGATCCCCTTTGTGACCGTCGTGACCGACCTGGCTTCCACACACCCGGTCTGGTATCACCCTCAGGTGGATGGCTGTTTTGTCGCCACAGAAGAAGCGTTTCAAATGGCGCTTGCTGCCGGGCTTCCCAGCCAGCGCGTCCACCTTTCTGGCCTGCCCGTGCGGCCGGCTTTCGCCCAGATTTATCCAGCGAAGCATGAACTGCGCCGCCAGCTTGAGTTGGTCGAAGACCTGCCCACTGTCTTGATCATGGGCGGCGGCGATGGTATGGGGCCAGTGGAAGAGATCGCTATCGCCCTGGCCCAGAACCTGGCCGGCGACCGCAAGCCTGTCGGTCAGATGGTGGTCATTTGCGGGAGGAATGAGCTCCTGACGCAGAAGCTGACAGAACGGCGCTGGATGATCCCCGTCCAGGTCAAAGGCTTTGTGAACAATATGCCGGAGTGGATGCTTGCCAGTGACTGCGTTGTCACGAAGGCAGGACCTGGCACCATTGCCGAAGCCTTGATCTGTGGCTTACCGATGGTGATCAGCGGCTTTATTCCAGGTCAAGAAGAGGGGAATGTCAATTATGTGGTGGATCACAGAGTGGGCAAGTTCACCACTGAACCGCAGGAGATCGGTGAGATTGTGCGAGGTTGGTTTTCCACAGGAGAAGTGGAGCTGACCCAAATGTCACAGACAGCTCTGCGTCTTGGTCATCCACAAGCCACCTTCGAGATTGTGCAAACCATCATCAACCTGGCCGAGCGCCGCGCCCGATAGATCACGCGCTGCTCACTTTGGCCTTGTCCTCCATTCGGCTCAAGGCATCATCCAGGCGTTTGAGGTTGATCTCCAGGTGGCTGACAACTGAAGAAAGCGTGTTGCGCGGAGGCTCAATGAGCTCTTCGGCAATGTGTGCATCTTTTCGGCCATCACGCAGCGCAGCTAATTCAGCTGTCACCAGACTAGTGTGCAATTCGATATTGTGACGAGAGAGGATGCCGCGATAATAGGAAAGATTGCCCAGTAGACCCGTTGTCACGCTCTCAAACGCGTGCTCTGCCACGCCCAAACGCCCGGCATAGTGCATGGGGTTATACGAGAACATCTCCAGATCGTCCAGGGTGGGTTGGATCAGAATGATATCCACATCGGGATATTTGGCTCGCAGGTTCTTGATATGATAGCGCAGACTGGAATGAAGCAGAGTGCGCACCGACTGATTGATGATTGCCTGGAGTCCGTTCTTGCGAATGTAATGCTCGTGGGGACGCACTTGCGAAGCATCGAAGGGTACCATAGGGTTGATGCACACGATGAGTTTGGCGCCGGCTTCGATGGCGAGATCGATGCTTGCATTGCCATGGAGGCTGCCATCCAGATAGTCTTTCTCAAAAACCTGCACCGGGCGATAGAGGACAGGGACGGCGCTGCTGGCGGCGACCGCCCGACTGATGGAGACATCCTCCATGTGTTTGCGCCCGAAGACGGCGCGTTTGCCGCTGTCAAGCTCGCTGGCGACGATGAACAGCTCTCGCTGAAGCTGGGAAAATGAATTCGTGCGCCCTGGCTTTTCCAAGATGAAGCGCGTGTAGCGGTCGAGTGCATCGCCGTTGTACATGCCATTGGGTAAAAGGCCGGCCAGATCCCACAAAATATCGAAAAAAGCGACGTCGTTGAGATGGCCGACAGTGTTCTGGAGGATAGAATAGAAAACGCGCGGCGCCCGCAACACGCGCTCGACGACATCTTCGAAGTTGACGCGGAAGACATCTCCCACGCGGAAATTGCGCAGCTCTGGATGCCGACTATCGAGCACCTGCATCACCTCACGCGGGGTGAGGCCATTGGCGATGAGCGCTGACACCAGAGCGCCAGCGCTGGTGCCGACGTAGATGTCGAAGTCGTTAACAGACAGACCCACCAACAAGTCGTCGATGGCGCGCAGAGCGCCGATCTCGTAGACGACGCCAGTGATGCCGCCCCCGGCCAAGACCAATGCGATCTTGTCGCGCTCGCCATCCAGCTGCATATGGAAGGGCAAGGGGGCGACGCGCAGACCATCATCCTGGAGAAGCTCGTCGCCGGAAATTCCCTTGGGCTTCAGGCGCTGCTGTCCATTTGATGAATGACTTGCATCGTCATGAAAATGAAGGGGGTGTTCTTGCGGACTGCGTTGTCGCAACATGACCTCTTTGCCATTGTATTGATTGCACACCGCCTGCCATATCAGACGGCGTTCACTTTATCCTCGCGCACGCCTTCCGTTTTATCGCCCATTTGTTGACCAGCGATTGCCTGGTCAAGTGGCGAGTCTTGAATGGGCGCGTCCCCAATGGGCGGCTCACCAATCTCCGCAAGCCGGACATTGAGCAAATGAATCTGCTCCTGAAGAGTCTGAATGTCGCGATGGGTGGGCACGTTGAGCGAGTGAAGCAGGTCGCTGAGCAATCCATCCAGAGTCAACAGTCCCTGAGCCTGCTCCACCGAGAGCTTGCCTTGCTCGATTAGTCTGCTGACTTGTTCCTCCAGCCCAACGCCGGAGCGCCCCACCCCCCCGACGCTCTGATTGAGCGACCTGCGCCATTGTTCCAACGCAGCGCCGCTGGAACGGATCAAATTCGTGAGCAGAGAAATGGGGAGAAAGCCTGTTCGTTTTTTCTCCTGCTCCAGAATGATCTGAGCGAGGGTCAGGCTAGTGACATCCTCACCACTCTCATGGTCGGTGACGCGCACTTCCTGGCCGTGACGGACTAATTCAGCGACTTCTTCCAGCGTGACATAACGCTTGGCTTCGGTATCGTATAACTTGCGGTTTGGGTAGCGTTTGATGAGGGGCATGCGCCGGCGATCAAGACCATCCAAGACGGGGCATTCGCCGGGCGTCTCGGTCATTGTACCTATACTTTCGTTTTCTTTCAGGATGAAATCGTATCACACAACAACGCGGCGCGTCAAAGCCCATCGACCTCTGGATGTGTTTTACTGATCTCAAGATTGGCTACCCATGTCGCCGCCAGTCACGAGTCATGCGTCACGCGTCGCTCGTGACGCATGAATTGCGACCTGGCAAACAATAGATTCATTGTGGCGAAAAAGGCAAAGAAAGGCCCCCAAAAACCGATTTTGGGCGGCTTGGCATGAATGAGCAATGTAGGTATAATGGTGAGGCATGGTGTGTTGGCCCGTTGGGCTGCGATGGGCGACGAGAGAAACCATAGGAGGAAGCCATGCTTCCAGACGAATCACTTGGCCGCGCCCTAGAATCCAGCGACGACCAAGAACAAGACACCTCGCAGGGTGATGGGGGGACGCCATCCGTAGCGGTTGTTGACTCTTTGACAGCCAATCCACTCCTTCCACACGTTCCCAGATCTGACCTGCCCACCCTCCAATCACACTCCCCCCATCGCCTTGACGGTTCTGTCTCCGAACATGCTGCCAATGGCGGTGGGCGGTCAGCCAGTGGGGATGCGCCAAACGCGCGTGCTGGCGTCAACGGCGTCGCCGCTTCTCCCCATCGCCTCCCGTTGCCCGATAAATCGACAGTGGGTCCGCCAATGCGAGCTTACACCTTCGAGCCGCTCTTCGTGTCGCTGCGCAAGGTTCAGGCACCACCAAGTGCGGACCACAAGGACATCATCCGCATCGCTCCCGATGCAGACGAGATCGCCGCAGTTGAAAAACTAATGCAGTCCTTGCCCGATCTCTACTCAGATCAGGAGTACTTGCAGGTCATACGCGCTTATATGGTCGCCAGCCATGCGCACCGCAACCAACATCGGGAAAGTGGCGAGCCATACATCCTACACCCGATTGCAGTGGCGCAGATCATTGCAGAGCTTGGCATGGACCCCATCTGCCTATGTGCTGGGCTGCTTCACGATGTCGCCGAGGACACAGAATACACTGTTGACTACATTGGCGAGCAGTTCGGCGCTGATGTCAAGACCCTGGTGGACGGGGTGACCAAGCTCAAGCGCATCAATGAGATCGGCAGCGTGCGGGCCGGCGTCGCCAACCACAAAGCCGAGTCTCTCCGCAAGATGTTCATCGCCATGGTCGATGATATTCGCGTCGTGGTGATCAAACTGGCCGACCGACTGCACAATATGCGCACGCTGGGGGGACAGAAGGAGCACAAGCGCCGCCGCATTGCCCGTGAGACGCTCGAGATCTTTGCTCCGCTTGCCAACCGTGTGGGCATCTGGTCGATCAAGTCGGAATTGGAGGACTTGAGTTTTCGTTACCTGGAGCCAAACACCTACAAAGACTTGGTGAAGGCAGTCCTTCACAAGCAATCTGAGCAAGAACGACTGATCATCGTGGCAAAGAATGATCTCGAACGTGAGCTGGCCAAACATGGCATTCGCGCCTCTGTGACTGGGCGCACAAAGCATATCTACAGCATCTATCGCAAGATGCACCGCAAGCATGTTGGATTCGACCAGATCTACGATGTATTGGCGCTGCGGGTGATTGTGACCAACGAAACTGAGTGCTATACGGCGTTGGGCGTCGTTCACAGTATGTGGCGTCCTATCCCCGGAGAATTCGACGATTACATTGCTGCGCCAAAGAACAACATGTATCGCAGTCTCCACACCAGCGTCCTCAGCCACCGCAGCGGGCGCCCCATGGAGATTCAGATTCGCACCGAGGCCATGCATCGCGAAGCTGAATTCGGCATCGCCGCCCACTGGCAATATAAAGAACAACAGCGTTCCACCGACGCTTTTGTCAATAATAAGGTCAACTACATGCGCCACTGGCTACGGCAGGTGATGGAATGGCGCAATGAAGTAAGCGACGCAGAAGAGTTCGTCAACGGGATGAAGAGCGACCTCTTCAATGAGCACGTCTTTATCTTCACTCCCCAGGGAGACATCATCGACCTGCCGGCCGGCTCCACACCCATCGACTTCGCCTATGCCATCCACACCGAGCTGGGACATCGCTGCCGCAGCGCCTATGTCAATGGCAAGATGGTGGGGCTTGATTACAAGCTGCAAAACAGCGATCAAGTGGAGATCATCGCCGCCAAACGAGGGGGGCCAAGCAGAGATTGGCTCAACCCGAACCTGGAATATGTGGCGACGCATAGAGCGCGCACCAAGATTCGCGCCTGGTTGCGCAAACAGGCACGCGAGGAAAATATCCAGCGCGGGCGACAAGCTCTGGAGCGTGAACTCAAACGCCTTGCCTTCAACATCAGCTTCGAGGATCTGGGCAAATTATTCAACTATGAGAAGGTCGATGACTTCCTGGCGGCTATCGGTTATGGCGACGTCAACCCGCAACAGATCGCTCAAAAATCCCTCGATCAAGAACAGCGCGACCGCGCCAACGTCTTCTCTGTTGATGATTTTCTGACGCGTGACCCAGCGTCAAGTCCTCGTCGTGAGGACGGCGGTGAGTTCAGTATTCACGGCGTCAGCGGGCTGCTGACCAATCTTGCACGCTGCTGTAAACCATTTCCAGGCGATTCCATCGTAGGGTATGTCACACGGGGGCGGGGGGTGACGATTCACCGCACAGACTGCCCAAACATGCAGGCGGCCATCCGCAAGGGCGTCGATGGTCGTCTGCTCGATGTCCAGTGGTCGTCCAAATCGGATCAACGCTATCCCATCGAGATCGCTGTCAATGCTCTGGATCGCCCCGGTCTTGTGCGCGACATCGCCATCCTGGTGGCTGACGAACACATCAACATGAGTCATGTCAGCGCGCAAACAGCCCACAAGAACCATCTGGCAGTCATCACAGCCACACTAGAAATCGAGGACGCCACCCAACTTTCGCGCATTCTAACCAAGCTCGAACGAGTGCCCAATGTCATCGATGCAGTGCGTGTCGTGCCAACCAAACCAAAGAATGGGACGACCGGGTTACACGCCAATCCGTAGCCAGGTTGGTGCATTGCGTAAAACGCATGCGCCTCACTCAATCGCAGCAGATGCGCCAGGCATCACAAGTTGATAGCCAACGCCTCTCTCGGTGATCAGGTAGAGCGGGGTGGAGGGGTCAGGTTCGATGATCTCGCGCAGCCACCGGATATGAACATCAAGCGTTCTGGTGTCATCCAGGTAGGATGTGTCCCAAATCGTTCGCATGATGTCTGAACGCTTGATCACGCGATTTGGTTGGAGCATAAAGAGCTTGAGCAGAGCGCATTGTTTGGGGGTCAACGTATGCTCGCCCAGGGGCGTCCGCAACAGACGTGTGGAGATTACCAGGTGAAACACACCACAGCTCACCGTCTGTGTAGACGAGCTGACTTGCAACGAGCGGAATACATCAAGGGCTTGCGTCAGGTTGAGGGGTGTTTGGATGAGGGCATTGAAGGGGAAATCATAAGAAACACCGGCGCCGACAGCAACGAAAAGCGTGTCCGGCAGACGGAGGCGCACTGTCTCGCAAAAATGTCGTCGGCTGTGGGCATGGGCGCTGGTTTCGATCAAAATGATCCCAGGTGGATGCCCGTTGATGGAGCGCAGTGCAGCCTTTTGATTGGTCACAACCTGCCACTGAATTGCACCAACTTTTTGAGAAGTCAGCGTGTTGCCTCCATCGAATTCACCGGCCAAAATCGAGCGCAGCGAATGGGCAAGGCCACCGTTCCGCCCCAAATAAAGGATGTGATGCAAAGGGAAGCAATCCATTTCTCGTGATGACACGCTGGAGTTTGTTTCAAACCAGCCAATTATAGCCCAATGCCCATCCCAGTGCAACGTCGTTTTCTGACCATCCCATTCTATGCTCACACAGGCAGAAGAACGTATTTTACAATCAATCGACAACAACGAGGTGATCGCATGGGTGCAGGAGCTAACCCGCATCCCCAGTGTGTGGCGGCCGACGCTTGGCCTGGGCGAGGAGAAAGCAGCTCTCTGGGTGGAAGATCGCTGTCGCAGGCTCGGCCTGGAGACCCACTTTGAGTTCGTCCAGCCAAGCCGCCCCAATGTCATCGCCGTCCATCGCATGGCCGATGGCCCGACGCTCATGTTCGAGGGACACACTGACGTGGTGACGCCCGGCGACCCGGCTCAGTGGACGGATCCGCCCTTCGCCGCAACCATCCGCAGTGGCCGCATCTATGGTCGCGGCGCAAACGATATGAAGGCTGGCCTGGTCTGCGCGTTAGCTGCGCTGAAAGCCATCGTCCAGAGCGGTGTACGGCTCCGAGGCAGCCTCTTGTTGGGCGCGCTCTGCGATGAAGAGGGCGAGATGATCGGCGTCAAGCACTTTGTCGAGGCCGGCTGGGCAGACCAGATCTCTGCCGCCATCGTCTGCGAACCGGAGGAGAATCACCTGTGCATCGCCCAAAAGGGCGTCATGTGGGTGCGCGTCGTCATCCAGGGCGTGATGGCCCATGGTGCAATGCCGTTGACCGGCGTCAACAGCGCGTATCCCGCGGCAGCCTTCCTCGCCGCAGTGCAGGAACTGGAACGGCAGGAGATCGCCCGCCTGGGTCGCCACGAATTCCTCGGTCAGCCCAGCATTACACCCACTATCGTCATGTCGCCGCCGCGGGGGCAGGGCGACGCGCAGAACAACGTCATGCCCGGCGCCACCGAGATCGTGCTCGACTGCCGGCTGATCCCAGGCCAGTCGCCGGAAGAACTGACGACTGGCCTGGAGTCCCTGCTGCGCGCAGTCACTGCCGCCGATCCGCAACTGCACTCTGCGCTCACCGTCCTGGAAGTGCGTCACCCCACGGCCACCGACCGAAACGCGGCTGTGGTGCAGGCTATGGCTTCTGCATTCCAGGATCTGACAGGCCAGGCGCCCATCTACGGCGGCGTGCCCGGCTCCACAGACGGCACAATCCTGCACGCACGGAAAGGCATCCCCATCGTCACGTGCGGTCCCGGCGACATCCACATTCCCCACCATGTGGACGAGTGGGTGAGCATCGAGGAGATCCAACTGGCCGTGCGGCTCTATGCGCTGGCCGCAGTGCGCTATCTCGGCATGTAAAGCATCGCTGACGGGTGCGCCCCAAGTGAAGGGCGCCCAGAACCAAAGAGGGTTCAGATGGGCGAGTTGTTGCGGTTGTATATTGACGCCCATGTACTCTTTCGGGCCATCACACGGAGTCAGACGCCAGGCGAGTTTGTGGCCGTGATGCGCGCCACGCTGTCGCTCGCCTGGCCCAATCCAATGTAAAACAAGGTGGAACTGGGATGCTCAACGCGCTCACCGACGTGACTGGCCTGTGCGTCGGGCACTGGACCAATGCCGAAGCCGCCACCGGCTGCACTGTGATTCTCTGCGGCAGGGAAGGCGCCGTCGCCGGCGTGGACATTCGCGGCGGCGCGCCGGGCACGCGTGAGACCGCGCTCCTGGACCCCATCTGCACCGTGGAGCGCATCCACGCCCTATTGCTCACAGGGGGCAGCGCTTTTGGCCTGGCGGCAGCCGATGGCGTGGTGCAATGGCTGGAGGAACGCAGCATCGGCTATGACGTGGGTATTGCTCGCGTTCCCATCGTCCCGACAGCGGTGCTCTTCGACCTGCCTCTGGGGCGACCTGATGTGCGACCAGATCGGGCCGCCGGCTATGCCGCATGTGCAGCCGCGCAGACAGGCGCAGTGGCCCGAGGCTGCGTCGGCGCGGGCGCAGGCGCAACCATCGGCAAGGTGGCCGGCCTCAAACGAGCGTGCAAAGGAGGGCTGGGCTGCGCCAGCATCCGCACGCCAGGCGGGCTGACCGTGGCCGCCCTGGCGGTGGTCAACGCCTATGGCAACATCCATGATCCGGCCACAGGGCAAGTGGTCGCTGGCGCACGCAGGCTCGACGCCCAGGGGCGCTTCTGCGGCTTTCTCGACCCGGCGCCCCTTCTGGCAGACAGGCCGAGACCGGAGTTCGCCGGAACGAACACAACGCTGGTGGTCATCGCCACCGATGGCTGTTTGAGCAAAAGCGAAATCACCAAAGCGGCGCGTATGGCGCAGGATGGCGTCGCCAGGGCTGTCCGCCCTGTGCACACGGGTCTGGATGGCGATGTGGTCTTTGCCCTTTCTTGCGGGAGCAAACCCGCCAGCGTGGATGTCGTGGGGACCCTGGCGGCGGACATGACCGCTTTGGCGATTCTCGACGCAGTTTACGCCGCCGAAAGCGTGCACGGCCTCCCATGCGGCCACGAGTGCGGCGTTCCATCAGGATGAGCGTGTGGATGACTACTCATGGCCTTTGAGTTTTCGCGCAACGTCCTGATCGGCCAGTATATCCCGGCGGACACCTTTGTCCACCGCCTGGACCCGCGCACAAAGATCGTCAGCGCCACGGCGCTCTTGCTTGCCATCACCTTCAACCAATCCCTGCTCGCAGCGGTGGTCTATCTGTTGGCAGTGCTGGCCATGGTCAAGCTCAGCCAGATTCCCATTGCCTTCGTGCTGCGGCCATTCATCCGCGGCCTGCCTGTCATCATTTTCTTCCTCTCGTTTTCGGTGCTCTTCATGGGCTGGCAAGAGCCTGCCGGTGTGGTGATCTTCGAGTGGCGTTTCATTCGCATCACCTCAAATGCGTTGCTCATGGCCGCGCTGAGCCTGGTGCGGCTGGCAACGATTCTCCTGTTGGTGAGCCTGCCCACCCTCACCACGAAGATCACCGAGCTGACCCACGGCATGGAGGCGCTCTTGCAGCCCTTCAGTCGTGTGGGGCTGCCGGCGCAGGACATTGCGCTGACAGCAACGATTGCTCTGCGTTTCGTGCCTATCTTGACAGAGGAGTTGGAGCGGGTGATCAAGGCGCAGGCCAGTCGCGGCGGCGACATCGGCGTTCTGAGCTGGCGTCAGCCATTGCAGATTGCCCGGGCCATCGTGCCATTGGTCGTGCCTCTCTTCGTGAATGCATTTCGCCGCGCAGAAGAACTGGCCGTGGCCATGGAGGCGCGCTGCTACATGCGCGGCGGCCAGCGCACCCGTCTCTTCCAGTTGCAGGCGCGCTGGCTGGATGGCGTCGTTGCCGTAGGCGTGGTATCATTTACAGTGAGCATCTGGCTGGCAACGCGCATCTACTCGCTTCCCTAATCCCATTTCATCATTCACAGGAGGAGAATTGTCATGGACTCAGGTTCTTCCGGCACCCGGCGTCTGGTGGTTACGGCAGTATTGATCGCCATCAGCATCGTTCTCTCCATCCCCCTCAACATGGGGCCCTTTATTTCGTTGGGCTTTATCGTTATCGGGCCCACCATCGCCATCACTATCCTGCAGGTGCCGGCGATCATTGGCGGTATTCTGGAAGGTCCGATTGTCGGCGCCATCGTCGGCGGCGCATTCGGGCTGTTCAGCCTCTTTCTGGCCGGCCAACAGCCAGCGGGCAGCCCCAACGCCATCTTCGTCGATCCGATCATCTCGGTGCTGCCACGTCTTTTTATTGGCCCGGTGGCGTGGGCGGTCTATCAGGGATTGAAGCAGGCCAGCGAATATGTGCGCCTGTCTTCGGCTGCCGTGGCCGGCACACTGACCAACACGTTCCTGGTGATCGGCGCAATTGCATGGCGACTGAATGTACCCTTCTTGGCCACTCTGGCCAGCGTTGCCATCAACGTCGTGCTGGAGGTCATCGTGGCCGCAGTGATCGTGGTGGCGGTGGTGAGCGCGCTGCGCGGGACAGGCGGCAGAAAGCAGGGGTCAACGGTGTAGCGCCACATGACAAAGACAGGTTGACATGACAAGAAGAAGGGGCGCCTCGACGAGGCGCCCCTTCTTCTTGCGCTGCAAAAGCACTCTACCGCGTGATCAGCGGCAGGAACATGCGCGGCGTTGCGTCCCCGGCGGCGGGCGTCTCGCCCAGCGCGCCCGTGGGGTCCGACTCCCCGATAGGCGTCACCAGGTCTACGTCCACCCAGGCGGCCGGGTCGAAGTAAGCGCCGCTGCCTGGATTCGGGTCCATGGCCGCCGTGGTTGCCACTGATGCATTGGCGTCGCCGGTGGAGGCGACGAGCAGCGAGTGGTCGACGACGACGCCGAAATACGGCTCGACGCTCGTTCCCGGCGCAATGCCGAGCAGATAGCAGGGCGGCGGGCCAGCGGGCTGAGAGTTCACCCAATCCGGGTAAAGCTCCACGCAGATCTCGAAGTCACCCGGTCGCAGCCAGTTGAAGTTGGCCTTGCCGATGCTGTTGGTCTGCTGCCGCCACAGCACGCCGCTGGCCTGGGATTTGACCGTGACATACCACAGCCCCAACAGCGTATCGCGCGATTGGCGCACGCCGTCCCCGTTGCGGTCATAGTAGACGCGCGCCTGCACGTTGATCCCTTGCTGGTCGAAGAAGGTGCAGGTGACGTTGCCGCCCGCCGCGGTGTCGACCGTGACCGAGCGACCCTCCACATCCACCGCCCCAGCGTCTTCGGGCGTGCAGACGATGTCCACTAGAAACCAATTGGCCGGGACTGCCTCAGTGAATTTGTGGACGCTGCCGCGCGTCACCGTGAAGGTGATGCTGTTGCTGACCGCGTCCCCGTCGTCGCTGGCCGGGTCATCCAGCCAGAAACTGCCCAGTTCCGGCGGCAGCCCGCCGTCGTAGCCGCCGCCCACCGACTCTGACGAGAAATAGAAATCTAGCTTGCTCTTGGGCGCGGTGTCTTTGACGATGGTGATAGTCGCCATCTCGATCTCGACAAAGACCGCGGTGGTGCGCGCCGGCACGGTGAAGCTCCCTGTGGTCGGGTCGAACGTAGCCTGCTTGACCACTTCGTCGTTTGTGGAGTTGGCCTGCACAGGATGAAGCGTCAGGTTGGCGCCTACCAGATCGCTGATGACCACAGTCTGCGCCTCGTCGCTGGCGTTGAAGATGACGGCTACCCACTCGTGGTGCAGATCCAGGTCGGGCAGGGCCAGGTCGGTGTCGTCAATCGTCATGGCGATGAGACCCGGAATCTGGTCAGGGCCGGTGTTATGGAAGTGGAGGCGATCCATGATCTCCGCTTTGGTCTGCAAGCGGAAGAGGGGCGAGCTGTTGCGGATTTGCAGCAGTTCCGCAGCGTGGTTGTAACTCATCGCGATCTCTGCTTGACCGGGCTTGAGCGCCGGATTGGCCAACAGCGGCTTCATGATGTCCCACGCCTGTTGATTCTCGTTGCCCGGCGGAACGCCCACGCCCCAGTTGTTGGTCTGATAGGTGAAGTCCAGGCGGTTGAACCAGTCGCCTGAATTGTAGCTGTTGCGGTCGAAGGATTTGGAGCGTAGCAGCTCCTGGCCGGCGTGGAGGAAGGGTACGCCCTGAGCCAACAGCGTGAAGTCCAGCCCCAACATCTGGGCGCGCACCCGGTCGCTCATGGAGACCGCCGCGGCGTGCTTGTAGGCGCTGATGTCCCACAAGGTCTGATTGTCGTGGGCCTCCACGTAGATGATGTTCTCTTGAGGGTCCTGGGTGTAACCGGCAGGCGAGCCGTTGTAATCCACCTGCGAACCTGCGACCAAGGCGCCGTCCTTGTCAATCAGCTCGTAGTCGGCCAGATTGCCGGCCAGACCGACGCGGATCAGATCGCCGTAGTGAAGCAGGCGGTTCTTCTCATCGTCGCTGCCAGAGTTGTTGGCGTTGGGATCATAGAACAAGCCATTGATGAAACCCTGGTTGGTGACCATCGACTGACCGCCATCGAAGGGGCCGCCGCCGCGCACCGCATCGCGCAAGCGGTCGCTGAAGGTGCCGATGCCCGTTCCTGGCAGGTTGAGCTGGGTGGCGTTGACCCCGCGCTGGTTGTTCGCGACCTCGCCAAAGTTCCAGCCTTCGCCGTAGAGGTAGATGGTGGGGTCGATGGCCTGGAGCGTACTCTGGACTTTCTCCATGTTGGACTTCATGTGGTGGCCCATGAGATCGAAGCGGAAGCCGTCCACGCCATAGGCTGCGACCCAGGTAACCAACGAGTCGATCATGAGCTTTTCCATCATGGCGTGCTCACTGGCGGTGTTGTCGCAGCAGGTGCTCTTCTCCACTGCGCCATCCAGGTTCAGGCGATGGTAATACCCGGGCACCACCTTGTCCAACACCGACTTGGGCGCCTGGCCGCTGGCCGTGGTGTGGTTATAGACCACATCCATGACCACCCGCAGCCCAGCCTGATGGAGCGACTGCACCATCTCGCGGAACTCAACGATGCGCGTCGGCCCGTCGGGATTGGTAGAGTAGCTGCCTTCTGGCGTGGTGTAGTGATATGGATCGTAGCCCCAGTTGAAGCCGTCCAGGTCGCGCACTGCATCAACCGCTGCTTGCGGCTCCTCCGAATCGGGCGCCGGGTCGGACGGGATGTTTGGTTCGGTGCGCTCCTCCTTGACCTCATTCACCGTGGCGAAGTCGAAAGCCGGCAGGATGTGAACATGGGTCAGGCCGGCGTCTGCCAGAGCCTGCAGGTGCGTCATGCCGTTGGCGTCGGCGTGGGTGAAGGCTTTGAAGGTGCCCCGCTCCTCTTCCGGCACGCTCTCGTCATAGATGCTGAAGTCGCGCACGTGCAGCTCATAGAGCGTGATGTCTTCGGGCGCGGCCAACGACGGCTTCTCTGTATCGCTCCATCCTGCAGGTTCTAGCGCAGGATCGCTCAGATCAACGATCTGGCTGCGTTTGCTGTTGGTGGAAAGGCTGATGGAGTACGGGTCCGTGACCATGTTGTGCTCCACCTGGCCGGTAGCATGGACGTAGACCTCCACTTCGTAGAGATAGTACTTGCCTGTCCACGAGGCGTCGCCCACCGCGCTCCACACGCCCAGGGCCTCAGGCGTCATGTCGATGACGTGGCTGGCCGGGTCGGAAGTGGAGTCGTCGAAGATGTGGAGTTTGACCGATTTGGCCGTGGGCGCCCAGACGCGCAGGGTGGGCGCGTCGCCGTCATAGGTCACGCCCAGGTCGCCCGTGTAGGTGTAAAGGTCGTCCAGCACGCCCGGGATTTGCAGGCCGGTGGCGTCAGCCGCGAATTCGCCGCTGTTGGCTGCGGCGGCCATGACCAGCAGCCCCGGATCAGTCGGTACGACTGCGGCGACGGCGATCTGACTTTTCAGGGTGTCGGGAACCATGTCCAGGTCGCCGGCGGCAATCTTGAAGGCGGCAAAACTCGCCAGATGGGGGAACTTGTCCTTTTGCGCCTGGGAGAGGCCGGCTGGGTCGTGAGTCAGTTTGAGATAGCCGTCCTCGCCAGTGATGGAATCGTCGATCAGCTCCATGCCGCCGTCGGCTGCGTAATAGAGGCGATATTCCAGTTCGGGATCAACCTCTACGTCCCAAGCGATGGTGTTGGCGCTGAGCCAGTGGGCCTTGAATTTGCCCAGATCGCCGGCCGCCACCGTGCCTTTGAGGATAGGCAGAATGTAGGGGAATTCCGGGTCGGCGCCTTGCAGCTGCCAGACCTGGCAGCCCCACTTGGCAAGCTCCAGGAACTGGTCGGGGCCAGGGTCTTTGTCGCCGCCCCGGTGGAGGATGTAGTTGAGTTGGGTCGGATTCGGGTTGTTGAAGGTTACCTCGAAAACCTGACCAAAGACGTCGGCGCGGGCTGGCTTGCGTGGATTCGTCCAACCTGGGTCGTCCGCGTCGCCCCAGGTGTGCATACCCCAGAAGTCCTCGAAGTTGCTGCTGTTGTAGTCGCCGAAATCATAGGCCGGGCGATGGTAGTGGAGCACGGCCATGTTCTGGCTGGCGCAGAGCTGGGGATAGATGGCCTGGTCGCCTGACTTGATCCAGACGGACGGCGTCAATTCGGGCATAAGGAACTGGTCGGGGCCGGGGTCTTTATCATTTCCCTGGTGGATGATGAAGTTGACCGGCTTGGTGGCATCCTTGATGGGCACGTTCCAGAAAGCGCCGAAGCCGTCGATGCCGTCAAAGGGGCGCGGCGCATCCCAGCTTGTGCCCACGCCGTCGGCGATGGCGTCGCCCCACAGATGGAGACCCCAGCCGTCATACACGCCGTCGGGACGGTTGTAGTGAATGGTGACAAAACCCTGCGCGGCGGCCTGAGAGTCATAGATGGTCAGGTCGTCCTGCTTGAGCCAGATCTCGGGGCCGTCCGTAGCCGGGTTGAAGAAGCGGTCAGGCGCATTGTCCGGATCTTTCGCGTTGCCTTTGTGAACGATGAAGTTGACGTTCTGTTTCGGGTCTTGCAGCTCGATCCAGGCGAAGCGGCCATAATCGTCTTCACCCAGGAAGGGCTTGGGAGCATCCCAATCGGTGCCCTCGCCCGGGGCGATGGCGTCGCCCCACAGGTGCAGCCCCCAGAAGTCATTGAAGTCACCGGTGGTGTGGTCGCCATAGTCGTTGCCTGGCCGCAGGTAGTGAATGATGGCGTACTTGTAATTGGCCGACGCGCCGCCTTTGGCATAGATCGGCTCCACCTCGCCGACCAGGGCGTATTTGGGCAACTCGCCGCTCAGGTCGTTGACCACCGCTGCGAAATCTAGCTTGCTGCCGGCCGGCCAGGCGCTGGCGTCGTAGTAGACGCGGTAAGGCGGGTTGTCATCCACGCCGATGACGGTGAAGGTGGGCGTCCCACTCTCGCGCACGGCGAAGGTAACTTCGGCGTAGATGTTCTCCTGGTCCAGCGCCGCCTCGATCTTCATGCGATTGGGCACGGTGTTGCCGTCGATGTTCTGATAGCCCAGTTCCACCTGGACGCCAGCCGCGGGCGAAACGATGGAGATGTTGGGCATGGAATTCGTCGCGGCGGCTTGCGCGGCCACAAGTACATCGCCCTGATAGATGACGAAACTCTTGGCCGGCACGGTGATGGTGAGTATCTTGTCGGCGTCACTGGTCAAACCTGGGCCGCCGGCAGGATAGAGCGCAGTGAAATCGGCGTTGGCGTCGAAGACAGGGAACGTGGCTGTCTGCTCGCTGGCCGCGTTGTTGAAAGCGACGACGTATTCCACCTGTTCGTTGCGGTCGTAGCGGCTGAGCGCATAGACGCCCGGCCCGGCGACGCTGTAGCGATGAATCTGCGCGCCGGTGCGCAAACCCTGGTGCGCCTCGAAGATCTCTGCGTACTCTTGCAGCGCAGTGTAGATGGGGTGATCCTGGTCGAAGTTGGCGTCGGCGGTGGTGTCGTCCGTCCCGATGAGGTCGTCGTCATTGTAGGAGGCGACCTGGCTCGGCATCATGTCCTGGCGAGCATCCTTGTCGCCGCCGTCGCCCACAAAGCCCTGCTCGTCGCCGTAATAGACGATGGGTACGCCGCGGGCGAAGTAGAGCATGGCGTGGGCCAGTTTGGTGCGCTCCAGCGCGTCATCTGGCAGGGTTCCGCCGTTGCCGTCCTTGATGAAGTAGCCGATGCGCCCCATGTCGTGGTTGCCGGCAAAGTTCATCAGGCTGTAGGCATTGCTGTTGGCATCGGTGTACCAGTCGTCTTTGTCGAAAAAGACGGCCAGATTATCCGACGAACCGTTGCCGGCCGCGTAGGCGCGCACCGCTTCTTGGAAGCCGAAATCCAGCACCGAAGGCAGCCGGGCGTTGGTGGTGTAGAAGCTGAGCAACTGCTCGTTGCCGCTGAAGACCTCGCCGAAGAGGAAGAAGTCCGGGCGACCGACGCTTGCGGCATGGGCGATAATTTCGGGGCCGAAACGCTGCCAGAACTCCATGTTGACGTGCTTGACCGTGTCCAGGCGGAAGCCGTCGATGTCGTAGTTGGTGATCCAGTCTTTGAAGATGTCGACCATGCCCTCCACCACATCCGGGTGCTCGGTGAACAGGTCGTCCAGGCCGACAAAATCGCCGTAGAGCGAATTCTCGCCGCTGAAGGTGGAATCGCCCCGGTTGTGATAGTAGCGCGGGTCATTGAGCCAGGCGGGAACTTTGACGTCGGCGTCCGCTGGATCGACGACGGGCGTATAGGGGAAGCTCGTCGCCGGGTCCAGCTCGGGGAAGTTCGGGTCATTGATGTAATCGCGGTCATCGAACGGCGTGCCCTCGCTGTCGCGATAGGGATATTCGGTCTTGTTGCGATAATTGTACTGGCCTTCCTGGTACTGGATGATGTCCGCGGTGTGATTGGCGACAATGTCGAAGAAGATCTTCATGCCGCGGGCGTGGGCCTCATTGATGAGCTGCTCCAACTCAGCGTTCGTGCCAAAATGGGGGTCGAACTGGGTGAAATCCACGGTCCAATAGCCGTGATAGCCGGCGGAGGCGTTGTCGCCGCTGCCCTGCACCGGACGATTCTTGAACATGGGCGTCATCCAGATGGATTCGATGCCCATCTCTTCAAGATAGTCCAGTTTGCCCAGCAGGCCGGCCACATCGCCGCCGTGGAAGTAGCCCTTGTCGGTTGGGTCGAAGCCCGTCACGCTGCGGTCGCCGGCCAACCCACCCAGGTCATTGCTTGGGTCGCCGTTGTCGAAGCGGTCGGGCATGACGAAATAGAAAATCTGCTCTGCAACCGGATGGCGTACAGGATCGGTGATGATGGCGGTAACGTCAATGGCCGGCGGGATGATAGTGATGGTGAGGACATGGCTGATCGGGTCATAGCTGAATTCCACCGACTCGCCAGCAGCGACGCTGAACTGATAGTTGTCACCGCCAGCGACGCCGCCCACGCCGTAGTTCTCATCCCAGCTTTCATTGATGGCGACCTTGCCCTCATAGTTGCCGGGCGGAATGTCGCTGGTAGTGAAGCTGTACGCGCCGTCGCCGTCCGGGTCTTGCAGCCATGAACGCAGACACGAGGGGTCCCAGTCGCCCCCACAGCCGATTGCCGCCTGGAAGCTGCCCGGCACTGTGGCGATGACGTTATTCTGGTTGTCGGCGACCCAGTGGGATTTGTGGTCGTAGTAAAACTTGACCGCGGTCGTCACTACTGGGTTGAGGGCAATGTTGGGGCCGTTGGCGGCGGCGCCGGCGCCATAATTCTCATCCCAACTATCGTTGAGCGCGACCTTGTATTCCCAACCGCCGTCCGGCACATTGCCCGTGAACTGCCAAACATCATCGCTGGCGTCATGGGTCATCTCAGTGGCGGCGCACTCCGGCTGCCAGTCGCCGGGACAGCCTAGCTCGCTCTGCAGGCTGCCGACCACCGCCACGCCGATTGGGGCGGGCGTATGGTCGGCCAAGACCGACGTTGGCGCGACGGTGAACGTTACGAAGCTGGATAGAAGCAGGGCAACGATGAGGGAGAGATTCAGCGCAAAATGACGGTGTTTGTGTCGAGGCAACATAGAATTTCCCTTTGTTCACTAAGAATTGAGACGATCGGACTTGAGGAAGGGCGCCGGCAACCCAAATACCGGTGTCCCAAATACTGTCTCGGTCTTTTCACGGTATTTCAGTAGTGTAAGTTCACTCTCATAAGTGTGTCAAATCATCGGCTTTGCACAAGGTTTGAGGAGGAGTCGCTGTCTGGACTATGCTTCGTGTGATCATACGATGGACTATGAGATACGATCCTTATGGGTATCTTCTCAAGGATTGGTGGTACGGGCATGAGGTGGGGAGGAACAACCAGTTCGCATTGAGCGGTCATTGCTTCCCGCCCCACCTCGCGCCCCTACGCCTTGAAATAGTTGCTCACGAAGAACCACACATTGGCCGGGCGCTCGGCCAGGCGACGCATGAAATAGGGATACCAAGCCACGCCATAGGGCACATAGACGCGCACGACCCAGCCGTCGGCGGCCAGTTCACGTTGCAGATCGCGGCGCACGCCATAGAGCATCTGAAACTCGAACTCATCCGAGTCGAGCTGATGGCGCCGGGCGTAATCGACAATCGCGCGAATCAACCTGTCGTCGTGGGTGGCGAAGGCTGGATAGACGCCGTTCTCCATTGCTTGCGGGCTGAGAAGCATCTCCGCATGGCGCAGATAGGCCGCGTCCACATCGGCCTTACGCGGATAGGCAATGTCGGACGGCTCTTTGTATGCGCCTTTCACCAAGCGCACCCAGGCGCCTTCTTCCACCAGGCGGCGGATGTCCTCGTCGCTGCGGTAAAGGTAGCTTTGGATGACAACGCCCACATTGGCGAAGCCTTCCTTGTCGCGCAGCGTGCGGTAGATGTCCAGAGTGATGTCCACCACGCTGCTCTCTTCCATATCGACGCGCACCCGGTTGTCGGTCTGCCGCGCTCTTTGCAGGATGATGCGCAGGTTCTCCAGCGCCAGGTTTTCATCAATGTTCAGCCCCAGTTGGCTGAGCTTGAGGGAGACATTGCCACGGACGCCGGCGGCGTGGATACGGTCGAGCAGGTCGGCAATCTGGTCGCGCGCGGCCACGGCCTCGCGTGCATCGGTCACACTCTCGCCCAAGAAATCTAGCGTGACCAGCAGCCCTTCTTCGTTGAGCCGCCGCGTGACCGCGATGGCCTCGTCGCTGGTCTCGCCAGCGATGAAGCGGCTGGCCATGGCCCAGGCGGGGCCAAAGCCCACCACCAGACGCCGCGCCCACCTGGCCCGCGACAGGTACAGCAATAGGGTTCTCAGCCACTGTTCACCATAGCGACGCAACAAAAATGCGCCGGCAATCAGGACGACAAGCCGCAGCAGAAACCCACGCCCGCCGCGCTGCCGCGCCGTCTCCGCGGTCAGGGATGATTGTCCACTTGCAGAAGGTGAATGCTTCGCCATAGCGCCTGCTCCTTATTCCAGGCATCCCAAAGTCGATAATTCCCTATTTGCAATGCATCTAGCTTGTCATTGCTCCTCGTCCAGCGCAATTCCACGCCAAAGTCGGTCGGTTTGCGCCCGGCCTGCTCAATGCGCTTGCGCAAATTGGTCAGCCCTTCCAGCGCCGCCGCAACCTCGCCCATGGCGAGAGTTCCTGTAGGCAAGACGCCCTCCTGCCCATCGGCCTTACCGTCCTGCAAGCGCAAGAGTCGCCAGCGGTAGAAGACGCCGCCGTTTGAACCAGACTCTGTGGTTTCGACAGGGTTGTCGCCTGCCGCTGTTTCAGGTGCATCAGTCTTACCCGCGCCGTTCTGTTCGGCCCACACATTGAGGGCGAACTCGGCCTGGCTCTCCAGGGCATCCTGAAAAAAACGATGGACATCTTTGAAGTCGCGGCTGAAACGCGCTGGCGGCAGATCGGCGCGCGCCTGGCGACCATAGCTCTTGCTAGTGAGCCGCTCGTCCAGGATCGCAACCACACCCCGGTCGGTGCTGCGGCGGATGAGGCGGCCAAAGCCTTGTTTGAGGGACAGGGTCATGAGCGGGGTCATATAATCATTGAAACTGCTGCGTCCGGCGTCGTCGATGGCCTTCATACGTGCGCTGTGGAGCGGGTCGCCGGGTGTGGGGAAGGGCATCTTGTCCAGCACCACCAGGCTCAGGTCGTCGCCTGGTATGTCCACACCTTCCCAGAAAGAGCGCGTCGCCAGGAGTACGCTGTGGGGCGTCTCGCGAAACCAGGCCAATAACGCATCGCGTGGGGCGTCGCCCTGGGCGCGTACGGGCCAACGCACGGCGCCGTCCGCTGAACGCACACGCTCTGCCACGCGCTGTAGTCCGCTCCAGGCGGTGAAAAGACAGAGCGCGCGTCCCCGGCTCACCTCCAGCAGGCGCGCGATTTCCTGGGCTGCGGCTGTGTAGAAGGCGTCGGCGTTGCGAAAGTCATAGGCCGGCAGAGCGGGCTGATAGAGCAGCGCTTGCCGGGGGTAGTCGAATACCGCAGGCAAGACCCGCTCCTCTGTCTCGCCCTGAATACCGCAGCGCGCCTTGAAATGCTCGAAGTGGCCACCGGCAGCGAGCGTCGCACTGGTGCAGATCACTGTGCGCTCGATGGGTTCATCTCCGTTTTCGCTCTCTGGATGAAAGAGATGTTGCGCGAGCAGAGTCGCCGGGTCGATGGGCGCAGCGTGAATCTCCAGCGAGATATGGCGGCGGTCGAAGACGCGGTTGGCATAGCGCACATAGACGGCGTCGTTCTTGCTCGTCGCCACAGCCATGAGTTTGGTCGCCGCGCTGTTGACCGCTTCTACCAACAACTCGAAGGAGCGACGCTCCTCGGCGCGCTTGCGTTGCATGGCGGCCGGCTCGCTGGAATTGCCCTTGTCCTTGTCGCCATAGGGATTCTTCTTTTTGAGTTTCTGTCCCAGATCGCTCAACCTACGGCTCAGCTTTTTCATCTCCTCCAGCTCGCCTTCGATGCGGAAGGAATTATCGCGGGTTTGATGGGCAGCTTCCTGAAAGGCCAGGGTGTTGTGATAGCGCAGCTCGTCGGCCTCGTCGTCGCCCACGTGTTGTTTGAAGAGCGCGCGGCTGGCAAGCTGCTCGACAACGTAGTCAGTGACGACCGTCTCGTAAACGCCGGTCGCCGTCTGTTCCAGACCGTGAGCCTCGTCGATGATGTAAATCGGCGCGGGCGGCAAAATGCGTTGGCCGGCGTAGCCAAGCTCCAGCGCGTTGAGCAGCAGATGGTGGTTGGTGATGAGCACCTGGGCCTGGGCCGCCCGAGCGCGCATGAGATTGACCCAACAGGCGTCGTCGTAATGGCTGCAATCGTCGTGGAGGCAGTCGTCGGGAAAGCTCACGATGCGGCTGCGCAGGTCGCCGTCCAGCATGAAGGGGAGATCGTCCACGTCGCCCGTGTCAGTTTCGTCCAGCCATTTGCGCAGCCCTGCAATCTGGTCGTGCTCCCGGTCATACATGCGGAAGCGATGCTGCTCGAAGTTTTCATTCTCCCACTTGTGAGTGCAGACGAAGTTACTGCGTCCTTTGACGACGACGGCGTCGATGTCGCGCCCCAACACGCCGCGCAGAAAAGGGATGTCTTTCCAGTAGAGCTGGCTTTGGAGCGATTTGTTGGCCGTGGCGACGACCACAGTCTTGCCGCTGAGGATGGCCGGAACGAGATAAGCGATGGATTTGCCTGTGCCCGTGGGCGCTTCGATGAGGGCGTGGCGTTGCTCCAGGATGGCCTTCTTGACGGCTTGGGCCATCTCCACCTGGCTGGTGCGCAATTCGTAGCCCTCAAGCTGCTGGGACAGGGGGCCGTCTGCGCCAAAGAACGCGACCAGGTCGCATTCCACCAGTTCCCGCATGGTCTCGGCGGGTGATTTCGACGCTTTGACAACACCGCTCATGGGCGCAACAAGGGCGTCGTCGAAGGGATCAGAAAAATCGACGGGAGCTTGGTCGACAAGGACGTTGTCATCAAACGGGTCGTAAGAAAGTTCGGCGGCGGGCGCGTGGTCTGCAGCCGGTGCACGGGTGGAGCGGCGTCGAGAGTTGGGCATGAATTCATTCTATCACGACGAGAACGATTCGGGACAACCATCGCCCACTAAATTGGAGCAAAAGACGCCCGCAAGCAGCGCTGCTTGCGGGCGTCTTTTGCGGTTCGGTTCAGAACTTCGTCAACAGCCAATCAG
>CAZLMM010000006.1:126202-134976 GCA_964560495.1 uncultured Caldilineaceae bacterium
GGGGGCCGGCGGCAACATGACCTTGTCGATGACATGGATGACGCCGTTGCTGGCTGCCACATCGGGCACAACAACGTTAGAATCCTGCACCTTGACGTTGTTGCCACTCACGGTAAATTCCACCGGGCTGCCCAGGACAGTGGCAGCTTCCAGTCCATTGCTGATGCCGCTGGATGCAATACGGTTGGGGACGAGATGGAACTGAAGAATCTGGGTCAGTTGGGCAGTATCCTTCAGCAGCGCATCGACCGTGGCAGTGCCCAACGCCTGGAAAGCAGCGTCGGTGGGCGCAAAGACGGTGAAGGGACCGGCGCCTTGTAAGGTCTTGTCAAGACCTGTGGCCTGGAGCGCCTTGACCAGAATGGTGAAGTTGCCATTCGAATTGGCGACCGATACGATGTCCTGTCCAGTTGCCGGTTGCGTTGTGGTCGTCGCGGTGGTCGTTGTGGTTCTGGTGACAGGCGTGGTCGGCGCAGCGGTTGTCGTCGTGGTGGTCGCCGTTCTGGTGACGGCAGTCGTCGCGGCCGGGGCTGTTGCGGAGGGAGCAGTAGCGGCGGTCGTTGCCGCGGTCGTTGTCGCCGGCGCGCTGATGCCCGCAGAAATCTGCGCCCGGGTGGGCAACTTGATCACATCACCGATTTCCACCAAGTCGCAATTGGCGATGTTGTTGAAGCGGCAAATTTCGTCATAGAGCTGAATGTCGCCGTAGATGTCGCGCGCCAGAATGGAGAGCGAGTCGCCGGCCCTGATGGTGTACGTGCCGCCCGGTTGACCGACTGCGCCGGCGGCAGTGGTTGTGGTCGCCGCTGAAGTCGTCGTCGCAGCGGTAGTCGTCCTGGTTGTCGTGGTTGTAGTTGCAACAGGCGCGGTCGTCGTCGCGGTGGCGGTGATGCCTGCCGTGGCTCTGGCGGTTTCCGTCTGACCGGAATCGTCCACCAAGATGCCGCCATCGACGCGCAGACTGTAAGTTGCTGGAACGTTGGAGTTGTTGTAGACAATGACCGTGTAAGGGCCAAAGCCGGTTGCGTTGAACGTGGCCTTGCGCTCATTGCTTTCGCCCAAGAAGGTGCGGCTGCCGGCTGCAATTGCCAGCTGGCTGGCCGGCGTGCCCTGGTTGTAGCGTTGGAAACCTTGGTCATCCAGAACCCAGAAGCCAATGCGGCGCGCCAATTCCTGGTTATCCTGGGGGTCAAAGGTCATAGTCAGATTGATCTCGCCATCTCTGGTGGTTGATTCCAGCCCCAGGAAATCCTGTGAACCTTCGGTAGGCAGTGAACCCTTCATCTCGATCGCTTTGACGACTGTCGGCTGCGTGGCGGTTGTTGGCGCAGCAACAGATGCAGGAGTGGCGGTCGCGGCTGCGCTCGTCGTGGTGGTTGTCGCAACGATTGTGGCGGTGACAAGTGCGGGCGTCGCGGTGGCTGCTGGCGCTGCTGCGGCCGGGGCTTCCGTCGCTTCTGCCTCTGCGTCGCTCATCACCTGACCGGAATTGTCTGAGATCAACCCATTGGTGGCAGTAACGGTGAACTTTGCGTCGCTGTTGGAATCGTTATAGATGACGAGGGTGTACTCACCGCCCGTGGCGTTGAAGGTGGCAATCTGTTGATTGCTGGATCCCTGAAAGACTGGCCCACCCGAGGCCAGATTGTTCAAGCGAATATCATTGCCGCCCTGAACGCTCGCCAAATTCTCCGGGGAAAGGATATAGAAACCCAGGCCATTTGCCAGCGCGTCCATCCGATCCCATTCAGCAACGATCGAGACGGTGGCGCCGGGCTGGGTGGGCGTGAGGCCGAGCCAGTATTTGGCAAATTGCCCACCGGGGATCTCGCCGGTGACTTCGCCCGCTGTCACGCCAAAAGACGCGCTCACCACTGCTGCGTTGGCTATCGGGGCAAATGTACTCGCAAGCATTGCAGCAAGCAACAGGACTGCAATGAATTTCTGCCATTTCGACTTTTGCATTTTGTCCTCCATGTAGATTCTATGTTTCTGCTTGAACCCGCCCTTCATGCGAGTCAAACCATTTTGAAACAGACTCAATTGACTGACGCCTTTCGCGTCTTGTGCAACCTTACTGTGTACGTTACACAATTTGATCATTATAGCGCCTGTGGGTTGTTCTTGCCAATTCATGGCGAATCAGTGTAGAGATGGATCGACGCTGACTCTCAGACCATCAACCGGTGATTGGTTGACGATTGAGAGGGAGACGTCCATCACCCCAACGGTGTAAGCGTCGCGAGAGGCGTGGGCAGCGGTGAAGCGGGGATAGGCGTTGCCGTGGGTGGGCCGGCCACAAAGAGATTGCGGGCAAAGTGTTCACTGTAATTGCCATCTTTTCGCACGATGCGCAACAGTACGTCGATGCGGCTGCCGGCCAACTTGCTCAAGTCGAGTCGCGCCAGAAGTCCGTTCACCACGGGCCGCTCACCGCTGGTGAGGAATGACCAGCTCTCCTGACTCGTAGGCGACCAGTAGAGTTCCCAACGCTGGAAGTTCGGATCGACAGCCGCGCCTGTAAAATCGACTACGCCCCCTAGAGAGCTATTCGATCTAGGAGATTGAATCCCCAACAACGGGGGCGCAGATGGTCGGCGGCTATTGTCAATGTCGAGATAGCGCAGGATGTAGTCGTCATAGTTGCCATCTTCATAGACGATGCGCAGACGCACGTCGTAATAACCATCGGGAAACTGGGTCGTGTCCAATACGTAGACTACATTCTGCCAGATCTGATCTGTACCGGTGTAGAGCCAGTTCCAGTTGCCCTCGCCAGCGGACGAGACAGCGATCTCATAGCGGTCGAAGGGCACGCCAAATTTACCATTGGCCGTGCCAACGATGTTGACATAACCGCTCACAGGCTGGCCAGTCTCTGGCGCAAAGATGCCCTGCACTCCTGGAATGTTTTGAATGATGCGCGCACGCGGTGTGGGGGTGGGCGTGTCCAGCGGAGACATGGGCGGCGGTGGGATCAGGACGCCAGCTGCATCATAGGCAGGCGTGAAGGTCGGCGGGTTGGCGTTGCGAATCTCGAAGCCCCGCACAAAAGCTTCGATGTAGTTGCCATCGTCGCGGATGGTGCGAAGTCGCAGATCATAGAGACCGTCGGGAAACTGGATCGTGTTTAGTGTGGCGAGGTGTCCATCATGAACAATGTCGAAGCTCGTGGTCAGCCATTGCCATGCCTCCATGCCGGCGGGAGAGATGTGAAGATCGTACTTGCGATAGGAATGGGTCAACGCTGTCCCGCGGATAGCCGTCAGGCCAGCTGCTGCATCGCCCGAATGTGGTTCGGTGATTTCAGTGACAATGCGCAGCAGCTTTGTTGGCGTCGGGCCAGTGGGAATGGGTGTCTGGATCGGGAAGGTCGGCGTCCAGGTGGGAGTCCACGTCGGCGTAAAAAAGGGCGTCATGGTAGGCGTCCATGTTGACGTCGAAGTGGGCGTCCAGGTGAAGGTAGGAGTCGCCGTGGGCGCTTCCTGGGCAAGCAAACGCTGTACGCTGCGCGTTGCGGCATCGGGCAGCGTCAGCAGAGCGACAATCAACGCGATCAGAACGAGAACCAGTCGTCGTGTACGTAGATTCATGTATATTCCATCTTTCATCACTGTCTTGCCCGCCAGATGAGATGGTGGCAAGACAGGTCGCTCAATTCACCTATGCGATGGCGCACGGTAGCCGAGAAGCTGAGGGGCGAGCCGCTCTCGTCGACGACAGTCACATAGAACTCACGGTCGTTTGTGTCGATGGGCACATCGTAACGACCGTAATCGATGGCGCCGCTCTTGCTCACCGACTGCATGAAATTCCCATATTGGTCGATGATGATGATGCGCACATCCGCAACCGGTTCACCCTTACTGTTCTGAATCTGTCCCATGATGTAATTGCCCGGACAATTATTGTCGTGACGCATATCCACCAGATTATAGAGCGGCGGCGGCGGGCCAGCGGTCGGCGTGGGCGTCGGTGTTTGGGTCTCCGTCGGCGTCTCAGTGGGCATCGGCGTGAGGGTGGGTGTGGGCGTCTCCACCATCGGCGTTACAGTTGCGCGGCCGGCATCCCCTGTTGCGGTGGGTGTGGGCGTCACTGTCGGCCCGGCTTCGCTCGCGGAAGAAGGCGTCGGCGTCTCATCAGCAACCCTCGGCGCCGGCGTAGGCGTCTCCGTCGGCGTGGGTGTATCCGTCGGAATCGGCGTTTGCGTTGGGGTGGGGGTGACCGTTGGGGTATTCGTTGGCAAGGGTGTATTGGTGGGCGTTGGCGTTGGCTCCAGAGATTGAAGGATTTTCCCCTCAAAACTCACCACATGGACCGTGCGCACCGTCGTTCCATAGATGGAACGGGCGATAGATGCTGCGTTCTCGCACGTTCCCAGGTTAAGATAGGTGCCATTGCGCCGACTCCAAGTGATGGCTTCGCGGCGCTCTGCGGCAATCTGGTCTGCCACCAACACCGGCAGCGGACCCACTTCGCCGGTGCGCACTACAGGCGAAGGCAAAGATGGTTCGATGGGGGCAAAGCGCCTGCTGGCCGCAAGTTTACCATCCACGGGCGGCTTGAGCTTGCCATAACCAACCGGCAAGCGCAGATAGGTGCGCTCTGGCCCGCCCTCGAATGAACAGACGCCGATGTAATTTTGCGCCCCGCCGCGATAGAACATCACCAGGGCAACATGGTCGCGCACAACGGCGCTGTCGCCATGCGCGCCGATCGTTCCAGTCTTGCGCAGCCACTCCCGGCTAAAAATCTCGCCTTGTTCCGGGCAATCCAGTTTGTTGGGGCAGATAAGTTGCAGCCGTTCGATATTGGGAGGCTCTGGGAACTCCCATGATTCTGGTTCTTCGGGTGCGCCGATCTCAGCGCGCAGGTCAGGGTCGGCGATGACAGCTTCCATGAATTCATTCCAGATTGGCGCCGCGCCGGTGACGCCGGTGACGCCGCGCATGGGGCGTCCATCGGCATTGCCCACCCACACCCCCGTAACAAGATAACGGGTGTAGCCAACCGTCAGGTTGTCGCGGAAACTGGTCGTCGTGCCAGTTTTGACCGCAGCGGGCCGGCTCAGTTTGAGCTTGCTGTTGGCGCCAAACATGGGTCGCCGCGCATCATTGTCGCTCAACATGCTTGTCACTTGATAGGCCGCCTGGGGGCTGATGACCTGCTGCGCTGATTCCGGCGGGTCCAGGTTGAGCTCGTTGCCTTGTGCGTTTGTGGCAGCCAGGATAGAGCGGTTGGGCATGTAAAAACCATAGTTGAGCAATGTGTGAAAGGCTGTCGTCAGGTCTAGGAGCGTCACCTCGGCCGCGCCCAGGGTGAGGGGAAGCCCATAGCGGCCAGGCTCATCCGAAAGACTGCGCAACCCCATGGCGCGGCCCACTTCCACCATACGGTCGACGCCGACGGCATCCAGCAGTTTGACCGCCGGAATGTTGTAGCTGTTGGCCAAGGCCGTGCGCGCTGTCACCGGGCCGTGGAATTTGCTGTCATAGTTGATGGGGCGATAGACCTGCACGGGGTTGATCTGATAGGCCACGGGCAAGTCCCATAGGACCGTGGCGGGGCTGATCAGACCGTCATTGAGCGCAGCGGCATAGAGGATGGGCTTGATGGAGCTGCCCGGTTGTCGCATACTGATGGCCACATTGACATTGCCGTCGATAGACACATCGCTAAAGTCGGCGCTGCCGACCATTGCCAGAATCTCGGACGTTTGGGGGTGCAGCGCCACAAGGGCGGCATTGGAGACATTGTTGCGGCGCAGGGCCTGCACTCGACTCGCGACTATCGTTTGGGCAAGCTCTTGCAGTTTGAGATCGAGCGTGGTGGTGATGTGGACGCCAGCTCGCGCAACGCTTTCGATATTCAGATGTTGCGCCACAATCTCCTGCACGTATTGGACGAAGTGCGGCGCTTTGAACGGCTGCACTTCCACATCTTTCGCCAGGGTGATCGGCTCGGCGAAGAGGGCGTCAGCCATCTCTTGGGAGATGTAATCTCGTCTCACCATCAGGTCCAGCACAATCCTCTGGCGCTCTTTGGCCGCTTTGAGATTACGCAGGGGGTCGAGCGAGGCAGGCTGCTGAGGAATCCCAGCCAGCAACGCGGCTTCAGAGAGGGTCAGATCTGCTGCAGATTTGCTCAGATAGGTGCGCGCTGCTGCTTCCACACCGTAAGCACGATGTCCAAAATAGATGAGATTGAGATACATCTCAAGAATCTCGTCTTTGGCGAACATTTCGGTCAGGTCTTGAGCAAGCAGCACTTCCATGATTTTTCGGTCCAACGATTGATCATAACGGCGGGCCGGGGGGAAAAACAGGTTGCGCGCAAGCTGCATGGTGATGGTGCTGGCGCCGGAGACAACCCCGCGACTCTCGGCGTTCTGGATCAGGGCTGCCACTACACGTCGCGGCTCCACACCCGGGTTGCTGTAAAAGGTTGCATCTTCAGTCGCGATGATAGCATTGATCAGGTTGGGGGAGATGCGCTCCAGGGGCGTCCAGATACGCCGCCCTTCGTTCACCAGTTCGGCCAGCACGACGCCGTTGCGGTCCGTGATCAGGCTGTGCTGAAAGACGCGCGGTTCCGGGCCAGGCTGAAATTTGCGCAGATACGCTTCGGCAATCTCATGCGGGCTGCCCTCTGGCCGTGGGTGCAGGGGATACTCCAGTTCATACCGATCGATGATTTCTTGGATATTGGCCGGCAGATCTTCGACTTTGTCCAGCACAGCTGGTCTGTCATCGCCGCAAGCCGCCAATGCTGCAACAGTGAGCAGCAGCGCCAGAAGCAAACCGATGCGGCGCGCCAAGGCAGGTTGCCCGCGACCACTATCGATGAACCTTGTCAGTCGTCTCATCATGGGTTTCCTTCACGGCAGCATAGAATCGGTTCATCCCACAGTGTGGAAAAGCGGAGGACGTAATACGAAGGGCGTCTCATTTCTGCCATAGGAAAGCGAAAAACCGTTCGCCGCCGTCCAGCCCCCACTGAACGACCCTTTTTTGTCATGTCCAGCCAAACACCCTCAGTATAATAGTTGACGAGGTTTCCAGCGAAATGGACGCGTTCAGGACAATAGTCAGTCGGGAAATCCACGTGGGGAAAGAGGTCATCACAAAAAAGACCGGCCATCTTGACGAATGACCGGAAGTGCAACTATAGTGAGGAGGCGACGGCCGGATTTGAACCGGCGGTGGGGGTTTTGCAGACCCCTGCCTTACCACTTGGCTACGTCGCCGCACGATTGAACAGCATAGTAGCAGCAGGCGTACAAAATGTCAAATAAGGTCAGGAAATTACAGGACGATACCCTCTATTGCCAACGGTGCGGCATCTCATTTATCTGGTCGCTAGAGGAACGCAAACGCCAAACTGTGGATGGCCCAGCGCCGTCTATGTGCCCCGGTTGTCGCGTTCTTCTGCCGCCGCCAGGGCGCGAACGCGGCCTCGTCAAATGGTACAATGTCCGCAAACGCTATGGTTTCATCGTGCGCCAGCGGGAACCCGACGTCTTTCTGCCCGGTTTAGCGCTGACCGGACAGCGCATTGTCCAGACGGGCGACCTGGTCGAGTTTGCTGTGATCCAGAGTGAGCGCGGCCCAGCGGCGGATGATGTGCACGTTCTGGCGCAAACATGAACCTATGCGATTCACTGGTCGGATGTGCGGCTTGCAGCCGCACATCTATGACTATGGCTGCGGCCGTTCCCATCTTGCCAATCGCTCCACCACCTCATCATACAGTGCAGCGACATGGAGCCAGGCGTACTGTTCATGGACGTGTCGGCGCAGATCGGGCGGCGCAGGACAAGATGCGTGCAGCAGGTTGGCTGCTTTCTCGAAAAGATCCTCTTCATCTCCATATAGACACATGGCATGGAGCTTGCTCGGAATCAGCTCCGGGTAGCTCAGACGCCTGGGCAACAAGGGAAGCGCCCCGGCTGCAACTGCTTCCAGGATGCTGACGCCAAAGAACTCATGGTCGGCGGTGCTGATCACCAGATCGGCCTGATGCAGCAGTCGGCAATAAGCGGCCCGCGTCTCTACATACCCCCAGTGGACGATGCGACCGGCCAGCCGCTCTTTTGCCGCGACAAATTCGTCGGGCCACATGCGGAAGTTCTCTCCGGCCACCGCCAGACGAAAGGGCGCGCCTGCTTCCTGCAAACGATAGAGCAGCTTGAAGAAGCGGTCCGGGCGTTTGTCATACTCCCAGCGCTGATTCCACAGGATAAGGGGCGCCTGCATCGAGCTGCCCTGCTGGTCGCGTTCGCCGTCCAGACCAGCCATCTCGATGCCCACGGGCAAGACCGCGCTTTTCGCTTTCACATCGGCGATGCGATGGAGATGATTGGCGTCGGGGAAGTGTTTGAGCAACCGAGGAACCTCGCTGAACCACCCGTCCAGATGAAATCGGCTGTTGAAGACCACCGCATCGGCGCAAAGCTGGCTCAGCCAGTTGACCATGCCATAGGTCAGATCGGGCTTTTCGCCGGAGCGCCAGGGATAGGTGAGCTGGTTCTCGTGCATGTAGAGCAGAAGAGGCGTCTGCGCGGCTGGCGTGCGCCGCATCAGCCCCAGCCAGGCGGGCAGGTTGACCATATCCGTCGCCACAATGACATCTGGCGCGCCGGTCGATGCGAGTTGGCCCATTGCCAATGACGCCAGATCCATTGCGCCGCCCTGCATCCGCCATTTCCAGAAACGCCCCGGCATGGTCAACAGATGAACCTGGTGGCGGCTGCACCGGGCGTATCCTTCAGCCCA
>CAZLMM010000007.1:0-6837 GCA_964560495.1 uncultured Caldilineaceae bacterium
TGACATTAGCCCAATCCGCTCGCCAGGAGGACGCGCCTGCACCAGGCATAGCGCCCTACAAAGGCTTGTTGTTTTTCGACGAGGCTGATGCGGACGTTTTCTTTGGCCGCGAGACGCTCACGTCGCGCTTGGCCGACCGGATGACGGCCCTGGCGCAGGCTTCGGCCACTCGCATTCTGGCTATCGTAGGCGCGTCAGGCAGCGGAAAGTCCTCGCTCGTACGTGCGGGGTTGGCGGCGACCCTCACGCGGCAAGGGTGGGAGATTCATCTCTTTACGCCGACGATAGAGCCGCTCGCTTGCCTGGAGGCGCAGCTCAATGCAATCCACACCCAAACCGCTGCGCGGCCTCTGCTTTTGCTGGTCGATCAATTCGAAGAAACGTTTACCCTGTGCCACGAAGAAGCAACTCGCGTTGCGTTTATCGACAGGCTCCTTTCCCTGGCATCCTCACCCCAATCAAACGAGGGCAGGAGTCCTGCCACGACTGACGATGAGACAGTCCCTCCCCCAACTTGGGGGATATCAGGAGGGGGCGCCGTCGTCCTCATTACCTTGCGCGCCGATTTCTATGCCCATTGCGCGCAATACCCACAGTTGCGCCAGGCCGTGGCCGCGCAACAGGAATATATCGGCCAGATGACGACGGCCGAACTGCGGCGTGCCATCGAAGAGCCGGCCAAGCGCGCGGGCTGGGAATTTGAACCTGGTCTGGTGGAACTGTTGCTGCGTGACATCGGCGCACACGATGGGGGCGCGCCGGAGCCTGGCGCGCTGCCGCTGCTCTCCCACGCCTTGTTGGCAACGTGGGAACGGCGGCGCGGGCGCACGCTCACTCTCGATGGCTATCGCGCTGTGGGCGGCGTGCGCAGCGCCATTGCCGAAACCGCTGAGAGTGTTTTTACGGATCAACTCGACCGCTCCCAACAGGAGCAGGCCCGTGAGGTCTTTTTGCGCCTGACCGAATTGGGCGAAGGCACCGAAGATACCCGCCGCCGCGCCCGGTTGACCGAACTGGTGCGGCTGTCCTCCGAAGCGGCGCAGGTGCGCAGTGTGCTCAACACACTGGCCGAAGCGCGTCTGATCACCTTGAATGAGGATAGCGCCGAGGTCGCCCACGAAGCCTTGATCCGCGAATGGGCGCGGCTGCACGAATGGCTGACGCAGGATCGGGAAGGGCTACGTATCCATCGCCATCTTACTGATGCCGCCCGTGAGTGGGAAGCGTTGGGGCGCGACGCTGGTGCACTGTATCGTGGCGCGCGGTTGGCCCAAGCGCGTGAATGGACCGCATCCAGCGATGATCGACTGAACGAAACAGAACACGCGTTTCTCGCGGCATCGGTGGCGCAAGAGGAACAAGACGCGCTGGAACGTGAGGTCCAGCGCCAGCGTGAACTGGAAACTGCACAAAAGCTGGTGGCCGAGCAGGCCCAGCGCGCTGCAGAACAGGCGCGTACTGCCCAGCAACTGCGCCAGCGCGCCCGTCTGCTCGCCGGCGCGCTGCTATTGGTCGCACTGCTCGCCGGGGTGGCCTTTGTCTTCGGCCGGCAGGCCGCAGCCAATGCCAGCGCCGCAGAAACTGCGCGTCAAGTCGCATCGGTGCGCGAGCTGGCGGCGTCCGCGGCCAATAACCTGGCCACGGATCCGGAGCGCAGCATGTTGCTGGCCTTGCAAGCGGTGAAGATCAACATCGCAAGCGGACAACCAGTTCTGGTGCAAGCCGAAGACGCGCTCCACCAGGCGGTGCAAACTTCCCGTTTGCTGGCCACGTTGGACGGGCATGAGGGTGGGCTGTGGGCTCTCGCCTTGAGTAACGATGGATCGCGACTGGCTACGGTCAGCATGGATGGGACAGCCAAGGTCTGGGATCTAGCGACGAAGCAGGTGGTGATGACGCTGCCCACCAATGTGACCGATAACCTGAGCGGGACCGGCGCAGTCTTCAGCCCGGATGGCCAGCGACTGCTCACCGTCGGCAGCGCCAACCGCGCGACATTGTGGGACCTGGCCATGGGAAAGGCGCTGTATACGCTGGATGGGCACACGGCCCCGGTCACGTCTGTTGCGGTCAGCCCCGATGGCAAGCTGTATGCCACCGCCAGCGACGACACGACGGTGAAACTCTGGAATGCCGCCACCGGTCAAGAAGTCGAAACCCTGACCGGTCGTGATGGCGCCAAACTTGTATTGGCTTTCAGCCCAGACGGTCAGCGGGTCTATGCCGGCAGCGACGACGATGGCATGGTCATCGCCTGGGATGTGGCGACCGGCCAGGAGCTCTTTCGTTTTGACGGTCAGGGCGACGTGATCGGCGTGGATGCCATCGCCGCCAGCCCGGACGGCACGCGGCTGGCCACAGGTGAGTTCGACACCACGGTCAGACTCTGGGACACAGTGGCCGGCAGACTCCTGCTCACGCTCTTTGGCCATTCCAGCCAGGTTGTCAGCGTGGCATTTAGCGCCGACGGCAATACCCTTGCCAGCGCCAGCGAAGATGGCACAATCAAACTGTGGGACGCGCACATAGGGAGGGAACTGCGTACGCTTGCCGGTCACACGAGCGGCGTTTTGGGCGTGACTTTCAGCGCCGACGGCAATCGCCTTTACAGCGCTAGCCGGGATGGAACGGCGCGCATCTGGGATATCTCACCTGCGGCGGGACGCGATTGGCTCAATCTGGCAGGTCACACCGACCGCTTGTATGGCGTTGACTATCGCCCCGATGGGACGCAGGTAGCAACCTGGAGTTGGGACGGCACGGTGAAGGTGTGGGATACAGCGAGTGGCAAAACAGTGCTCACGCTCAACCATCCAAGGGTGCCCACCAACGGCGGCAATGTCGTCTATAGTCCTGATGGCAAACGGCTGGCGTTCAATAACGGCAACGGCGTACAGATTGTAGATGCGGACAGCAGCGCCGTGCTGCAGACCCTCCCGCCGTTCGACAGCGCCGCCGTGGATGTCACGTTTGCGCCAGATGGTCACCAGATTGCCGCTGCGACGTCTGCTGGCCTGGTACGCATCTACGACAGCCGCGATGGCAGTCTGCTGCTTGAATTCACGGCGGGCACGGCGGGACTGCAGCAAATTGCGTTCAGCCCTGACGGCAAACGACTGGCCATCTCTAGTCACGACGGGGCCGCTATCTGGGATGCCTCGACTGGCAAGCATTTGCTTACCTTCTCTGGGCATGGCGAAGGCGTTCGCACCAGTGGGATCGCCTTTAGCCCGGATGGCAAATGGGTTGCCAGCACGGGCAACGATGCAGCCGTCCAGGTCTGGGATGCGGAAACAGGCGAAGTGATTTTCAAGCTGGCGGGTCACACTGGTCCCACCTTTGGGGTTGCCTTCAGCCCGGATGGTCGTTCGCTCGCCAGTTCGAGCGTGGATCGCACGATCAAACTCTGGAACTTGCCGGCTGCTGGCGAACAAGTCCCAGAACCGCTGACCCTGCTTGGGCACACTGGCGCTGTCTATCGCCTTGCCTTCAGCCCAGACGGTGCACGCCTCGCTTCGACCGGGCGCAATGCCACTGCTCGCATCTATGCGTTGCGGCTCGAAGACCTGGTCGCCATTGCCCAATCGCGCCTCACCCGCGCGTTGACGGATGAGGAATGCCGGCAATTCCTCCACACCAATGGTTGCCGCTAGGGTAAGCTGGCGCTCAGGTGTTTCGTCGCCGCGCCATCATATATCCGTCGACAAACTGCCCATCCCGATAGGCGTAGCGGATCATGACGCCTTCGATGTTGAAGCCAAACTTCTTGTAGAGCCGGAGAGCAGGCTCATTGTCGGTGTAGACCTCCAGCTCGATGCGCTGCAGATTGAGCCACCTGTCGGCCATGTCGAGAGCCGCCTGCATCAGGGCCGTTCCCGCGCTTTTGCTGCGCCAATCATCGCGCACGGCCATCCCGACTTGCCCGACATGCCGGCGGCGCGGCTTGTTTGGGAAGGTGTACAACCCCAGGTGACCGATGACTTCATTGTCCACACAGGCCACCAGGTTGAAGGCACCCTCCGCGCTCGGTTCCGCCAGCGATTTCCGGTAATGCCCAATGGATGGGTACGGCAACCGCAAGGTCCCCCAGATCGCTTGGGGGCCGACGTAGATCTGATGGAGGGCTTCGTAGTCATTACTGATCTCTGGATTGGCAGTTCATATCGCCGACCATCACGAGTCACGAATCACGAGTTACCCGTGACTCGTGACTCGTGACGTATGAATCGTTTACCTGGCGAGCAGTAGGCTCAATCGTGCGGATTGAGAATGTGATTGCTTCGGTCATCATCCTCCTATCCCGATCGGTCCGGACGCCAAGCCACACGACTCTTGCACTTGTTCGGACTCACCCTCAATAGCGCGTCAGTGCGCCGATCTTCCCGGCTCTTTCCAGCCCCGGGTGGGCGTCCAGAATGGTGACGCCGATGCCCTGGGCCATGGCGCGGCGCAATACGCTGTCCACTGCGTCGGGCAGCTCTTGGACGCGACCGCTGCCCAGCTCCCCTTCCTCGCTCAACTCCAGCACAATCTGCCCATTTTCGACAAAGCGATAGGCGGGCTGGGCATAGGAGTTGAGCGCAGCCACGTGGCTGGCGCGCATGTTTTGCACAGTTGTCAGAGTCTCAGCCAGGCCGGTGACCGCGTTGCCTCCACTCTGGGCCAGGGCGACGATCTCATCGGCGATGGTGACGTCGTTGCGCTCCGACGCCTGCAAAGCCATTTCCACTGCTTTTTCACGCACTTCGGCGGCGGTGGCGGTGGCCGCCATGCTGATGCTGCCCACCACCATGGCGCGCAGGCGGTTGCTCAACAATTCGCGGAAGATGGCGACATTCTTGTCGGTGCCAGCCAGGATCAGGTGTCGCGTCTCTGCCTTGCGATAGAAGCTCTCGGCCATCTCAGCGGCTTCCTGAAGGTTCTGATGCGCCTGCCCTTTCTCATGGCGCTGATAGCGCGCCGCCGCCCACCCGCCAGCCTTGTGCAGCTTCACCTCCTCGCCAAGATAGCCGTCGGCGGCTTCCAGGTTGCCCATGTGAAAGATGAACAAGCGCGCGCCCTCGGAATCGACCTGGATCACGCCGTAGCGTTCGTAGGTGTTGACCAGGGCCGCAAGTTGGCGCACATAGGGACGAAAGCTCGCCAGTACGCTATCTTGCACCGGCACCGCAAAGCTCTTGGCCCACCAAAAGTCGTGGGCTGCGCAGCTGAACATGACGAGGCCGCGCCCCTGGCGGTTATAACCCATCTCTACGTAGTTTTGAATGCGCTTTATGTCCTCGGCAGTGGCGTTCTCTGCTTTGGAGAGCAGATTGCGCAAGGTGAGTTTGTAGGTCTCGCTGGAACGTCGCTGGGGGTCCAGGTTCAGGTAGACGCTGAGCACCGGGGAGTCGTGGCTCTCGAACTCAACGAGGGTGCGGACATCGACATCGGTCAACATGACAGGTCTCCATTTCTAGCAACTTACATGTCAAAAAAAGGCGCGGCTCTCCCGTGGAAATCGAGAGAAACGACGCCCTGGCTATCAAAGATGCGGACGGATAGGCGCGCAGTTCCACGGCAAATGCATCGGTTAGGTGTTCTCGCTGCTGCCTGGTCGCGCCAGAGCTGGGTGGTGTGGCGTAGTTGTTGATTGATCGCCAGAAGAGTGGACATGCGCCTGGTCGTTGTGACATTGGGTGGGGTGCAAGAATTTGCTGAACGCTGTGCCACTGGATTACTTCAACGTTATCACGAACTGAGTTGCTTGTCAACCAAATCAACGCGGTCAAAAAATCATCTCTGCTCAATGACCTGGGGAGCGCCAGCCATACGATACATTGACACTACCTTTGCACCTTCTCAGGTGACAGTCACTTTGTGAAGTGACTGTCACCTCTGGATGAAGGAAATCGCTCAAAATCCGTCAGCCTGGGTTACAATGAAGCTGCTCGACGAAAATCAGTCACTCCACCAGAACACGGCGCAGCTATACTGACAACAAAACAGGGCCAACGTATTGTCACACAACTGAAAGGAAGTAAATTCAATGAGCAAAAAAGCATTGATGACGTGGGGGGGATGGGAAGGCCATGAGCCAGAAAAATGCACCAATCTCTTTGCCCCACTGTTGGAAGAAGCTGACTTTGATGTACGGATCGAGAACACCCTGGATGTCTTTCTGGACGAGGAATACATGCGCTCGTTGGATCTGGTTGTGCCGGTGTGGACCATGAGCACAATCACTCGTGAGCAGGAGGCCGGGCTGTTGAATGCGGTGCGCGCAGGCGTCAACATCGGCGGCTGGCACGGCGGCATGGCTGACGCTTTCCGTAACAACACGGAGTATCAGTGGATGGTGGGCGGTCAGTGGGTGGCGCATCCGGGCAACATCATCGACTATCGGGTGAACGTCACCAATCACATGGATCCCATCACCGCCGGCATAGACGACTTCGACATGCACTCAGAGCAGTATTACATGCACGTGGACCCGGGCAACATTGTCCTGGCAACCACTACGTTCTACACCAACCTGGCGCCGTGGGTCAACGGCACAGCCATGCCCGTGGTGTGGAAACGCATGTGGGGGAAAGGTCGCGTCTTCTATTGCTCGTTGGGTCACGTCGCCAAAGATTTCGATGTGCCAGAAGCGCGCGAGATTGTTCGCCGCGGCTTGCTTTGGGCCGCTGGCGCGCTGAATTGATCGATCTCCGTAGGTGCGGCTCGCAGCCGCACAAGCCCCCAAACCTGCGATTGAGAATCGCATCTGTAGACGCGCCACGAAATCCTACGAATATAGCCAACCATGGCGGCGCGCATTCCGTCGCTTGATCTCCCGGTGGAACATTCATGCTA
>CAZLMM010000007.1:6937-130076 GCA_964560495.1 uncultured Caldilineaceae bacterium
TAAACATCTTCCAGGAAGTTCCCCAACTTCCTGGAAGATAGTGGTCGAGCACACAAGTTTGCCGCCCCGCAAACAAAACTTCCAGTTACCCCAAAAATAGCCCCACCTGTTTTGACAGAACGCTGAACACGTTGTATCTTATGAGTGTATACACTCTGTATACAATCACCATAGCATTCAATGATTCAACTCGGTATGGAATCTCGTCGTGGAGAAACCATTGGCGGCGCGTTCGCCGAAGCCCCGGAGCAGAGCAGCCTGACCGCAACGCCTTTCCTGCGCGACACGGCTTATGTGCGCATCAAAGACGCGATTCGTCATGGCGTGCTGCAACCGGGCGAACCCCTGACCGAAACGCGGCTGTCGCAATGGCTTGGCATCAGCCGCACGCCTGTGCGCGAGGCGCTGCAAAGCCTGGCGCAAGAAGGCCTCGTACAGATCATCCCAGGCCGCACTGTGACGGTGGCTGCGCCTTCCATGGAGGATACGCTGAGCGCCATCCAGGTGCGGTCGCTGTTGGAGCCGGTGGTTGTGCGGCTTGCCACAGAATCGATCACAGCCGGCGCATTGGAGCGTCTATGGCGCGCCTTGATCACCATGGAAGAAGCAGTCGCCGCTGGCGACCGGGCTGTTTGGTCAAAAGCCGACACCCAGTATCACGAGATCATCAGCGCAGCGTGTCCAAATCAATTGTTGGCCGAGCTGGCTGTGCAGATTCGCAACCGCGTTTCCTTTATCGCCATCGATTCGAAGACGTCTGCAGAGCGCCTGGTTGCCTGTACGGCTGAACACCGGGAGATTGTCGAGTATATGGCCGCCCGAAATGCTCAAGCCGCTGAACAGGCCATGCGCAACCACATTCGTATTCTTTGGGAAAGCGCCATGCGCCGCTTCAATCATCAATAGGCGCAGAGGTAGTCGAATCCAGAACACAGGAGGCAGACCCGCAAAACAAATACTTTACTCGACCATCACTTGCTCAACTTTTCGAGTATCTTCAGCCAAATCGATCGTATGTTCACTCAGGAGGAATTTACTATGTCGAAGAAACTGTTGTTTGTCGTACTTGCTATTGTAGTGCTTGCCCTTGTCGCGTGCGCGCCGGCAGCCGCGCCCGCCCAGCCAGCGGCTGAGAGCGGCGGCGAAACGGCGGCGGAAGCGCCAGCTGCCAGCGGCGTCACAGAGCTCAACATTCTGTGGGCCCAATGGGACCCGGCCGATTATCTGCAACAGATCGGCGCGATGTATGAGGAAGCGACCGGCGTCAAGGTCAACGTGATCCAGGAGCCGTGGGGCACCTTTGGCGACCGCTTCTTCACCGAGATGGCGGCCGGCGGCGACGCCTGGGATATGGTGGTTGGCGACAGCCAATGGCTCGGCCAATCGACGACAGCAGGTCACTATCTGGACATGACCGAGTTCCTGACCAGCACCGGGCTCAAGGATACGGTAACGCCAGCGACGCTCACCTATTACGGCGAATACCCCACCGGTTCGGGCACCTATTGGGCCTATCCCACCGAGGGCGACGCCGACGGTTGGGCCTATCGCAAGGATCTCTTTGAGAACCCGGATGAGCAGGCTGCCTTCAAAGAGAAGTACGGCTATGACCTGGCTGTGCCCACCACCTACGCCGAGATGAAGGACATCGCCGAGTTCTTCACCCGCCCCGACCAGGGACTGTATGGCGTCGCCATCTACACACAAAAGGACTACGACGCCATCACCATGGGCTACGAGAACATGCTTTTCTCGTGGGGCGCTGATTGGAAGGATGCCAATAACAACGTGATGGGCGTCATCAACTCGCCCGAGGCCATCGAAGCGCTGCAATACTACCGCGACCTGTATGAGTGCTGCCAGGCGCCTGGTCTGAGCAACGCCTTCTTCGCCGAAACCAATGACGCGTTCATCAGCGGTCAGGCGGCCATGGCCATGAATTACTTTGCCTTCTTCCCAGCCCTGGTGAATGCAAGCACCAACCCCAACTTCTATGACAAAGTGGGCTTCTTTGCTAACCCGGCTGGGCCAGGCGGCGCGCGTCACGCTGCGTTGGGCGGTCAGGGCATCAGCGTCATCTCCTACATCAGCCCAGAGCGTCAGCAGGCTGCGCTGGACTTCATCGAATGGTTTGGTCAGGATGACATCCAGGCCAAGTGGGCGGAAGTGGGCGGCTACACGACGAACAAGAAGGTCTTCGAGTCCGACGCCTTCCTGGATGCGACGCCCTACAACCGCGCCTTTGCCGAAACCATGACCTTTGTCAAGGACTTCTGGAACATTCCCGAATACGGCCAGTTGCTGGAGGTCGTCCAGCGCGAGCTCTCCAAGTTCGTTGTGGAGGGAGTAGGCACGGCGGAAGAAGCCCTGAATAACATCGCGACAGAGCACGACGCGATCCTGCGCGACGCCGGTTATATTCAGTAAGTGAGGGGATGAGGTCTTGGGGTTGTGAGGTCATGGGTTGGCGAGCGAGTCGCCGACAGACCTCAAAACCCCAAGACCTCGCATCAAAAAAACGCGCACCCGCAACGAGGCAAGCCATGTCCGTATCTGCGCCAGCGAAAGTCGCACAGCACAGTCAGCCGATGCCGGTCAGCCGGCAGCGCCACCTGAGCGACACCGCCATTCGCAACCTGTTCATCTTTCCGACGCTGCTCCTGCTCGTCCTGATGAACGTCTTTCCTCTTTTCTACAGTCTCTATCTGAGCTTCACCGAGTACTCGGCCATCGCTCGCAAACCGCCGGAATGGGTTGGTTTCCAGAATTACATCGATATCCTGACCAACGAACAACTCTGGCATTACTTCGGCACAACGGGCAAATATGCCCTGTTCACAGTCTCGTTACAGGTGATCTTTGGCTTTGCCCTGGCCATGTTGGTCAAGGAGAAGTTCCGCGGCAGCGGCGTCGTCACCACTCTGATCCTGGTGCCCATGATGCTCTCGCCGGTGGTTGTTGGCCTCTTCTGGAAGTACATGTATAACCCCACCTGGGGCTATCTCAACTTCCTGCTCGGCTTCCTCAACCCGGCCAACGCGCCCGACTGGCTTGCCAGCTCATGGGCCAGAGTTCCCGTTCCAGGGTTGGCCTTGTGGGCTGTCGTTTTTGTAGACGTGTGGATGTGGACCCCGTTCGTCATGCTCTTGGTGCTCTCTGGCCTCAAGGCCATTCCAGATTATCTTTATGAGGCCGCGTCCATCGACCGCGCCAGCTCCTGGTTTCAGTTCTGGCGCATCACCGTACCCCAGGTGGCGCCGTTGCTGCTCATCGCCATCCTCTTCCGCACCATCGAGGCGCTCAAATCCTTCGATCTCGTGATGGGCATGACGGGCGGCGGACCGGGCGACCAAACCGAAGTGATTGCGGTCAATCTCTACCGCGTTGCGTTTCTGGGGCAATGGCAGACTGGCTACGCCAGCGCCATGGCCTACATCGTTCTCATCATCATCATTGCCATCAGCAATCTCTATATCAAATATCTGAACCAGATGAGAGGGGAGGGCTAGGTCATGGCAAGTTTCGCCGAAGTCGGCCCTGGCCGCCCAGTAACCGAGTCGACGCGTGTAGACAAGATCACGCCGGCGGCCCGGGCTGCCCACAATGCGCGCGCTGCCATCGTGATCGCCTTTGCCATCATCGGGTTGATCCCCATCATTGTCATGGTCGTCACTGCCTTCAAGACGCGCGCCGACGTGGTGGCTGTGCCGCCCAAGATCGCCTTCGAGCCAACGCTGGAAGGCTTCGTTTTTTTGCTCACCGAGCGCGCGCTGCTGCCGCCAGCCAGCCTGGAAGAGGCAAAGACCAACGTTGACCAGCTGAACTGGATCGAGCGCGTCGCTTTGGAAAGCGGTCAGCAGATCACCGGCGCCAGCGACTACGTGCGCCGCCTGTGGAATTCTGTCGTCATCGCTGGTCTTTCCACCTTGTTTTCAGTGACATTGGGTGTCTTCGCCGCCTATGCCTTCAGTCGGTTTCCCTTGCCTGGCAAGAACGACGTGCTCTTTTTCATCCTGAGCACGCGCATGTTGCCTGCCGTCGTCGTCACAATTCCCCTCTTTCTCATGTATCGCCAGCTGGGTCTCCACGATACGCACCTGGGCATGGTGCTGCTCTACACGGCCTTCAACCTTTCGCTGGCCGTATGGCTGCTCAAAGGCTTCATCGACGAGATCCCCAAGGAGTATGAGGAGGCTGCGTTGGTGGACGGCTATTCGCGCCTCCAGGCTTTTCGCAAGATCGTACTGCCGCAAGCCGCCACTGGCATTGCCGCAACCACGGTCTTCTGCCTGATCTTTGCCTGGAATGAATATGCCTTTGCCCTCATGCTCACCAGCGACACAGCCCGCACTGCGCCGCCCAGCATCGCCACTATGCTGGGGCGCGGCGGCATCGAATGGTCGGCCATCGCCGCCGGCAGCCTGGGATTCTTGATTCCCGTGGTGATCGTGACATTTGCCCTGCGCAAGTACCTGCTGCGGGGCGTCACCTTTGGCGCTATCCGTCAATGACTTTGATTGGTCAGCGACTATGATTTGTGGGATTGAATGACGGACTATGATGAACGATAAGCAATTTTTGTTGGCGCGAGGCGTCGTCAACCCTATGACGAGGGCGTGTCATGGCGACGATTGAACTGCAACAGGTGGAGAAACGTTTTGGCAGCGCCTATGCAGTCAAGCCCATGAACTTGACCATCGACGACGGCGAATTCGTGGCCTTGCTGGGGCCGTCGGGCTGCGGCAAGACGACCACCCTGCGCATGATCTCCGGCTTGGAGGCGGTGACCTCCGGCGTCATCACTCTGGACGGCAAGAACGTCACGTGGCTCAAGCCGGCCGACCGCAACATGGCTTTTGTGTTTCAGTTTTATGCGCTCTATCCTCACCTGAGCGTGCGCGACAATATCTCATTCCCGTTGCGCGCCGAGGGAATGCCCCGCGGCGAAATCGACAAGCGCGTCGGTGAAGTTGTCGAGATACTGCGCATCGGGCACTTGCTCAAGCTACGACCCGCCAAGCTGAGCGGCGGCGACCGTCAGCGTTGCGCGCTGGCGCGGGCGTTGGTGCGACGACCCGCGGCTTTCCTCATGGACGAACCGTTGGGCGCGCTGGACGCCGAGTTCCGTGAATCCATGCGCGCCGAAATCAAGAGGCTCCACCTGGACCTGAACGCCACGACAGTCTACGTCACCCACGACCAGGTGGAGGCCATGGCCATGGCCGACCGCATCGTGGTCATGTCTGCGGCGGAGGTGCAGCAGGTGGGCGCGCCGGCCCAGGTTTATTACGATCCGGCTAACCTTTTCGTCGCCCGCTTCATCGGCAGTCCCGGCATGAATTTGATCGAAGGGCGGCTGACACGCGACGTTATCGAGCTGCCCGGACAAGGCAATCGCCTGATCCCACCTGCACAGCAGCTTTCATTTCTGCGCACAGCCCTGACAAGCGAAGACGCAATCATCGTCGGCTTCCGTCCCGAAGCGGCGGCGCTCTCGGACAAGGGCGGAGTGGCGGGGGAGGTCTACGCCGTAGATATGCACGGCGCGTATAAACTATTGCATGTGGCCCTGGCCGATGATGTCATCGTCCACGTGCGCGCCGATCGCCAGGTGCACTATCCCATCGGCGCTGTGGTGCGCTTCGACATCCAACCGGAGATGGAGCGATTTTTCGACCCAACGACTGAGCGGGCCATTGGTCGAAACAATGGACAGGAGAGCGCACGATGAGCAGCGTTGAACTGCGCAACATCGCCAAACGCTTTAGCGACGTGGTTGCGCTGAACGATGTCTCCTTCACCGTCAAGGATAAGGAGTTTTTCGTCCTGTTAGGGCCCACAGGCGCCGGCAAGACGACGACCTTGCGCCTGATTGCGGCGCTCTCCAGGCAGGACAGCGGCAGCATTCTGTTCGATGGCGAGTCGGTGGACGAACTCACTCCCGCAGATCGCGATGTGGCCATGGTCTTCCAGCAGTATTCGCTCTATCCCACCATGACCGTTTTCGACAACCTGGCTTTCCCCCTGCGCTCGCCCATGCGCAAAACGCCGGAGACGACGATCCGCACGCGAGTGACCGAGGTGGCCGAAACGCTGCGCATCAGCCACCTGCTGGGGCGCAAGACTGCGCGTCTGTCGGGCGGCGAGATGCAACGCGTGGCCATTGGCCGCGCCATCGTGCGCAACCCACGGGTCTTCTTGATGGATGAGCCGCTTTCCAACCTGGACGCCAAACTGCGCGAGGCGCTGCGCATCGAGCTGCAACATCTGCAAAAGACCCAGGGCGACACGACCATCTTCGTCACCCACGACCAGATCGAGGCGTTGACCATGGCCGACCGCATTGCAGTGCTAGACAAGGGGCGCATCATCCAGATTGGCTCGCCCGACGATATCTATGATCGACCCGTCACGACTTTTGTGGCGACGCTGGTCGGAGCGCCGCGCATCAACCTGTTGGATGCTCGCCAGGAGAACGGCGGCATTGCCATCGAAGGAAGCGAGCTGCGCTTGCACGCTCCTTCCCATGACAGCCCGCCAGGGCGGATTCAGGTGGGTATTCGCCCCGAGGACATTACGCTCAACGACCAGGGTGACTGCGTCGGGCAGGTGATCCTTACCGAACCCCTGGGTGTAGAGACGATCATCCACATTCGTTCAGGCAGCCAGACGTTGCTCAGCCTGCACCAGGGGATCAGCAACGTGCGCGTCGGCGAGAATGTGCGGTTTGGCATCAAAGAGGATCGACTGCATTGCTTTGGCGCCGACGGACGGCGGCTCGCCTGAGATGTTTTGTATGCCCAGGCTTGGGAGAGCGACTTGCTCGTCGCGCCAAAGCCTGATGTAGCAGTGTAGACGCTTTGTCTTCGGCGCTGTTGGACAGCGTTGCCGAGGGCGATGTGGGGCAAGGGTTGATGGCCGCTGGTTACGATAGGCTGGTGGTCATCGAATCCTTCACCGCCAAGGTGAATCATAGGCGCGGCTTGCAGCCGCACGAACACAGCAAACATGTGCGATTGAGAATCGCACCTATCGCGCAGGCAATCGTAGGTGCGGCTCGCAGTCGCACGAACAGCAGACATGTGCGATTGAGAATCGCACCTACATCAACTTTTTTGGAGGCAAAAATGAGCGAATCCACTGGTTTTACGACAATGGCTGCGGCTGGCGCCGAAGAAGAAGCGCCGGTCGTCGGCGTCGGCATGCTGGGCTACGCCTTCATGGGCAAAGCGCACAGCAACGCGTTCAAGACCATCCCCTACATGATCTACCCGCCGCCAGCGATTCCGCGCATGGTGGCGATTGCCGGGCGCAATGAAGAGGCTGTTTCGGTAGCGGCCCGGCGCTTCGGCTACGAGAAATACTACACCGACTGGCGCGCCCTGGTGGAAGACCCGGATGTGCAGCTGTTGGATAACGGCGGACCCAACGACGCGCACCTGGAGCCTTCCTTGCTGGCTGCCCAGTTGGGCAAGCACGTCTTGTGCGAGAAGCCCCTGGGTCGCACGGCTGCCGAGTCCAAAGAGATGTGGGATGGCGTGGAGAAGGCCGGCATCAAACACATGGTGGCTTTCAACTATCGTTTCGTACCGGCTGTGCGTCAGATCCGCTACCTGATCGAGTCGGGCGCGCTGGGGCGCATCTATCACTTCCGCGCAGTCTATCTGCAAGAGTGGATCATGCCCCACTACAACATGCCTATGATTTGGCGCTTACAGAAGAAGGTCGCCGGCAGCGGTTCCCTGGGCGACCTGGGTGCACACATCATCGATCTGGCCCACTACTTGGTGGGCGGCTTCAGCAGTGTGGCCGCGCTGACCAAGACCTTCATCCCTGAGCGACCCTGGGGCGACGGGACGATGGGCAAGGTGGATGTGGACGACGCGTTTGTGGCCGCAGTAGAGTTCGAAAACGGCGCGGTGGGCACGCTGGAGGCGACGCGTTTTGCCGGCGGCCACAAGAATTCCAACTGCTTCGAGATCAACGGCGAGAAAGGCAGCGTCCGCTTCAATCTGGAGCGTATGAATGAGATGGAGGTCTTCTGGGTGGGAGACCAGCCCAAAGAGACTCAGGGCTTCCGCACAGTGCTAGTCAGCGAAGGCTATCATCCCTGGTGGCAGTATTGGTGGCCGCAAGGTCACATGATCGGCTGGGAACACACCTTCATCCACGAGATCAGCCACCTGCTCGACTGCATCGTCAATGACAAACCCGTGGGTCCCCACGGCGCCACCTTCGAGGATGGCTACCGGGCCGCGGTGGTCTGCGACGCAGTGGAGGAATCGGCCATGAGCAGGCGGATCGTGGATGTGAGGTATTGATGTCATGCCAAAACAACGCCTGCGGGTGAACATGCCATTGGTGATCATCAGCGCAATCCTGGTGATTCTGGGCGTTTCTGCCAATTACTACATTACCGCGACCATCCCGCCGGAGCAACTGGCGAGAAACGTGCTGTTGAGCGCGCTGCCTTTCATCCTCATCTTCGTCGCCATCGTGCTCATCTTCATCGCCAGCATCCAGTTCGCCAGCAGCGTCCTCAGCGGCAGGATCGCAGGGCGTCCCTACCGGATCATTGAGGGGGTGGTCATCTTCGGCATCCTCTTTGGCGTCTTCGGCATCTTTCAGCCCTGGGTCTTTGCCCTCTATCCGGTGGGTTTCGTCGTTCTCTTTGTCTCGACCCTGTGGTTCATCCTGTGGAGCCACGTCCAGCCCAAACGCCAGATGATCTACGAGGAATAGGATGGAACACGCCCGCTTCAACTTCGAGATGATCCGCAGCGAGATCGAGGAGATCGTCGGCCCGGAATACGTGCGCTGCGACGAGACCTCGCGGCTCATCTACTCCACCGACTGGTCATGGATGCCCCAGATGTGGCTCGACCGCGGTCGTCGATTGCCCACGCCCGACTATATCGTCCATCCGGCCACGGTGGAGCAGATCTCCGAGCTGTTGATCCTGGCCAACAAACACCGCCTGCCCGTTGTGCCGTGGGGCGGCGGCTCGGGCACCCAGGGCGGCGCAGCACCCATCCACGGCGGGATCATCCTGGACCTGAAGCGCCTGGACCGCATCCTCGCCATCGACGAAGTCTCGCTCTCGGTGACTGCGCAGGCCGGCGTTATCGGCCAGCAGTTGGAGTGGGCGCTCAATGAGCGCGGGTTGATGCTTCCCCACTACCCGGCGTCGGCCAACTGCGCCACCGTCGGCGGCTATCTTGCGCCGCGCGGCAGCGGCACCATCAGCACCAAATATGGCAAGATCGAAGACATGGTTCTGGCCATGCAGGTCGTCCTGCCCACCGGCGAGGTGATCCGCACGGCGCCTGTGCCCCAACACGCGGCCGGCCCAGACTGGCCGCCCCTGTTCCTCGGCTCGGAAGGAACCTTTGGCGTCATCACCGAGGCCACCTTGCAAGTGGACTATCTGCCCGAGGCGCGGTTGCTGCGCGCCGTGCTCTTCGACAGCCTGAGCAACGCGCTGGAAGCCGGTCGCCGCATCATGACCCGCCGGCTTCAGCCCATGGTGGTGCGCCTCTACGACCCGGAATCGACCGCGTCCCATGTGCGCAATGTCCTGGAGTATGATTTCCACGGGGCATACATGGTCATCGGCTTCGATGGCGACCCGGACATCGCGGCGCTGCAAGAGCAAAAAGCCATGTCTATCGTTGCCGACCTGGGCGGCCAAGACCTGGGGCGCGGGCCGGGTGAACGTTGGTGGGAGCATCGTTATGATTTCTATTATCCGCCCAAAAGCCTCAAGCTGCCGTGGATGTACGGCACCACCGAGACCGTGAGCACCTATGACAAGATCGAGCGCATCTACTGGGCTGAGAAGAAGGCCGTGGAAGAGGGCTTTGGCGAGTGGAAGATCAAGTTCACCGGCCACTTCTCCCACTGGTTTCACTGGGGCTCCATGCTCTACTCGCGCTTTGTCATCGAGGAGCCGCCCCAGGACGCCGAGGAAGCCCTGCGCCTGCACAACCGGGTATGGAACGCAGCCATGACGGCAGTGATGGAGAACGGCGGCATGGTCAATGAGCATCACGGTGTGGGGCTGAAATTGGCGCGCTTCATGCGGCGTCAATATGGCGCAGCCTGGCCGTTCCTGACGCGGCTCAAGCAGACCATCGACCCCAACGGCATCATGAACCCTGGCAAAACAGGATTTTAGAAAGAGAAAAAGATTGGAGAATAGAGATTGGAGATTGCTCGCTCAATCTCCAATCTCTGATCTCCAATCTCCATTTACCGACAAACCCATCATGCAATCAGTCACGCCAATCTCCACCACAGAAAACTGCCGCTATTGCCTCATGTGTCGTCACGTCTGTCCTGTGGGGCACGTGACCAAGCTGGAGACCCTGACTCCCCACGGCTGGGCGTTGACCATCGCCTCGGTGCAGCGTGACCTGCTCACCTGGAACAGTGAGACGGTCGCCGCGCTCTATCACTGCGCCGATTGCGGAACCTGCCGCGCCCACTGCGTCACGGATCAACCCCTGCCCGACGCCATCGCCGCGGCGCGCGCTCAGGTGGTCGCCCGCGGTCTCGCGCCGCAGAAAGCCTACGTCCTGGCCGAGACGCTCAAGAAATGGGGCAACGCCTACGGTCAGCCCTTGCCCGAACGCGCTCCGGCGCAAGGCGAGATCGCCCTCTTCGTCGGCGACGATGCGCACTTTGGTCGTCCGGCGGCAGTGGAGGCTGCGCTTGCGCTGTTGACCACAGCCGGCGTGACGCCGGTTGTGGTTGGACGCGGGCGCAACAGCGGCTATCTCCCTAGCTCCCTGGGCTTCCCTGATACGGCGCGCAGCCTGGCGCAGGCCAATCTGGACGAGATCAGCGCCAGCAAGTGTCGCCAGTTGCTCACCTTGACGCCGGGCGACTGCCATACCTTGGGGCAGCTCTACCAGGATCGCCTGGGACTTGCGCTGCCCGACGGCGTGGTCGTGGAGGAGGTCACAGCGTTTCTGGACGCACAGGCGCAAGAGGGGCGGTTGGGCTTTGCCAGGCTGCCGGACGAAGCGTCCTACGCCTACCTGGATCCCACCCACGCCGTGCGCATCCCTGGTCGCGCCGCCGGCCCGCGTCGGCTGCTCGCACAGATCATGGCCAGCCCGGCGCGTGAGTTGTTCTGGTCGCGCGAACGGGCCCATCCCTCTGGCTCGACCGCGCTGCAATACACCATGCCCCATCTGGCGATGATGTTGGCTAACGCCCGGCTGGAGGATGCGCGCAACGTCGGGGCCGAGCTAGTGGTCAACGAGGCGCCGGGCGATCTGGCCCTGTTGGAGCGTCTCGCCCCGCGTCACGGTGTGCGGGTGGTCGGGCTGTTCGAGTTGCTGGCGCAGCAGGTTGTCCGGTAAAACAACCATTCGCAGTTAACCGTTCACCATCAAACATTTTGAATTGAGGAGGAGTCTCTATGCACCTGTCTATGCACAATTGGATGCGCGCCGAGCCTGTGGAGGTGACCATCGCTCGCCTGGCCAAGTATGGCTACGAAAGCATCGAAATCGGCGGCGAGCCGGATAAGTACGACACGAAGCACGTGCGCAAGCTGCTCGACGATTATGGGCTGCGTTGCTGGGGGTCGGTGACGCTCATGTTCGCCGGTCTCAACTTCCCATCCGCAGATGAAGCCACCCGCGCCCGCACGCTCAAATACGTCAAAGACTGCATCACCATGGTCAAGGAGCTCGACGGCGAGGAGATCACCATCGTGCCCGGCACCGTGGGCAAGGTCAACGCCGATTCCACGCCGGAAAAGGAGTGGCAGTGGGCCGTGGAAGGGCTGAAAGAAGCCTACGCCCACGGCCAACGAGAAGGCGTGCGCCTGGCATTGGAGCCGCTCAATCGCTTCGAGACCTACTTCATCAGCCGGGCCGACCAGGCATTGGCGCTGGCCGAGGCTGTTGGCCCCGACTGCGGCGTCTGTCTGGACGCCTTCCACATGAACATCGAGGAAGATGACATGCTGGCTGCCATTCGCAGAGCAGGCCGCCGTCTGTTCGATTTTCACGTGGCGGACAACAACCGGCTGGCTTGTGGCATGGGGGCGCTCAACTGGGCGGCCATCGTGCGCACGCTCAAGGAAATTGGCTACGACGGCGCGCTGACGGTCGAGTTTGTCGCGCCGGTCGACCGCACACCCGCCAATCCCTTCCCCAACGCCATCGAGAAGCACCCGGTCAACATCAGCCCAGAGCAACTCAAATTTATCGAGGACCACGGCTCCAGCCTCCTGAGCGAGGAATTCTACGACTGGCTGGTGGGGCGCTGCGCGGCGGTGTTGCTGCCGTTGATCAAGTAGCGTCACGTAGAAAGTTTCAAGGATTATGGGGATTCATGACCGCATCTGTACACATCATCGGCACGCTGGACACCAAAGGCGCGGAGATCGCCTATCTGCGGGATCGGCTAAATGCGCTGGATGTAGCGACCACGGTGGTCGATTCGGGCATTCTGGGCGAGCCGGTGGACATCGTCCTTGACCCGCAGCGGGACATCAACCGCGCTCAGGCTGCCGCGGCCGGCGGAACATCCATCGAGACGTTGCGCAACGCCGGCAGCCGCGGGCGCGCAGTGGCCGGCATGCGCGACGCGCTCAAGAAAGTCATTCTCGACCGCTATCGGGCGGGCCTGGTCAGCGGCGTGGTGAGCATGGGCGGCGCAGAGGGCGCGGTCATGGGCGCGGCAACGATGATGCAGTTGCCTCTGGGCGTCCCCAAGTTCCTGGTTTCGCCCATTGCCTCTGGCAAGCACTATTTCGACCCCATGGTGGGCGCCAGCGACATCATTGTCATGCACTCGGTGGTGGACATCCTGGGGCTGAACTCCATTGCAACGACGGTCTTCGACAACGTGGCTGCGGCGCTCAAGGGCATGGTCGAGCACGGCCATGTCCTGCCGCCGCCCGACCCGGCCAGCCGTTCCGTGGCTGTGACCATGCTGGGCAACACGACCAAAGCCGTAATGTCGCTGCGGGACCGCCTGGCCGCGACTGGCTACGAAGCCGTCGTCTTTCACTCCAACGGCGTGGGCGGCCCGGCTATGGAAGAGCTGGCCGAGGCTGGCTACTTCGTAGGCGTGATCGATTTCACCACCAACGAAATCTACGACCCCATGACCGGCGGCATCCACGACGGCGGGCCGGATCGCCTCAAACGCGTCGGGCTGGCCGGAGTCCCCCAGGTTGTGGTTCCGGGTTGCATCGACTTCAGCGTCTTCCATGCCGGCCATATCCCGCCGGCGCTCCACGGACGGCCTGTCTATGACCATAACCCGGAGTACACCCTGGTGCGCGCCAGCCACCAGGAGATGGTCGAACTGGGTCACATTTTTGCCCAACGGCTGAACCTGGCGCGTGCGCCGGTGGTGGTCGCCGTTCCTACCCAGGGGTTGTCGATCCCGAACTATCCGGGCGGCGTCTTCTGGAACCCCGAAGCCGACGCCGCCTTTCTGGAGACCGTGCGCCGTGAGCTGCGGGACGACATCCCCATTCGCACCTTTGCGCGCCACGTCAACGAGCCGGCCTTTGGCGTCGAGGTTGCCGAGTTGTTCATTGAATTGATGAAAGAGAGCCAATAGAAATGATTGCCGACAACGGTCGTGATTACAAAGAGTTGCCGCATCTGACCCGCGGCGACGAAGAATTCCGCGCTAAATTTCTCTCCTGGGACATTGGCAACCTGAGCTTTGTCGATGTGCAGGAGTATCTGAAGGTCAAGGACCTGATCCTCATCCCCATGGCGAGCTTCGAGCAGCACGGCCCCCACCTGCCCATCTACACTGACACCATCACCTGCGTCGAGATCGCCAAACGCGTGGCCCAGATGATCGGCGTGCTCCACACGCCGCCCATCTGGATGGGCTACTCGCCCCAACACATGCACGAGCCGGGGCTGGGGCGCGGCACCATCACCGTACGCAGCTCCACGCTGCTGGCAGTGATGCACGATGTGGCGCGCAGCCTGATCCACCACGGCTTCAACCGTCTGGTCTTCATCAACGGCCACGGCTCCAATGTCAAGGTGGTCGACCCGGTGCTACGCAAACTGCGCTATGAGACCGGCGCGCTCATCAGCTTTGTCAAACCTTACATGGAAAACTACGTGGGCATCCTGGCCGGGCTAATGGAGAATCCGGCGGAAGAAACCCCCGGTTGGCACGCCAGCGAGCTGGAGACTTCGCAAGACCTGGCCTGGGACAGCCGTTACGTGCGCATGGAGCGCGCCGGCTTTACCAAAGCGCACATTCCCGACTTCCTGCCCGGCACTTTTGGCAAAAAAGACGGCATGCCTGACGTAGAGTTTGAAGGCTACAAGTACTTCACCTTTCCCATGGATCACCACGAATTCATCGAGAGCGGCACCATCGGCAACCCCCTGCGCGCAACCAAAGAGAAGGGCGAAGAAGCCTTCCGTCGCCTCTCCGAGCACACCGCTCGCGGCGTGTTGGAATTGATGAACGTGCCGGTCACAGTGCATAATCGAGAGTTCGTGGATCGCGTGCTGTAGATCGTACTCGTACTCGAATGCACAGTCGCCATCTTTGCCCCAAGTGCGATGCGAGGGCAAATGGTTGATGGTTCATCGCTCATAATCACAAACCGTAAACATGGAGCATCGCCATGTCCCAACCCATTGTCCTGGTCGGTGCGCTGGACACAAAAAGCCCTGATTATGATTTCGTGCGCCGCCTGATCCACGACCAGGGCGCGCCGACGATCCTGGTCGATTTCGGCGTGCTGGGCGAGCCGACGATCCCCGTGGACATCGACAACGCGGCGGTGGCCCGCGCCGGCGGCAAGCCCCTCGACGAGCTGCGCGCCGCAAAGGACAAGACCGAGGCCATGCGCGTCATGAGCGCCGGGCTGGCCGCCGTCGTCAGCGACCTGCACCGCCAGGGCAGGGTGGGCGGTGTTCTGGCGTTGGCGGGCAGCGGCGGCACGGCCATCGCGTCGGCGGCCATGCGCGCCCTGCCTATGGGCGTGCCCAAGTTGCTGGTCTCCACCGTCGCGGCCGGCGACATCAAGCCCTATGTGGCCGAGCGGGACATCGCCGTGCTGCCGTCGGTGGTGGATGTGGCCGGCGTCAACCGTATCAGCCGGCGCATCTACGCCAACGCGGCCAACGCCATCGTGGGCATGGCGCGCGGCGCAGCGCCGATCGGCGACGAAGACAAGCCTATCATCACCGCCAGCATGTTTGGCAACACTACACCCTGCATCACCCATGCCAGGAGTCTTCTGGAGCAGAGAGGCTATGAGGTGCTGGTCTTTCACGCAACCGGGACAGGAGGACGCACCATGGAGACGCTCCTGGCCGATGGCTACGCCGCGGGCAATCTCGACCTGACCACCACCGAGCTGGCCGACGAGGTGTGCGGCGGCCTCCTCAGCGCCGGGCCGGATCGCCTGATGGCCGCGGCGCGGTCGGGCGCGCCCACCGTGTTGGCGCCCGGTTGTGTGGACATGGCGAACTTCTGGGCGCTGAACACTGTGCCCGAACACTACCGGGGGCGCAAACTCTACGAGTGGAACCCCAACGTTACGCTGCTGCGCACCAATGTAGACGAGAACCGGCGCATCGGCGAGATGATCGCCCGCGCGGCCAACGCTTCAATCGGCCCAGTGACGATCTTGCTGCCGCTACGGGGCGTTTCGCAGCTGGACAGTCCAGGCGGCGCCTTCTGGGACCCGGAGGCAGACGCCGCGTGTTACGACGCCATCAAGACCAATCTGCGCCCCGGCATCCCGGTGCTCGAACTCGACTGCAATATCAATGACCCGCTCTTCGCCGAGACAGCGGTGGAACAGTTACTGGGGCAAATGTAAGGGACGGGTGAGGCATCATGAAGCCTCCACTTGCTTTCTATTCGTCAACATTGGGGACTGACAAACACCGATCGTCGTGTTCGGGGCCGGTCCTCTCGGTCCCTCTGTCGTCAATGACTTCATCCCCTGCGGCAAAGCCATGCGCGTGGTCAGCCATAGCGGTCGCGGCCAGTCGATACAACGCTGGCTTCATACGCGAGGCGACCCACGGCGGGGCGGTTGCCTATCAATGCGCACAACTCCACTATCACGAATGGCCGCAAAAGTGGGTCAACCGGAATTCATAGACGCGACAAATAAAGATCATACAACCGTAGGTGCGGTTACGAACCGCACAATCGTGGTTGACCAGAGACGCGCGGCTACGCGCCGCACCTACGCAATGTACGAAGTCTATTTGTGTTGTCTATCAGGTGGTCGCGTCTCACGCACCGGGGACGGGCGGGAAGCGATCTGGCTGAGCACATGCGGGCCTGCCCGTCCCCGGCGCGTAACCACACAAGATCCGGTTGAGCCGCAAAAAGTTCCGCCGCTACAATCCGCCATCAGCGAGGGGCTGATCGGGGCCAGAGTCAGGCTGGTTATCGGCGAGAACACTCAATGCATTCATGGATCGGCAAGGTCGTAAGCTATACTAATGGCCGCGCCCTGAAACGACAGCCGTTGAACACGACAGACCGATGGCCACGCCGATCCTGACCACAAAACTCTATGTTCCTCCCACGCGGGCCAAAGTGGTTCATCGCTCGCGCCTGATTGCGCGGCTGAATGAAGGGCTGCGCCAGGGTCAGGGCTTTGGCCGCAAGCTGACGCTCGTCTCCGCCGCGGCCGGCTTTGGCAAGACCACCCTGGTCAGCGAGTGGGTCGCTGCCATCCAGATGCCTGCTCCCACCCAGCAGGCGGGGCCGGGAGTGAAGGCGGCCTGGCTGTCGCTGGATGGAGGCGACAGCGACCCAACCCGTTTTTTGACTTACCTGGTGGCCGCGTTGCAAACCGTTGCCCCCCATGTGGGACAGGGGTTGTTGGCCGGGCTGGCGGCGCCTCAGCCGCCGTCGCCTGAAGCCGTTTTGACATCCCTCCTCAATGACGTGGCTGCGACGGACGCCCTATTTCTCTTTGTCCTCGACGATTACCACGCCATCGACGCGCCGGCCGTGGATCACGCGCTCGCCTTTCTCCTCGACCATTTGCCTCCTCAGTTGCACCTGGTCATAGCCAGTCGCGAGGACCCGCCACTGCCCCTGGCTCGTCTACGCGCCCGCGGTCAGCTCGTCGAGGTACGCGCGGCCGACCTGCGTTTCACACCCGCCGAGGCCGCTGAATTTCTCAACCAGGTGATGGGTCTGAAGCTCGCGGCTGGCGAGGTGGCTGCTTTGGAAAACCGCACGGAAGGCTGGATCGCCGGCCTGCACCTGGCGGCGCTCTCCATGCAGGAGCGCGACGATACAGCTGGCTTTATCGCCGGATTCAGCGGGAGCCATCGCTTCGTACTGGATTACCTGATGGAGGAAGTGCTACAGCGGCAACCCGCCGGCGTCCACCGTTTTCTGCTCCGTACATCCATCCTCAACCGGTTGTGCGGTCCGTTGTGCGATGCGGTGGTGGGGGGCCACCAAGGCCAAGAAGTCCTGGCCTATCTGGAACGCGCCAATCTTTTCATCGTACCTCTGGACAATGAACGGCGCTGGGTGCGTTATCACCATCTCTTTGGCGAGTTGCTGCGCCAGCGTCTGAGCCAACAGCAGCCGGACAGCATAGCGGACCTCCACCTGCGCGCCAGCGCATGGTTTGAAGAAAACGGCCTGGAATTGGAGGCGTTTCACCACGCGACCGCTGCGCATGACATAGAGCGCGCCGAACGGCTGATGGAAGGCAAGGGGATGCCGCTGCAATTTCGCGGCGGGGCGACGCCCATTCTCCACTGGCTGGCGACGCTGCCCAACGCAGTGTTGGATGCCCACCCCGCCTTGTGGGTGGCCTATGCCTCGGCCCTGCTCATCATCGGCCAGGTGGTCGGCGTCGAAGAGAAGGCGCGCGCCGCCGAAATCGCCCTCCAGGGCGCCCCGCTGAACGAACGAACGCGCGACCTGATCGGTCGCATCGCCTCGCTGCGGGTCACGGTGGCCGTCACCCAACACGACGCAGAGCGCATCATCTCTCAAGCGCACCGTGCGTTGGAGCATCTCCATCCGGCCAACGCGCCTGTGCGCGCCTCCATCACCTGGGCATTGGGCTACGCCCACTACCTGCGGGGCGAGCGCGCCGCCGCGCGTCAGGCGTACACGGAAGCCCTGGCGAGCTGCCAGGCGATCGGACATATCGTCATCGCTATGATGGCTGCCATCGGCCTCGCTCGTCTCGATCTGGTGGACAATCAACTGCACTCGGCCCTTCAGACCTGTTGCCATGCGCTGGAACTGGCAGGGGATCCGCCGCGCCCGCCAGCCTGCGACGCCCATCTCAACCTGGCGATGCTTTTCTATGAGTGGAATGACCTGGAGAACGCGCAACACCACGGACAGCTCAGTGCGCCGCTGGCGCGACAAATCGAGAACACCGACAGGTTCGTAGTTTGCCTGCGATTTCTTGCCCGCCTGAAGCTGGTTCAGGGCGACGCAGCCGGCGCAGCCATCCTGCTGGCCCAGGCCGAACAGGCCGCGCAGCAGCAAGGCTTTGCGATGCAACTGCCCGAAATAGCCGCAGTGCGCGTGTTGTTGTTCCTTCAACAAGGCAACCTGACTGCCGCCGCGCAAGCAGTGCAGTCGCACGATCTTCCCCTCAGCATGGCGCGCGTCCACCTGGCCCAGGGCCAGCCGACGGCAGCCCTGACCACAACTGCGCAATGGCGGCGTACGGCCGAAGCCAGAGATTGGGCGGATGAACGGCTCAAGGCAATGGTCCTGGAGGCGCTTGCCCATCAAGCGTTGGGAGAGAAGGACGCGGCCGTTCGTCTGCTGGTCGAGGCGCTGACGCTGGCCGAGCCAGGCGGCTTTGTCCGCACCTTTGTGGACGAGGGACCGGCCATGGAGACGCTGCTCATCAGCGTGGCCGCGCGCCGCATCTTGCCGGACTACACGGGCAGACTGCTGGCCGCCTTTGCCGCAGAACGTCGGGAACAGCCCCACAAGTTGGACGAGCGCGCCGGCCATGCCCTCGTCGAGCCGCTGAGCGCGCGCGAGCTGGAGGTGCTGCGTCTGGTTGCCCAGGGCTTCTCAAATCAGGAGATCGGCGAGCGGCTATTTCTCGCGCTGGACACAGTGAAGGGGCACAATCGGCGCATCTTCGAGAAGCTGGACGTGCAGCGCCGCACCGAGGCCGTGGCGCGGGCAAGGGAGTTGGGGCTGTTGTAGCCCGAGCATCCACTCTGCGTGAGCGAAGCGGCTGAGCTTCTTGACAAGAGGGCAATCCGACGCTCTCCACCCTTCTTGCAATCCTGCGCGCAGTCGGCGTCAACCTGACATTCACACCGGCGACTCCGGCCTAGCGGTTGATGGCGCGAAAGCTGAGCCTGTGCAAGCACGTGGACGGTTCTCAGCGTGCGCCCTTGAGGATCGAAACAAACAGCCAGATGATCAGTCCGACCGCCATGGCAAAGCCAATGGTCACCAGCGTCTGCAGCGGGCTGCCTTCCGTCGCCAGCGGCACAACCAGAGCCAGGCTGACGGTAAGCGCGGCAAGCAGCAGGCTCAGGGCCAACCGGGTCGTCAGGCGGTCCACCTGCTTCATGATCGCGTCGGTGTCTTTCAGCCCGATCTGAAGCAGCCCCCCGCGCCCGGCCTTTTCGATCAGACGGTTCCCGATGCGCGGCAGATTGGAAATCAGGTCGCTCCACTCCTGTCCCTGACGGAGCAGACTTTGGCCCCAGCCATGCCGCGGCAGCGCCAGGCGCCAGGACACTTGTCGTACATAAGGCTCGGAAAAACCCCAGATGTCAAACTTCGGGTCCAGTGTCATCGCAACGCCCTGCATCATCGCCAACGTCTGCACCAGGAGTACGAAATTCGGCGGTACGTGCAAGCGATAGCGACTAATGATCGGCATGAACGCCACATCCAACTCCTGGATGCGAATTTCTCCGATCAACACGTTGTGGTAATTGGACAATACACGTTCAATGTCCCGCGACAGAGACGTACGGTCTATCTCGCTATCGGCTGCTCCCATGCGGATGAGCACGTCAACAATGCCATCGGCGTCCAGAGAGACCAGGCTGATATAGAAACCGATCGCATTGTAGCGGTCTCTATCTCTGAGATATCCCATCTTGCCGAAGTCCATGACGCCGATCACCTCGCCCGGCATCACGACGAAATTGCCTGGGTGAGGGTCTGCCTGGAAAAAGCCATCCTCCAACACTGCCTTGAGAATCATACGAGCGGCGTGCTCGGCCACCTGATGACGATCAACGCCGGCCTCATCCAGAGCCTTGATGTCGTCGATCTTGATGCCCTTGATGCGCTCCAACACCAGGATACGCGACGTGGTGTATTCCCAGTACACACGCGGCACATGGATGTGAGGCTCATTGGCGAAATTGGCCCGAAAGCGATCTGCATTGCGCCCTTCCAGGCGATAGTCCAGTTCGTTGTTCAGAGTGTGGGCAAAGTCGTCAGCTTCGGCGACAAAGTCATGAACCTGCCCATCGGGGGTGCGCTGGGCCGCTGGCGCAAGCGACTGCAAGATTTCAAGGTCAGTCGCAATCGTTGGCTGGATGTTGGGCCGCTGCACTTTGATGACCACCTCGGCGCCGTCGGCCAGCGTGGCAGCATAGACCTGGCCCAGGGAGGCCGCCCCGAGTGGTTTGGGGTCGACGGAGGCGAAGACTTCCTCCGGTGGGCGCCCAAGCTCCTGGGTGATCACGTCCCGTATGGCCTCCCAGGGTGCGGGCGGCACCGAATCCTGCAGCTTGCTCAGTTCGGCAACGTAGGCCGGAGGCAGCAAGTCGGGGCGTGTGGAAAGAACCTGGCCGAGCTTCACGAAAGTCGGACCCAGCTCTTCCAGCGCCTGCCTGAAATGGGTCGGCAAATCCTGCTCCGCCACCGCTGCAGCAGGTTGGTCGGCCGACTTGGATGAGCGGCGCAGCGGCGCCCATTCGGGTCCGAGGTTCTTGAACAGATAGCCAAACCCGTGGCGCAGGAAGACCTCAGCGATCTCTTGATATCGCTGGCGATGGCGCTTCGAGCGCTGCGGTGAAAATGTGCTCATGGGATGCTCCTGGTCTCATTTACGATGGCGTGGACTCGATGCAGACGAAAAGCGCCGGCAGAGTGCGGGCGCCGATCCAACCACTCCACAGGGCAGCGGCGGGGCTGGGGAACCCAGTTGGCATCGAACGCCTTGGGTTCGCCATGCCCCGTCAGCGCCGCTGCGCTTTCAGGCCTCAGGGACGCAGCCCTTCCTTGATCAGGGCGCCGGCCTGCGCCAGCTTTGCCTTGCGCGCTTCGGTCTTTGCCTTGCGCACGGCGATGCGCTTCTGGTTCTCTGCCTTCCGCGCTTCCTTCTGGGCCTTCAACTCGGCGGCGCGCTTCTCGACCTCCGCGTTCCGGGCCTTGGACTCGGCCTCAAGCTCGGCCAACCACGCGGCTTCCTCTGCCTCAAGCTCGGCGATAGTTTTCTCGATCTCTGCTTTCTCAGCCTCATACTCGGCCTTGGCCGCAGCGACCTCCTTCTCGATCTTCGCCTTTTGCGCTTCGTACGCAGCCTTGGCCTCGGCAATGTGCTTCTCGATCTCCGCCTTCCGGCTGTCGGTGGCCTGCTTCAGTTGCTCCTTCAGTGCGCCGATCTTGGCATCGGTCTCGTTGTGCAGACGTTCCATTTCCGCCTTGACCTTGGCCTGGGCCGCCTGCGCCTTTGCCTTCAGTTCGTCCATTTCGGCCTTGAGCGCCGCCTTCGCTTCCTGGTTCTCGTTCACCCAATCTTCTTCCAGGCGCTTCATGTCGACGTCGAACTCCGCCTGATCCCGGATCATCTGATCCTCAACCTTCTCGAACATGGTAGCCATCTTCATATCTCCTTGATTTGATAAGTTCTATTGAATGTCATGCCGCTACGGTCACAAGCTTGCCGCGCAACCCGCGCAAGCGAATGCCAAAGGCGAGCATACTCGCGCCATACACCAGGGCATAAACGCCGGTTGTCCAGGCAACGGCCAGCGCGCCGCTTACCGGAGAGATAAACACCAGCACGCCAAAGATAATTGAGGCAATCCCGGCGATTACCAACAGCCAGTCTCGCTGAATGGGGAGTTCAAACCCGGCGATGACTTCAACGATCCCCATCAAGATGGCCCACAAGCCGACAAGAAAGACCAGGGTCTGAGCCGCAATGCCGGGAAAGAAGAACGCCGCGAGACCGATTGCAATCCCGAGAATCCCATCGAGGACATACCACACGCCGTCCCGTCCACCGATCCCAAACGCCGCAATGATGGCGAACACGCCGCTGACAAAGGCATACGCCCCGAACACTACCGCCAGCGAAACCAGTGTCTCACCTGGAAAGGCCAACGCCACGATGCCGAACACGATGGCGAGAATACCGCGCAACGCCACCGCCCACCATTTCTGAGTCAATACGTCCAACATGTTCCACCTCCGTGAAGTTGTTTTTTTGTGAAGCAGGAGGCCAATCGCATCCCGCTAAGATGATGTAGCCGTCTAACAATGACTTTCCGTTTCCAACCTTGCAGGCAGCTCGGAGCTGCCTGCAAGGTTGGAAGTGATACTTTGACAAGTCCTGTCTTTCCTGCAATCGGTTCTCAGTGCAGTCACGGTCGTGGGGTCAGGCCGCCTGCTTGAACTCCGCCTTGGCCTTTTCGCGTCCTTGTGCGAGGTCTGCACGGGCCTTATCGCGCCCTTCCTTGAGGTCGGCGATCGCGCGCTTGACTCTGGCTTTGTCCTCGTTCCACGCCGCCACGTTCTCTGCGTGAGTACGCCGGATGCGCTGCTCCACCTCTGTCGCCTTCTGCCGCAGGGTCTCGAGGTCTGCGCTGACCTTGGCGTTGACTTTCTCGTCTGCGCTTCTTGCCCAGGCCTGCATTTCGGCGATCTGGCCCTTGATGTGGTTCACCTGAGCTTCGTAGATCGCCTTGAGCTGTGCGTTGACCTTGTCGCGGGTCGCGTTCAGCCTGGCGCGCTGCGCTTCCAGATCGGTCTTGACCTTGCTTTCGGCTTTCGCCATATCCCCATCCACACGTTCCACCGCGGCGTCGAGCTTGTGATCGGCCTCCTCCAGATCTTGCTGGAGCTTGGTGCGCTTGGCTTCAAAGTCGGCGTGCATCTTGGCTTGTTCGGCCTGCAGTTTGGCCTTTGCGTCTGCCGAGGCGGCCTTGATCTTGGCTTCAAACTCGGCATTCTTGGCGGCTTCTTCCGCCTCCATCTGATCCAGGGCTTGCGCCCACTTGCGGAGGTCCAGTTCCAGCTCCGCTTCCATTTCGGTCCATGTTTTCATTGTTGTTTCTCCTTTTGATTGATCTAGTTTCATCGAGTATACCGGTTGCTTCATGCTTAACTCACAGCGTGTCCGTTATTGCCATTCAGCGCCTCCTGCACTTTCTCCGTCTGCTGTGGCGTAAGCGTGGTCGACAGCACCACGCCACCATAGTTGCGGAATTCCGCGGCGACCAGGGTCGGATCGGCCGAGCGCAGCAACGCAAAGATCGCCGAGTCGCCGGGCTGCACCAACGCGCCCACATCCTGGACAAAGTCCTCCGGGATGCCGAAGTCGTCTTTCCACCACCTGGCGTCCAAGGCGCCGCCCGCAGCGCCCAGCGCTCCACCGGCGGCCCCGGCCGCCATAACTCCTGCCGCAACAGCAGCGCTGGCGCCCGCCGTCACCGGCGCAGCAATCGCGCCCAACGTCAGTCCGACCAACGAGCCGAACAAGCCGCCCAGGGCAGCCCCTTCGCCTGTCGTCAGCTGGTAACTGGCATCGATTCGCAGTTTGCCGTTATAGTCGCGATAGGCGGCGACGGCATCGTCCAGATCGATGGTCCAGTCATAGTTCATGTCCACGAGCTCATTCAGCACTTTCGAAGCCCGGAACATGTCCTTCCTGAAACCTACTACGATGAGAGTTGACATTGTTGAATCTCCTTTTCCTTAGTGAATTATCTCGCAGTTGCCTGCACTGAACTTGGGAACTTCCTCTTGCCCCAGTGGGTGCTGTGTGCTATCATGCGTCACGGTCGTCCGTTGCTGCTGGTTCTTTCACTGAGCCGTCTCAACGGTTGTCACCTCGCTTGGGTGTATTCTTCAAGAACGATTGTAGAGAGGACTGGCCTGAAAGTCACTCTGCAAGACTTGACACCTCGCTTGTCATTGCTTGTCATCCCGATGCACTGAGGAGCAAGAAAGATGCAGGTTGCCATGCGCCACTCTGAATACCGCGAACGCGACTATGGTTTCGGTGAGCAAATCTTGGTTCTCCGCACCGCAAGCAATCTGACCCAATCGGGGCTGGCCGACCTTCTGGGAGTCTCGCGCCAGGCCGTGGTCGGTTGGGAAGCCGGCTCCAGCCGTCCCTTTCCGCACCATCTCAAGCACTTGATCGAGTTCTGCCTTCACCGGAACGCGTTCCACAGCGGGCAAGAGGCCAAAGAAATCCGCGCCCTGTGGCAGGGCGCACGCGTGCGCGTGCCCCTGGATGAAATCTGGCTGGAGCGCCTCCTGGAGCAGCATGGCCTGGCGACTGCGGCGCCTGCATCACCGCCGGCGCCACCCGTGGAGGTGGAAGCGCCCGAGCCGGGGCCGCTCACGGACTGGGGAGATGCGCCAGATGTCTCGACCTTCTACGGACGCGAAGACGAGCTCGCGCTCCTGAGCGACTGGCTGCTGGAAGAACACTGTCGTGTGGTGAGCATTCTGGGCATGGGCGGCATAGGTAAGTCGGCGCTCGCGGTCACAGCCATGCAGCGCGTCGCGGATCAATTCGATGCCGTCCTTTGGCGCTCGCTGCGGGACGCCCCGGCCTGCGAACCCCTGCTCGATGAGCTGCTGCGCATCCTGGCGGGCGAAGCGATGACCATTGTCGGGGACGGTCTTGAACGACGTCTGACGCTCTTGTTTGAATACCTGCGGTCACGGCGCGTCCTACTGGTGCTCGACAACCTGGAAAGCGTGATGGAAGAGGCGGAAAGCAGCGGACGCATGCTGCCCGGCTATGAAGGCTATGGACGCTTGCTGCGCCGCGCGGCTGAAACCAAACACAGCAGCTGCTTGCTGCTCACCAGCCGCGAGAAGCCCATGGAGCTTGCCCCGCTCGAAGGCCATCGAACACCAGTGCGCTCGTTGCATCTCGGACAGCTCGATGCGGATGCCTGCGAATTGTTGCTGCAAGAAACAGAAGTGACGGGCAGCCCGGCGGAACGCGCCCGCCTGATCGAGCGCTACGGCGGCAATCCATTCGCGTTGAAAATCGTGGCGCCGACGATTGCCGATCTGTTTGGCGGCCAGATCGGCGCTTTCTTGGAACAAGGTGAGTTGATCTATGGCAGCGTGCGTTATCTGCTGCAAGAACAGTTTGCGCGACTCTCTGCCGCAGAGGAGACCATCATGCTGTGGCTGGCGGTCCTGCGCGAGCCGGTAACCGTGCCACAGATCGCCAACGTGCTCGCCAAACCGCTGCCCGGCGCGCAGCTTCTGGAGGCGTTGGATACGTTGCGCGGCCGCTCGCTGATCGAACGCGGCCAGGTGAAAGGCACGTTCACCCTTCAATCGGTCGTGCTGGACTTCGCAACGACGCGCCTGATCGAAGCGGCGGTGAGCGAGATCGAACGCGGTCATCTGCATCTCCTGATCGATCACCGGCTTGAACTCGCCAACACCATGGAATACATCCGGCAGGCGCAGATTCGGTTGATTGTCGCTCCGATTTTGGTGCGCCTGCGCACCTCGTATGCGGATGCGGCGGCAATTCGATCCCGCTTGCTTGAGCTGCTGGAACCGCTGCGAGGACAGTCTGACGAGTACCAGGAGTATGCGCCGGCCAACCTGTTGGCGCTGCTGCGCGCTTTGCACGGCGATTTGTCCGCGCTTGATTTGCATCAGCTCTCGATTCGCAATGCAGATTTGCGCGGCGTGAACATGCACAACACGAGTTTGGCCCAGGCAACCCTGCGCGACGTCGTGTTCACCACGGTGTCCGACGCGATTTGGGCCATGGCCTTCAGCAGGCATGGCACATATTGGGCGGGAGGCGACCGGCAGGGACAGGTCCAACTGTGGTTGTACACGGAGCGACGATTGCAGCGCACATGGCGAGCGCATAACACGGTGGTAAGCGCCGTGTCGTTCAGCCCGGATGAGCAGCGCCTTGCCACGGGCGGATGGAGCGGTGTGATCAAATTGTGGGATGTGGCCACTGGCGCTCTGCTCTGGACAAGCCCGGTGCTGGATGCAATCATGGAATTGGCCTTTTCGCCCGATGGGCGCATCCTGGCGAGCGGCGCAACTGATGGCCACATTCACTTGTGGGATGCGGGAAGCGGCGCCTTGCTGCAAATCCTGGGCGACCACTCAGGTCCGGTGTTCCGTGTTTCCTGGAGCCCGAATGGAGAATTGCTGGCCACTGCGGGACATGATGCGCGCATCCGCCTTTGGGAAATGACGGGAGATGATGCGCCCCCGCTCAAGCCCGCGCCGGTCCAGACTCTCGAAGGGCATAGCGCACCAGTGCGGGGACTGGCGTTCTCACCGGATGGTCGAACACTGGCCAGCGCGAGTTGGGATCGGAGCGCCAGGCTGTGGGACGTGCAGAGCGGCAGGCAACAGGAGAGCATTCCCATTCAGGCGCGCAATGAGGGCCTGGTGTGGAGTCAGGATGGGCGCTATCTGGCGGCGGGCGAGCTGGATCGTTCGTTCTGGGTCTGGGACATCGAGCGACGCAAGCAACGCACGACGTTTTATGGCAGGATGGCGCCTGTGCGCGCGCTGGTCTTTTCGCCAGACAGCAGCACGTTGGATATCGCTTTCGAAGAGGGCGGCATGCAAGTGCTGGATGTGGCCACAGGTCAGTGCATCCGAAACTGGCAGGGTTATGCGCGCAGCGTGGCCGATGTGGCGTGGAGTCCGGATGGCGCGCAGCTTGCCAGCGCGGGCAATGATGGGTTGGTGACAGTCTGGGATGTTGCACAGCATACTCCGCTTCATCTGTTGCGCGGCCACAAAGCGATTATTTGGGGCGTCTCGTGGAGCCCTGATGGCAGGTGGTTGGCGAGTTGCAGCGAGGACAACACGATCCGCATCTGGGATGTCGCCAAGGCTGCCAGTGAGCGGGTAGTGAGGGATGCTGCACTGGTGGACGCGCTGTTGTTCGCAACCGCGTGGAGTCCCGATGGCGCACGCCTGGCTGTGGCAACTCACCGGGAGGGTGTCTTTATCTACGACATGCACGCCAAGACCTTACAACGCGTTGGGCAATCCGCTGCGCCGCCCAGAATCCGCCGCGTGGCATGGAGTCCTGACGCCAGGCATCTCGCTGCTTCAAGCGAGGGAGGTTCGATCCTCGTCTGGAACAGCAGCGACTATTCCCTGCGCGCCACGCTTGTGGGGCATCGCGGCATGGTGGCGGCCCTCGCCTGGAGCGCCGACGGCGCCCGGCTTGCCTCGGGCAGTTGGGGCCACGGCAGCGACCAATTGATGATTTGGGACGCGCAGAGCCGGCAGCGGCTGCGCACACTCGCTGATCCGAACGAACTGGTCTCGGGCGTTGCCTGGAGCTCGGACGGCGGCCGCCTGGCCAGCGCGGGCAGCGACGGCATTGTCCGCTGGTGGAATCCACACAGTGGGGAATGCATGTTGTCGCGACCAGGGCACGACGGGCCGGTGCAGTCGCTGCGCGCCAGCCCTGACGGTCGTTGGCTTGCGAGCTGCGGGGATGACGGAGCGATCCAGATTTGGCAGATGGACAGCGGCGATCATGTGGGGACGCTGCGCCGCGACCGCCCGTATGAACGGCTCAACATCACCGGCATCAAGGGCTTGAACGATGCACAGATCCTGGCGCTTAAGATGATGGGTGCGGTCGATCAGATCAGCAATGGCGCAGTGCCAATGGGTGCATTCAGAAATGATTGAGACAGACCGCGCCCGGCGGATTGACGCGGATGTTGCGGTCAAAAAGGTCGTCCGCCTGCTGGCGCAGATCAAGAGGCGCTTCTTCTACACTATGAAGAAGCGGGGCGCGCAGCGCTCCAGTGAGCAGGCGTCATCAAACACCGCCTACACGCTTCTGCGCAGCTGATAATGTCCCTTCTTGGGTGAGCCAGCGACCTCAATCAGCCCCAGCATTTTGAGGTCAGCGATGCCACGCCTTGCTGTTGCCCTTGATACGACTCCGTTGGCATTATACCACACGCCAACATTCACCTGTCATGTCCCCAAAGACAACACCCCCGATCCACACCAAAGTGTCTATACGGACACGCAGCGCCCATGTATACTCTGATAGGAGGTTAGCGGAAGGATGTCGGCCTCCGGCAACGACAGGATGCGCTCATGTCAGACAAACGCGATTTCCATCACGATCCAGACCGCCCGACGGTCTATCAGATCACCCTCAAAGGTCAGCTGAGTGGCGCCTGGGCGGATTGGTTTGGCGGCATGAGCGTCACGCTGACCGAGGACGGCGATACGTTGCTCACTGGCGCGGTGACGGATCAGGCGGCGCTCCATGGCCTGCTGAAAAAGGTGCGGGATCTAGGGCTGCCGCTGCTTTCGCTTCAGTGCGTCGCGCCCGATCAAAGGGATGATCCCGACGCAAATCGCTTCACACACATACCATCAGGAGACGGAACATGAAGCATCTTCAGAAGATCGGCGGCGTCGCCGCACTCTACAGCGCGGCGGCCTATACGGCGGCGATTGTCTACTTTCTCGTCATTGTGGACTATGCCAGCCTCTCTGGGCTAGACCAAAAGGTGGCTTTTCTGACCGAAAACTATGCCGGCATGCACCTGCTCACGCTGATATCCTACGTGATCTTTGGTGTGTCGCTGGCAACGCTGGCGCTGGCGCTCTATGAACGACTACAGACCGGCGCGAGGCCCATCATGCAGGTTGCCACGGCAATGGGGCTGATTTGGGCCGGCGCGTTGATTGCCAGCGGCATGGTCTTCAACGCCGGGCTGGACGCGGTTGTACAATTGTCTAGCCAGAACCCGGCGCAGGCTGCCACCGTCTGGCTTGGCATCGAAGCTGTGGCCGAGGGGTTGGGCAACGGCAACGGTGAGATTTTGGGCGGGCTATGGATGCTGCTGGTGAGCTGGGCGGCTTTGCAAACGGGCGAACTGCCGCGGGCGTTGAACTACCTGGGCCTGGCTGTGGGCGCGGTGGGCGTCATCTCTATCGCGCCCTGGCTCCACGACCTGGGAGTCGTTTTCGGGCTCGCACAGATCGTCTGGTTCGCCTGGCTGGGACTCATCTTGCTGCGTCGGCCATCCAGCGCGACAGCGCCGATTGAGACAAGTGCACCCTACCAAAACCCACTAACCTCATCCAGTCCTCTGGTTTCAGACAGAGTAAAGTAACCCCAAAAGAAAGTTGGACATCTTCCAGGAAGCTGGGAGCTTCCTGGAAGATTGTTATCAGTCGGGAAGCCATATTTAGACAAGTACAAGGAGAAAAAGATGGAGGCAAACATGACCAATCAAGTACAACAAAAATCAGCTGCAGGCGGTTCAAGCGGCAGCGTCGACGGCGTCTACGTCATAGGCATGTTCGGCGCATGGGTCTATTACTTCAAGCGCGCCGGCACAACCCAGGAGCGCGTCAAGGCGTTCTTCAAGGGCCTTGTCTGGCCGGCGTTTCTGGTCTATGCGTTGCTGGTTTCTCTGGAAACAGAGTAACCCAGCCGTGACGCTGACGACCATGGTTGACAAACAAAGGAATCAACGATGAACACACGCAGAACGACAGCAATCCGGTTGGCGCATTGTTTCTGACGGCCATGGCCGTCAGCCTGGTGGACTGACCGTCGGGTTGCTTCTGTAGCTGGTGAACGCCCTCGCCGTGCTGGGCATCGGCGTCTTGATGGTTCCGATCCTGGGGTCATATAGCGAGACCAGGAGTTTTTGGCCTGCGAAAACTCCTGGTATCAAACAGAGCAAAGTATAGACGCTCCACTTCCCAGCCTATCCCTCGTCCTCACAAAACAACACTGCTGGATCACACCAAAGTGTCTATACACCAGGGCTGTGGTACGCATATACTCTGCACAGTGAATACAGCGAACTGCTGGCCGGCTGGCCGCAACTACACAGATACAGGAGTGAGATGGAGACCCACATGAAAGCAATCGTTCAAAACAACTATGGCTCGCCAGATGTTCTTGCGATCAAAGAGGTCGCCAGGCCAACGATCCAGGACAACCAGGTATTGGTGCGGGTGCACGCCAACTCCCTCAACGCCGGCGACTACTTCACCATGCTCGGCAGCCCCTGGCTAGTGCGCACTAGCGTTGGTTTTCCCAAGCCAAAGGATTACATCCTCGGATGGGACATGGCCGGCCGCGTCGAGGCGGTGGGCGGCGCGGTGACCCAGTTCCAGCCCGGCGATGAGGTCTATGGCGCGGTCAACCACGCCTTCGCCGAGTACGTCATCGCCGCAGCCGACAGGCTGGCGCTGAAGCCGGCCAACCTGAGCTTCGAGCAGGCCGCCGCCGTGCCCACTGCTGGCTTGACGGCGCTGCAAGGACTGCGCGATGCGGGCAAGGTGCAGCCGGGCCAGCAGGTGCTGATCAACGGCGCGGCCGGCGGCGTGGGCACCTTCGCGGTACAGATCGCCAAGGCGCTCGGCGCAGAGGTGACCGGGGTGTGCAGCACCCGCAACGTGGAAATGGTGCGCTCGCTGGGCGCGGATCACGTGGTGGACTATACCAAAGAGGACTTCACCCGCAGCGGGCGGCGCTACGACTTGATCCTGGACAACGCGGCCAGCCGGTCGTTTTCTGCCATGCGCCGCGTCCTGACGCCGGGCGGCCTGATCGTCCCCAACAGCGGTCACGGCGGCATGAGTTACGTGATCAAGGGTTTCCTGCTGGCGCCCTTCACACGCCAGGTAGCGCAGCCACTCATGACAACGCCCCATGGTCGCGACTTGGTCGTGCTGAGAGAACTCATCGAAGCAGGCAAAGTCACGCCGGTCATCGACCGCGCCTACCCCTTCGCCGAGATCCCGGCTGCGCTGGGCTATGCTGCACAGGGGCACGTGGCCGGCAAAGTGGTGATCACCGTAATGCAAGGTCACCCGATCGAGCGCAGCAAGGCGACGCCAGAACTAGCTGCCCTGGAATACGCATGAAGATGGTGAGCCGTGCAGGGCTGACGCGGTGCGGGTGAGGTTCATCATGAGAAGTCGCAAGCCGGTTGAGATCGCCCCGGGCGTACACTGGTATTCCGCTGGCGTCATGGCGGGCAACATCTACTTCGTACAGTCCGAATCGTCCTGGGTGTTGATCGGCGCCGCCACCGCGGGTCAAGGCGGGCGAATTCGCCAAGCCGCCGAGTTGCTATTCGGAGCGGGCGCCCGCCCTATCGAGAGTACCCTGATCAAGGTGTGCAGGATCGTCGCTCCTCTCCGCCCCTGACAACGAAGCTGATATAGCGCGATAGACGCTTTCCCCCCCAAGACAACACCGCCAAAGAACACCAAAGTGTCTATACACCAGGTCCGTGGTGCGGATATACTCCGTGTCGCGGGTATAGCGAAAAACAAGCCGCTTAGCCGCGATGACACATAGACCGGAGTGAGACGGAGATCCAAATGAAAGCAGTCATTTACACCCAATACGGGCCGCCCGAGGTGCTGCACCTCACGGAGATGGCGAAACCGCATCCCAAGGACAACGAAGTGCTGATGAAGATTTACGCCACAACAGTCACAGCCGGCGATTGCCGGACGCGCGCCTTCGACGTGCCCTGGCAATTCTGGCTGCCGGCGCGCCTCTACCTGGGGCTGTTCAAGCCCAAGCGCAGCGTCCTGGGCATGGAGTTTGCCGGGGAGGTTGAGGCGGTGGGCAAAGACGTCAAACGTTTCAAGCCCGGCGATCAAGTCTTCGCCTTTGCCGGCTTCGGCTTTGGCGCCTACGCCGAAACCATCTGCTTGCCCGAAACAGGAGCGCCGACCAAAGCCGGAATCATTGCCATCAAGCCGGCCAATCTGACCTATGCAGAGGCCGCGACCTTTCCCGTGGGTGGATTGACTGCCCTGGCTTTTCTGCGCACGGCGCAAATCCAAAGGGAGCAGCAGGTGCTCATCTATGGCGCGTCGGGCAGCGTGGGCGCCTACGCGGTGCAGCTCGCCAGCCGCCACTGGAGCGCAGAGGTGACGGGCGTCTGCAGCACTGCGAACCTGGAGTTGGTCAAATCGCTGGGCGCGACCCAGGTCCTGGACTATACAAAGGACGATTTCGCGGCAATCCCAGAACGCTACGATCTGATCTTCGATGCGGTGGGCAAGGCCCCGCCATCAGTGAAAAGGGGACTCCTCAAACCGAATGGGCGTTTCCTCTCTGCGGCCGGCACGGCGGATCTGCAACCTGCCGACCTGGTGGAACTCAAGGAACTGGTGGAAGCAGGGAAGGTGCGCCCCGTCATCGATCGGGTCTATGCGCTTGAAGAGATCGTCGAAGCGCACCGCTACGTCGACCAAGGGCACAAGAAGGGCAATGTCGTCGTCGAAGTCATCTCGCAAGGCAACTCAGGAGCAACCCCATGAAAGCCATCGTCTATACAGAATTCGGACCGCCGGAGGTGCTGCACATTGCAGAAGCGCCCAAACCCGCGCCAAAGGTGCGCACCGGCTGCAGCGGCACGGCCAGGGTTTCGGCCAGGATGTCCTCCTCCCGCTCCTTGCCGTGGTACACCAGCTCGTACTCGCGCCGCTCCGGCGGGAAAAGCTCGCGCGCCCAGTCGGCGGGCAGCGCTTCGCCGCGGCGCGGTCTGTCAATCACCATTTGGCGGAATTCATCGTTCATGGGTTTGTCCTGAGGATCTCTTCCAGGCTTGCGATCAGCGGCGGCAGGTCGTATTGGACGATGTCCCACAGGATATCCAGGTCCACCGCGTCATAGCCGTGGATCAGCCGATGGCGCAGGCCGACGATCTGCCGCCAGGGTATCTCGGGATGTTGCTTCTGCGTGTCTTCGGAGACGCGGTTGGCTGCCTCGCCAACGATCTCAAGCAGGCGCGTAAGCGCCAGCTCCAGCATGTGATTGGTGTCAAGCTCAGCGCGCTCAAGGCGAGCCTTCATCTTCGCGTCCGAGACATCAAAGCTCCAGCATGTGATTGGTGTCAAGCTCAGCGCGCCCCAGGCCGCGGGTCAAGGCGTGCGCCTCTTGCGCAGACGCCAGCATGTGGCGCAACCGCATCACGTCTTCATGCTGCGACATAGAGTGTCTCCGCCTCAGCAAGCACCTGGTCGCGAAAATACGCGCTCAGGAACCCTGGCGTATTCAGGTCTACCTTTCGCCCAAGAAGCTCAGAGAGCTCCTGTTCAAGCGCAAAAAGCGCAGCCCGACCCTTGTCCCCGGTTCGAATTCAACCAGCACATCCACATCGCTTGTAGGAGTGAAGTCGTCGCGTAGCACTGAGCCGAACAACGCCAGCTTGCGGATGCGATTGCGCCGACTGAACGCCTCGATTTCGGCCTTCGGAATGTCAATTCTCGCCCTCATAGGAGGTTTCTCCGTCAAATCCCGGTCATCGTTTCGCCGGCAGCAGCGCCAACGTTTCCAGCGCCAGCGCATCCAAAAGGCCGGCGTCGGCAAAGCTGAAGCAGCCGATCTCTACGATGATGACATGATCCAGCACTTTGATTCCGAGTGGATGACACGCGGCGATCAGGTCGCGGGTCAGCGCCCGGTCGGATTCCCTCGGTTCGGCCACACCCGAAGGATGGTTGTGCGCCGCGATCAGCGCAGAAGCGTTGGTCTGCAAGGCGCGCGCCACGATAGTGCGAATCGGCGGCCGGACAGTGTCCACCGTACCCTGGACGATCAAGGCGTCATCGAGCAGCCGCCCCTGGCGGTTCAGATAGGCTACTCGGAAGTGTTCATCAGGCAGGCCCCTGAGACGGGCGCTGAAATAGTCTACCGCCTGACGGGTGCTCTTGATGAAGGTTTGTTCGCGCAGAGTTGGATTGGCGGCCCGTCGGCCCAGTTCCAACGCCGCCTGGATCTGCGCAATCTTTGCCGCGCCCAGTCCCTTGATGGTCTGCCACTCGGCCAGCGGCGCGGCCATCATCGCTGGCAATGAACCGGAGTGCTCCAGCAGGTCGCGGCCCAGCTCGACCGCGTTCTTACCTTCCACGCCCACGCGCAGGATGATCGCGATCAACTCGGCCTCGGTCAGCGCGTGGGGGCCGCGCGTCAACAGCCGATCGCGCGGCCGCTCATCTTCAGGCCAGTTAGCGATGCCGGATGGTGTTTTGCGCGGTTGAGAATTCATCGAGTCAGCCATGAAACAAGTGATCAGAGGGCATAGGCTTAGCGCCGTCAATTCTACCACAACGCGGCTGTGAAGGAAGTTCGATGCCAGCTGCAAGTTGCAGGCCGGGGCGCCCACGCCCAGGCAGACAAAGTCGCTGACCGCGCTAACTCGACCAGCGACAACCCACAGGTTGCCAGATTGCAGGTCGCTATGCAACCACACCGGAGGAACGTCCCACACCAGAGCGCAGAAGTCTGCTTTCTGCGCCAAGTCACATGACCTGCGGACACCACAAACAATGAAAATAGTTCTCTGTGTTCCTCTGTGTCCTCTGTGGTGAGCTCATTTTCAGAACAGTGTCCATGCCCCTGCGGGGCACAATCATCAATGAAAATAGCCCTCTGTGTTCCTCTGTGCCCTCTGTGGTGAAGCTATTTTTCAGTGATCTAGAACACCGCCAGCAGCCATGCCAATCCCAAGGTCAGGCTGATGACCATGATCCACGGCCCTGCCTTCAAATACTCGCCGAAGGTCAGCTGGACGCCGCGCTTGCGCGCCGTCTCAGCGACGATCAGGTTGGCGACGGAAGCAAGTAAGGTCGTATTTCCTGCCAGCGTGGTGGCCATGGCGACCGTCAGCCAGATCGCTTCGGGATTGGAGAACTGGGCCACGTGGGGGCGCAACAGCAGCACGGCGGGCACGTTGGAGATCAGGTTGCTCAGCACAACACCCACCACAGCCATAGCCACGATCCCCTGCCGGGCAATTGGCTCAGCAACAGAGAAGATCATGCCGCTCAGCCCCACCGCCTGGATCGCACCCGTGACGATAAAGAGGCCGGCAAAGAAGACTAGCAGCGACCAATCCACCTCGTGGAAGACCTCTTCCGGTTCGATGCGCCGGCTGATCAGGAGGATGGCCGCGCCCGTCAAGGCTGCCAGCGGCGCCGGCATGCCCGCCACAAACCCCGCCAGCATGATGCCCGTGGCAATCATGCTCTTGCGGAGCAGCGCGCGCACTGGCTCGTGGGGCGCAATCGGCTCCTTTTCCAGCCGCCCGCGCAGCTCGCCCCGATAGACCACCATGATGACTACCCAGATGACGGCCAGACCGGCCAGCGCCACCGGCGCCAGGTACAGAGTGAATACGTTGAAAGGGATGCCTGAGCTGGTGCCGATGAGCATATTCTGTGGATTGCCGATGATCGTGGCCACCGAGCCGATGTTGGCCGCGGTCACCAACGCGATCAGGTAAGGCATCGGGCGCTGGTTGACCGCCAGGCAGATCTCGATCACCAGCGGTGTGAAGACGATGCAGATGGTGTCGTTGAGAAAGATGGCAGAGAGCAGCCCGGAGGCCAGGATGATCAGCGCCAGCAGCATGCGCGGCGTGTGCGCGTTGTGGATGACGCTGTTGGCCACCATCTGGAAGAAACCAGCGCGGCGCAAGTTATAGTTGATGATCATCATGGCGAAGAGAAGCATCAGCGTGTCCATGTCCAGACTTGCGTAGGCTCCCTCCAGCGAGATAGCGCCGATGACGATCAACCCAGTGGCGCCGGTCAGGGCGATGGTGGCGCGGTTCATGCGCAGCCAGGGATAGCGCCCGACCGCCACGCCGACGATGGTGGCCACGATGATGATCGCCGCGCCGATTTGCAATGGTGTCATAGGCAGGTATTGTATGGACTGGAGGTCGTTATGCAGCCACGTGGAACAGCAAGAGGCAGATGTGGGGCGAATCTGATAGACAAAACAAATAAACATCGTACTTTGTCACACTGAGCGTAGCTGCCTGTCCTGAGCGTAGCCGAAGGAAAGTGTCCGTGGTGACGCTGGGCGAGACTCGCGGTAGGGTGAGCCGGATCTTTCGCTGCGCTCAGCATGGCATTTGTCTGACTTCTATTTGATTCGTCTATGAGCTGTCAGATCCCCCGGCTCACCAGATCACGCGGACATCATAACGGGCGATTTCGCTGTCTCCTGTTAGAATGGGCAGGTCTTCGAGTTGGCTCTGGGCGATCAAGAGCCGATCAAAAGGGGCGCGATGGATTGCCGGCAGATCGTAGACGCGCAACGCATGTCGCAATTGGATTGGAAGAATCGTCATGCGGTGGAGATGGAGCCGGCTGGGAACGTATTGCGCTGGCGGCTCAGGCAGAATCAATGAACCCTGCGCTGTTTTGATGGCAATCTCCCAGGCGCTGGCCACACTGAAAAAGACCTCGTTGCCGCCATCCGCAATAAGATCGCGTGCAATGGAAGAGAGCCGGCGGTCGTCTGTGTTCCACCAAAGAAAAGTGTGAGTATCCAATAGGACTTTCATCACTCATCAAACTCCGACAGCGGTTCGTCGAAAGCAGGTGTAATGATCACCTTGCCAGCATCGTTTCCTGGAACGCGACGTCCCCCCTTTTGCGCCAGAGGCGACAGAAGAGCAACTGGCTGACCAGCCTTGGCGATAATCACTTCTTCACCGTTGAGAACACGCCGAAGCAGTTTGGAAAAATGAGTTTTTGCCTCGTGGATATTGACGGTCGTTGACATTGTTTCACCTCGATAGAAGGTTATAGACTAAGTAGTGGACTAAGTCAAATAGAGAGCCTGCCTCGAATGAAATATCAAAGCGTCGTCGCTGCCCGCCGCGGCGGGCCGGAAGTTCTACACATCGTCGAAAACGAGCTGCGTCCGCCCAAACCTGGCGAAGCGTGCATCCGTGTGCTGGCGGCGGCCGTCTCCCTGCCCGATGTGGATGCGCGCTATGGCCGTTCCCCCTTCCCGCCCAAAGCGCCCTTTACGCCGGGTTACGCCATCGTCGGCGATGTGGATGCTGTAGGGGCAGACGCAACCCAGGCCAAAGCGGGGGAGCGAGCAGCCGCGCTGACCGTCTACGGCGGCTACGCCGAATATGTGTATCTGGCCGAGAGAAGCTGATCCCCGTTCCCACTGCGCTCGACCCGGCGGAGGTCGTCCTCCTCATCCTCAACTACATCGTCGCCTACCAGACGCTGCACCGTTCAGCGAAGGTGCGAGCCGAAGACGTGGCGCTGATTATCGGCGCCAGCGGCGGCATTGGCACGGCGCTGCTGCAACTGGGTCGGCTGGCGGGGCTGAAGATGGTCGGTCTGGCGTCGGCCAGCAAGCATCCGGCGCTGCGCGAATACGGCGCGACGCTGATCGACTACAAGAGCGAGGATTTTGTTTCTGTCGTTCGCCAGATGCACCCGGGCGGTCTCGATGCTGTGTTCGATGGCGTGGGCGGGGAGTATCTGGGGTGCGGCTTCCCTTTGCTCAAACGCGGCGACGTGTGGGTCAGTTACGCCAATCCGGCCAGCCGCTGGAGGCTGGCGCGGCTGTTGGGAGCGTTCATCCGGCGCAACCTGTGGCCCGATGGCCGGCGGCTCAAGCTCTATGGCACAGGCGCAGTCAACCTGGACCGGCGGCCCTTCCTGGAAGATTGGGCTGCGCTCTTCCGGCTGCTGGCCGAGGGCAAGATCAAGCCGATGATCGCCGCTCGCTTCTCCCTGTTGCAGGCTGCCCAGGCCAACGCCCTGTTAGAAAGCGGTCAGGTGACGGGCAATGTGGTGCTTGTGGCGCAGGAATGACAGCCTTCATGCGCGATTGAAATCGGCCAGGACCTGGCCAATGGTATATCGGGCGATGCCTGCCAGCGTCTGGTTGGTCTCCTTGTAGTAGGGCAGGGCGATCAGCCCCCAGGAGAGCGCCCAGCCGCGCCCGCGCCGCCAGGTCGCATCATCCACTTGTAACGCAGCACGGAACACCTCTCGCGCTTCACCCCAAAAGAAATTCCACGCCGGCTGCAAGTCGCAGGCCGGGTCGCCCACACCCAGGCAGCCGAAGTCGATGACCGCGCTGAGCCGACCATCCACAACAAGCAAATTGCCCGACATCAGGTCGCCATGCAGCCACACTGGAGCGCCCTCCCACGCCGGCGCGTAAAGGTCGGTTTCCCACGCCGCAGTGAGTTCAGCCAGATCATACATGCCCTCCAGCGCGGCAATAGCGGCGCGAACGGGGGCGTCGCGCTCGGCCAGGGGCGCGCCGCGACCGGAGTTGTGGCTGCCAGGCGTCGGCCCGCCCGTCGGGTCGATGCGCTGCAAGGCGGCGATGAAGCGCGCCAAGTCCAGACTGGCCTGGCGCAAGTCGCCTATGCGCTCATGAGTCGCGTTCTCGCCTGCCAGCCACGGGCAGACTGACCAATGCCAGGGGTAGCCCTCGCCGGGCAGACCCAGGGCAAGCGGAAGCGGAACGGCCAGTGGCAAGAATGGGGCGAGTTTGGGCAGCCAATGGTGCTCCTTCTCCGCCTGTCCCACAGCCCAATGGATGCGCGGCAGCCGCACGGCCATCTCGTCGCCCAGACGAAAGAGCGCGTTGTCAGTGCCGGCGGAAGGCACAGGCTCCATGGGCAAATGCGCCCAATCGGGAAACTGCGTCGCCAGCAACCGCCTCACCAGGAAGGTGTCGATGTCGAGCTCATCATCGTGCATTTTTCGTGTGGACATGGAAAGAAGATCCCAGACAGGATGGACAAGTTGCATCGAAAGGCCCAATGAGAGACAGTCTATGCGCGCGCCGCCGTTATCCCCAAACGAGCGGGCAAATTTGGGGCGCACCTGCCTTTGGATAGGCGAAGGCAGTCGCGCATTGCTATATGATGTCTATGACCTATGCACCGCTATTTTTTGCACCGATATACACAAAGGAAGCGCATCATGGATCGAAAAGACACTCGCAACCCCCTGGCAGCAGGATTGTTCCTCATTGGCCTCGGCGTCCTGGCGTGGACAGGATGGTGGTGGCCGGGCATCATGGTTGTGTTGGGCATCTCCATCGGCGCAGGTCTGGTCTTTCGCGGCCGCTACCGCGAGGGCATCGTGACCGCAGCCATTCTCTTTTCCATTCCTCTCGTGACCAGTTTCCTGACCAATACAGACATCCCCTGGGATATCTTCGTGCCAATGATGCTCATTGGCGCAGGCGTGGTGGTGTTGATCAAAGCGTTTTACCTGCGCGAAGCGTGAATACGTCCACTCCACCCACCATTGAAACTGCGCGGTTGCGGCTGCGCCTCATGCAGGCGGACGATTTCGACGCCCTCCTGCACATCTTCACCGACCCCAGGGTCATGGCATCCTTCGATAGCGAGCCTTTCACCCCGGCCCAAATGCAGGGCTGGTTGAACCGCAACCTGGAACATGAAGAGCAATTCGGATACGGCCTGTTTTCTGTCGTGCGCAAAGCCGATGGCCTGCTCATCGGCGATTGCGGCCTGGAACAGATGACCATCGCCGGCCAGCCTGCCGCTGAACTGGGCTATGATTTTCGCAGCGATGTTTGGAACCAGGGCTACGCCAGCGAAGCGGCTTGCGCCGTGCGTGACTACGCCTTCGACGTTCTGGATCTGCCCCAATTGGTCAGCCTCATTCGCGTGGGCAATCTCGCCTCCAAACGGGTGGCGGAGAAGGTGGGGATGCGCTGCGCCGATGAATTGGAACGTTATGGAATTCGCTATTGGCAGTTTGTCCTTCAATCACACAAAGAAGAGTCGAGAGATCCCAAATGAAAAGGTTGATGATCGTGTTCGGCGGCTTCGTTGGGCTGATAGTTCTTGGCGTCGTCGCCGCCATCGTACTCACGCCCTGGATGAACCGCTGGGGCGCGACCGACGAAGAGCTTTCCGTCGCGCTTCCCGGCGATGAGCTTGTCCCCAACCCGGCCGTTTTTATCAACCGCGCTGTCACGGTTCAGGCCAGCCCAGAACAGATCTTTCCCTGGCTGGTGCAGCTGGGCGCCGACAAAGGCGGCATGTACAGCTACACCTGGTTGGAGTCCCTGATACGCTGCCCCCAGGTCAATGCAGAGCGCATCCATGAGGAATGGCAGAATCTGCAAGTCGGCGACCAGGTCAAGATGTGCGTTGGCGAATTCGCCCCGCCGCCATACATCGTTGCCCAGATTCATCCCGACCGTGCGCTTGTATTGGGACACCAGGAAAATGGGGAGTGGGTGGACTTATGGCAGTTCATCCTTACGCCTCAGAGTGACGGCGCCACCCGCCTGCTCGTGCGCACCCGCACCATGATGACCGGCGGCTTCTGGGACCTCATCCGCCCAGGCGTGTTCATCATGGAGCGTGGGATGCTGCAAGGGGTCAAGGCGCGCGCCGAGAAAGAGTAAGAACGTGTCCAAAGAAAAGACGCTGCAGCGACAACCGGCGCTCGATTGGCTGGTTCCATTGATCGCCTTGCTCGCCGCCGTTGCAGCCGGCGCGGGCCTGTTCATGCGTGGCGGCGATGGAGCATTCACCTTTACCACGTTGCATGGCGCAACAGCAGAAATGTATGGCCGGGGTTTATATCAATACGATACACTCTTGATCGGCGCTGGCTTCCGGGGAGCGGATGCCGTCACCCTGTTGATCGCCATCCCGCTGTTGCTGGTCGCATACGTTTCCTATCGGCGCGGCTCCCTGGTCGGGCGCGTCGTGATGACCGCAGCCCTGACCTATTTCCTCTACATCGGCGTCTCCATGGCTCTTGGGGCGGCGTTCAATTCCCTGTTCCTGTGCTACACGGCTCTATTCTCGGCCAGTCTCTTCGCTGTCATCGTCGCCATGAGCACACAAGATGCGGAGATGCTGGCGAAACGGGTGCAACCTGGCTTCCCCTACGGCGGCATCGCCATCTTCATGTTCGTCGCCGGTCTCGGCACGCTGATGGTGTGGATGAGCGAAGTGATTGGCCCACTGAGCAACGGCCAGGCGCCCGAGCTGTTGGGACCGTACACCACCATGTTCACCCACGCGTTCGATTCGGCGGTGATCACGCCGGCAGCCATCATCACCGGCGTCTTTCTCTTGCAGCGCAGAGCAATTGGCTATCAACAGGCCGCCTCCATTCTCATTCTGTGCGTGTTGATCGGATGTGTAGTCATCGGACAGACCATCAGCCAGACCCTGGCAGGCATCGTTTTCCCCGTGGGCGTCTACATCGGCATGGTCGGCTCGTGGCTGATCATGGGCGCGTTCGCCCTTGGGCTGACTGTGGCCTTCTTTCGCAACATCTCCAGGGTTTCATCCAACAAAAACATGGCGATGGAGAATCGAGTATGAAGATTGCAGCGTTGGTTGTCGGTGTTTTTGTGGGCATTGCGGCGCTGGGCTGGCTGGGCTTGCAGGTGAAGCCGCGGTCGTTTGCGCCCCACTCGGAACGCACGCCAGAGGTGAAAACAATCCCTCTGCCGGCTGGCCTGCCTGCGCCAGTGGAGCGCTTCTACAAAACGGTCTACGGCGACCAAATTCCGGTCATCGAGACGGCTGTCATCAAAGGCCGGGCGACCATGAACCCCGGCGTGACCATGCCGGCGCGCTTTCTCTTCGTCCACAACGCCGGCAAGGATTATCGTCACTACTTCGAGGCGACCTGGTTCGGGCTGCCTATTATGAAGGTCCAAGAGCGATTCATCGAAGGCAAGAGCCTCTTCGAGTTGCCCTTTGCTACGTATGACAACGACGCCAGCATCAACCAGGGCGCCAACCTGGCGGTGTGGGCCGAGGCGACCTGGTTTCCGTCCATCTGGGTCACAGACCCGCGGGTGCGCTGGGCGCCGGTCGACGACAACACTGCGCTGATGTATGTGCCCTTTGGCGACGATGAAGAGAACTTTGTCATGCGCTTCAACCCGCAGACGGGGTTGCTGGACAGTATGGAAGCCATGCGCTATCGCGACGCCGGCGACCAGGCCAAGAAGATTCTGTGGATCACGCGCAGCGAACCGGGGCCAACCATCAACGGCACGCCCCTCAGCGCCGTCGGCTCGGCCATCTGGCTGGATCAGGGCAGACCGTGGGCCACCTTCTTCCTCGAAGACGTGGTCTACAACGTGGATGTAAGCGAATACATTCGCCAGAAGGGTGAGTGAGAAATGGACGATCCCCGACAGATCGCTGCCGCCATGAAAGACGCGCTTCTGCGCAAGCTGGGCGACGAGATCGACCTGATCTTTGAGTACGGCTCATATCTGCGGGGCGCAACGCACAAATACTCAGACTTCGACATCTCCTATGTTCCCGTTCACGAGGCGACACACGAGAGCATCACCGTGCTGGTGGGCGACAAGCTCTTCGATCTCTATCCCATCCGCTGGTCGACCCTGGAGCAAATGGCAGAGTTCCGCAACGTCAGCGCCACTGTGCTCCTGAGCAGCCGCATCGTCTATCAGCGCACAGAGGCGGCCGCTGGGCGCTTCGAGACTCTGGCGGCCAGACTGCGCTTGCTGCAACAGCCCGAAGCGCGCCCCAACATGCTGCGGCGGGCAATGGAGCTCTACCAGGGCGTTGGCTATGACTACTACCTGCTGAAAACGCAGGCAGAGGCCGGGCGTCAGTGGGATTGCTTGCGCTGCGCCCAGTCCATCCTCAGGAGCGTGCTGCACTGCCTGGCCGTAGCCAATCAGACGTGCATCGACACACGCAAACTGGAACAGGTCTTGGCGTTGCCCAACCTGCCGCCAGGATTCGCCGAAACCGTCCAGCGCGTGAGTACAGCGTTCGAGCCAGCCGAATTGCTTGCTGCTGTCGAGACGCTCCTGCGCACCGCTCGGGAGCTACTCCTGGCGGAACAGCAGCGCACCTTGACCAGCGGAGCGACCTTTGCGGAGGCGTTTCATGCCGGATACCCGGAACTGAAACGAGACTTGCAGGGTATCATGCTGGCCTGTGAGCGCCAGGACATGTTCACACTCAAAGCCTCGCTGCTCTCCCTCTATCATGAAATGTCCTATGCCGCCGGACGCGTGATCACAGGGGGTGGAGTATTCGGGCTTCAATAGCCTGTCCGAGTACGAGCAAGACCTGGCGGGCTTTGGTTTTCCCAGCCTGCTGCCTCCCGTCGCAGCGGGCGATTTTGCAGAGACACACCTTCGTTGCCTGGCCTTCGATCGACGCCTGCAGGAGTTCCTGAACGAACGCTCGGTCGGGCTGAATGCATTCGCTACGCTGGAGGAGCTGCAAAAGCATCTTCAAGAATAAATCGGGTGTGCTTCAAGTTAGGGGCAGGTTGCCCTACGGGCATGAGGTGGGCGGCGAACTCAGGCCGCTTTGCAGAGCAGAACCTTCTCCACCGCCCACCTTGCGTCCCTACCGTGAATTACACCCGCATAGATCAACCTGATCCGGAGAACGTCTTATGTCCACTTTCACACAAACGGGCGCTGTCGACTGGGATGTGTTGGAGTCCCGGCTGCGGCCCAGCTTCATTGATCATGTGGCGCAGATGCGTCAGTCATTGTCCTATGAATTCATCCGCCAGGCGTATGGCCACACAATTCCTCAGGCCAGCGCCTATGCCACAGCGATGCTCGGCTGCGACCCTAAGCACCGCTACGATGGTTGGCTGGTGGAGATCACAGCCGCTTACCACTCTCTGGATGAGTGTGGCGTGAGCGGATATGTGGATCTGATCGAGCGCATGAGCACCCGCCAGGGCGTCGAGGCGCTGCTGGCCCAGACCGCCATTCCGACGGAGCGCTTTGGCGGGTTGGCGCACCTGCTCCGCTATTGGATCATCCCCCAACAGCACCCGGCCCGCGAGCTGGTCGACCCGGAAGATGCAACAGGCAAGGAGTACATCGGGTTGCTCAAGCAAGCATGGATCGCTGGCAGCCTGGATGTACTGGAACACGGACGCAGCGCCGAGGACCGACGCCAACTGGCGACAAAATTGGGCATCCCGCTGGACTTCGTCGTCGGGCTGGTGCACCGCGCCGATATGCGCCGGCTGCCCTTTCACAGCCGCAAGACCATCAACCATCTCATCCACGCCGGCGCCGGGAGCATTGCAACGTTGGCGGCTGCCGACCCGCAGGCCCTGGTAGAACAGGTGCTGACATACGGCCAGAGCATCGGCAAGGATCTGCGCTATGGCGTCGAGCCGATGGGCAGCGCGCTCATCGCCCGCGTTCTGCCGCCGCTGGTGAAGTAGAGCTTGGGGCGAATATGATGAGTCATGAATCGTATACCATCAAGCCCTTTCCACCTGCGCGACGATCACCTTTGACCACGATGTCATTGACGGCGCGCCTGCCACCCGCTTCCTGCAGCAGTTCAAAGATTTGATCGAAAGCGGATGCGGGCTGTTCGATGAGGGGAAGTAACCAATGACGACCATCTCGATTCGAGACGTTCCTCTCTTCGTCAAAGTCATGGGGCAGGGCTTCCCATTGGCGCTGATGCACGGCGGCCCGGGGGCAGATCACACCAGCATGTTGCCCTTCCGGCCTCTGGCGGATCGCTTCACGCTCATTTTCTATGATCATCGCTGCAATGGCCGTTCGGTGGGCGCGCCGGTCTCATCTATGACTTGGGAGAACCTGACCGCAGACGCAGACGCGCTGCGCCAGACATTGGGCTTCGAGCAGTGGGCGGTGTTGGGGCATTCTTTTGGCGGTATGGTCGCGCTGGAGTATGCGCTGCGTTATCCCCAGAGCCTGTCGCACTTGATTCTGGCGGACACATGCGGCGACATCCGCTGGGCGCAGGAGAACGCGCCGCAGGTTCTGGCGCAACGAGGATACAGTCCAGATACGGTGAAACTGGCCCGGCGTTTCTTCAATGGGCAGATCACCCCCAACGAAATGTTGCCGGCTTTGATGCGGTTCGGGAGCGCCTACTATCACCATCTCAGCGCCTTGCAGTTTGTGCAAGTGATGATCTCAGGGTTGCGTGCAAAGATTCGGCCCGAGGCGCTCATCTTTGGCTTCGGCCAGTCGCTCAAGGGCTGGACGGTGATGGAGCGGCTGGGCGAGATCGCGACGCCGACCCTGATTCTGGCTGGACGGCACGATTTTCAATTTCCACCTGAGCATCAGGCGGCGCTGGCAGCCGGCATCGTCAACGCTCGTATCGAGCTCATCGAGGCCGCCGGCCACAATGCGCATATCGAACGACCGGCGGAGGTCATCAAGGTAGTCAGGGACTTCATGACGATTGAGTAACAAGAAGATCTGTATTCTGTATAAACTGCGGTTGCTTTGAAACCGATAGTTCTCACCCTTGAAGAACTATCGGTTTCAAACAGAGCGAAGAATAGGTGAGCAAAATGACGACAACCACTACCGACCCACCAAAACGGCTGAATGACATCGCCGTCTTGCTGCTGGTCGGTCTGGGCGTGGCGGCGCTTCACGTTGCGGCCAATGGTCAATATGGCTTTCACCGAGATGAGCTGGACATCCTGATGAATGCACGCCAGCTCGACTGGGGGTATGTCAGTTACCCGCCGCTGACGCCTTTGGTTGCGCGCATCGGCCTGATGCTCTTTGGTGATTCGCTGCAAGGGCTGCGCCTGTTTTCCGCTCTGGGTCAGGGCGTGGTGGTGGTGCTGGCCGGTCTGATGGCGCGCGATTTTGGCGGCAAGCGACCGGCGCAAATACTTGCCGGACTGGCCGTGGCGATTTCGCCCGTTGCGCTCATGGCCGGCACGCTGATCCAGTACATGGCGTTCGACTATCTGTGGTGGGTGGTGCTCTCCTTCTTCGTTGTGCGCGTGCTGGCGACGGACGACCCGCGTTGGTGGCTTGGCGTCGGCGCCGCCGTTGGTCTGGGCATGATGACCAAGTACACCATCCTCTTCTTTGTGGCCGGGCTGGTCGCGGCTGTGCTGATCACTTCGACGCGGCGGGCGTTGCGCTCGCGCTATCTCTGGTTCGGAGTGGGTCTTGCGCTTTTGATCTACCTGCCCAACCTGGTCTGGCAGATTCAACATGAGTTCATCTCCCTACGCTTTCTCAGCGAGATTCACACCCGCGACCTGGCATGGGGGCGCGGCGAAGGGTTTCTGCCTAAACAACTCTATGAAAACGCCAATCCTTTCATGCTGCCCCTGTGGATTGCCGGGCTGGTGTTCTGTCTGATTCTTCCGGCGGGCAGGCGCTTCCGCGCCGTGGGCTGGATGTTTTTGATCACCTTTGCCTTGTTCCTGGTTGCGCGCGGCAGATCGTACTATCTGGGGCCGGCCTACGCCATGTTGATTGCCGCCGGCTCAGCATGGTGGGAGGGATGGCTGGCCGGCCGGCAGGACGCTCTCCGTCGCGTGGGCTGGGTTGCGCTCTGGGGGCTGGTCGTCGTGGGCGGCATGGTCAGCGCCGTGTTACTCAAGCCGATTGCGCCGATCAACTCGCCCCTGTGGGCAATCACGTCGGAAATCAACGGCGAAGTGCGGGAAATGGTCGGCTGGCCCGAACTGGTGGAGCAGGTGGCCGCCATTTACAATGATCTGCCAGACGCTGAAAAGCCCGGCGCAGCGATCCTGGCTGGCAACTACGGCGAGGCGGGCGCGCTCGACCTCTATGGGCCGCAATACGATCTGCCACGGGTGATCAGCGGCGCCAACAGTCTCTGGGCGCGCGGCTATGGCGATCCACCGCCGGAGACGGTCATCGTGGTTGGTTTCGAGAACAGCTACGCCAGTGCGCTTTTCAAGAAGTGCAGCACGGTCGGCTCTGTGACAAATCGGTATGGCGTGAGAAACGAAGAAACCAGCTACCACACGGGTCTTTATGTGTGCAGCCAGCCGCGCCAACCCTGGCCGGAGATGTGGAAAGAGATGCAATGGCACCAATAGGGAGCTCCACTGACATGAGTCGCCAAAGTAGTCCCAGCCCGATACAACGTATTCTCTCGCTGATTGGTCGTTTGCTGGCCTTGCTGGTCATCCTGCTCCTCTGCATTCCGGTGCTCCTGTTGCCGCAAGCGACTGCCGTGCCTGCCTGGGTTTGGATACCGCTGGCCGTTGCAGATGTGGCGCTGATCTTCCTCTTCTTCTGGCTCAAGCCTGCCAGGAAGGGCGCCGTTGCGGCGCTGGCCGGCGTGTTTCTCGTGGGCGTATTGGCCGTGTGGACGTCGCAGGCGTTCGCCATGACGCCGCCTATCGCCGACAGCGAAGGCAAGCCGCTGCCCGGCAGCATCGCCACGCTGGAGCAGGTCACGCTCAATGACAGCCAGCAGTGGATCTCGATTCGAGGGCGGGATGCCACCAAGCCGGTGCTGTTCTTTCTGGCCGGCGGGCCGGGCGGCACCCAACTGGCGACGGCGCGCTTCGCCCTGGGCGGGCTGGAGGATCACTTTGTTGTCGTCAACTGGGAGCAGCCAGGGGCAGGCAAATCCTTCGACGCCGTGGATCGCTCCACCATGACGCCCGAACGTTACATTCAGGACGCTCGCGCCCTGATTCAACAGCTCCGGGAACGCTTCGACCAGGAAAAGGTCTATGTGCTGGGCGAATCGTGGGGCAGCGCGTTGGGCATCATGCTCGTGCAGCGCTATCCCGAATTGTTCCATGCCTTCATCGGCACGGGGCAGATGGTGGCGTTTTTGGAGAACGACCTCATGTGCTACGACTTCGCCCTGAAATGGGCGGAGGAACGCGGCGATACGGCTAAGGTGGAGGCGCTCACGAACCAGGGGCCGCCACCCTACTACGGCGCTGATGTCGCCTGGAAGGAAACAGCCTTCCTGATGGATACTTTCAACTACATGAACCAGAACCCGGCCATCGCCGACAACGGCGCCAACACCTTTCGCGACCTGGCTGCGCCCGAACATGGCCTCTATGACAAGGTCAACTGGTTTCGCGGGGTGCTGGACACCTTCGGCGTCGTCTATCCACAACTGTGGGAAGTCGATTTCCGCACGCAAGCAGCGAAGCTGGACGTGCCCGTCTATTTCCTCATTGGTCGCCACGACATCAACGCGCCAACCGTGCTGACCGAACAATATTATGAGCTGCTCGACGCGCCACACAAAGAAATCGTTTGGTTCGAGCATTCGGGACACACACCCTGGGTGTCGGAGTCCGACCGTTTTGTGCAAGTGATGGCTGAGACGGTGCTAAAGAAGCAGTGACAAAATGCGAAGGAGTTACTTCAAGGAGATATCATGTTGACTTTCGATGATCTCATTGTGCGCCACACCCATTGGGCCGAAGCGACGCCTGACGTGCGCGGCATGTTGATCCTGGGCTCCCGCGCCCGCACGGACCATCCCGCCGACGAGTGGTCTGATCTGGATTTGCTTGTGTTCGCCCACAATCCAGAGCAGTTCATCCATTCATCAGAGTGGGCCGTGAGCCTTGCTCCCGTCTGGCTCACCTTTGTGGAGCGCACCGGCGACGGCAAATCATGGGAGCGGCGCACGCTTTACAAGGGCGGGTTGGATGTAGACGTGGCGCTCAACCCGGCTGAATGGCTCGATGGCATGGTGCAAGGGATGCCGCCAGATTACGCCGACGTAGTGCGCCGCGGGGTGAGGGTGCTCGTGGACAAGGACGGCCAGCTGGCGCAAATCCAGCAGATGCCGCTGCCCGACACTCCCCACTTTCAGCAGCCGACAGAGCAGGAGTTTCTCAACGCAACGAGCGACTTTTGGTACCACACTCTGTGGAGCGTCAAGCACTTGCGACGCGGCGAGCTGTGGTGGGCGAAATCTTGCGTGGACATGCATCTCAAAGGGCTGCTCCAGCGGATGCTGGAATGTCATGCCCACGCCACGCGCGGCGATGCGCACGACACCTGGCTGCGCGGCCGGTTTCTAGAGGAGTGGGCCGACCCGCGCGCGGTGGAGCAGTTGCGCTTTGCGTTTGCTCGCTATGATGCGAACGACATCGCCGATGCGCTCAAGGCCACGATGGAGCTTTATCGCTGGCTGGAGGATGAAACCAGCGCTCGCTGGGGCTACACTCCGCCGGTGGAGGGCGAGCAGCGCGCGGCTGCAACGGCATGGCGGTTGCTTGACCATGGCTGATCATGAGTGGTTCAATTTACCCAACCCCTTACTCTGGATTTGATGGAGCTGCGATCCTGGAAGATGATTGGGTACGGTGGGTGCTGGCGGATGGGCAATCTGGCGGGCAATCAGGAAAAGGCAAATAAATAGTGGCGCGATCGCCATCGCAGCACTGGTCAAATGCTCATGTATCAACAAGCATTACAAACAGGAGGAACGCTATGGCTGAGTTTTCTTTGGATGCTCTTCACAAGTTTATTGTTCGGGCCAAGGCCGCCACTTATGTTGGCAGCGGATCGCCATCGCCCTCTAGCCGCCCAGCCTCGCATGATCTGGAATTCCAGGAAACGCCCTTTACTTATCTTGACAGCTATTTCGGAGGCACTGATTTCATCGGCGAGGAAGTCGTCTATTACCACGACCAGCCAATTTGGGCAATGAACTATTATGGCCGCATCCTCGACCCGGCGCGCATAACTGGCGAAGAAGCTGGCAAGGCGATCAAGGAAAGCCTGTCTCGCATGTACAAGGAAGGACGTTTCCTGGGCGGCTTTGAGACCGTCACGTCATACGGCGTTTACCATGACAACAATCAGGGTGATTTCACCGCTTTTATCGGCCGCGAATGGATCACGCAGGAAGAACGCACCGTGTATGAGCTGTACTACCACGGGGGCTTGATCCAGGCATAGATATAGATAGAGATCATGAATCGCTTCTTGCCCTGCTCGCCACAAAAACGGTGTACGCCTTCAACTCATCTTTGGCCCGATGTAGACGACCTCCCACAGGATGCGGTCAGGCGACTCGAACATCACCTGGTAATAGGTGTGGGAGTCGCTCTCGCTGAATTCTGGGCGGTGGCAGGGCGTGCCAAAGAGTAGGGGCGCTCCCCGCTCTGTCAAGTGCGCAGCGACCGCGTCTACATCCGCTTGCGAAGCTGCGCCAAAGCCGAAATGGTTCATTCCAGGGCCATCGTAGTCGTTGCTCACATCTTTGGTCGAGTAGGCTGAAAACCACAGGCTGCCGCCATGTGGCCCGCCAACGCCCAGCATCTCTTCTACGTCGTAGAGCGTCTGCCAGCCGAGCAAGGCCATCAGGTCTCGATAGAAGGAAAGGCTAGATTGGCGCACATTGAACTGGATGTGTCCGAAGTGCGTCTGCATAGTGATACTCCTCAAGTATGTAATGATGAATGTGATCCAGCATGGTCGAAGTCCGTCGATGGTTGGGCGATTCCCGGCGGAGACAAATCCCTTCAGCCAGCCGCAGCGTATCCTGCGTATATCGCCTCATAGGCGCGCAAGGCGTCCTGCCAGGAATGGGCGGCTGCGCGCTGGCGGCTGCGCTCGCCCATTTCCTGCCAGTGGTGGGACGCGGCGACCAGTCTGTCCAGCACACGGGCTGCATCCGTCGGATCGTCTTTTTGGAACAAGTAGCCGTTCTCGCCATCCACCACCAATTCCGGCAGCGCGCCAGCATGCGCTGCCACGATCGGGCGCGCGCAGGCCATTGCCTCCAGGGTGGCGATGCTGAGCAGCTCCGCCGGGCTTGGCATGGCAAAGATGTCTGCGCTGTTGAGGAGGGGTCGAATGTCCTCACGCGCTGCATAGCCAAGAAAGCGCACCCGGTCGCCCAAACGTAAGTCGTCGGACAGGCGCTTCATGGACTCCAACGCTGCGCCGCGCCCGGCGACTGCCAGTTGCACATCATCGCGCCCCAACCTTTGCAGCGCTGAAAGCAACAAGTCGACGCGCTTTTCTTTGTCCACCCGGCCCAGATAGAGGACAACGACTCGCTCATTCGACAGACCAAAACGCGCCCGCACTGCGCGCCGGTCGAGCGCCGGTTCAGGATAGAACCGGGTCAAATCAATTCCGCACGTAATCTGAACCAATGGGGGTCGCAAGCCGGCGGCGCGCAGCAGTCTTCCAGCATAGGCAGACTGGATAGTCACACAGTCCAGCCGGTTATAGAGCAACAGCATCCAACGCCAGAGCATGGGCCGATAGAGAGACTGGCATTTCTCCCATTGGGGCAAATAGGGAGAGTGGTTTTCCGGCATGAAGTGATTGGCGCCGACTACTGGCAGCTTCCGACGACGGGCTGACCACCAAACAAACCACGAGAGGGGAAAGTGATCGTGGAGATGGACAACCTGGGGACGAAACTCTGTGAACACTGCCTCCACTGCCTTATAGGCATTCAGAGTGACCTCGGCGTCTGGATGGATGGAGCGCAGGCCGTATGAGGTGGGGGTGTAAATCGCAACGCCATTGCGCATGGAGACAGATCTCCGACCATCGCTGGCGTGTGTGACGACTGCGACTTGGTGACCGGCGTCTGCCAGACCCTCGGCCAAATTGGTGGTGAAGACCGCCTGACCATTGGCATACGGGGCGTAGGTTGTGGTTGCGATGAGGATGCGCAAAAATTGGCTCCCGAATCTAGTGACCGCGCTGTTTGACGATCTCTGTGGCTTGTTGTTGGTCAAGTTGCCAATCACTCTGGCGGGTGGTTTGCGGGGTCAGTTCGGCGCAAGGCTCGCCGCACGGCAATGACAATTGCCACGAAGAAAATGGCCGACGCGCCGATAATGATGTAGCCGATGGTGCGCTCGACCTGAAACAGGAGAGAGGTGGCATAATAGCCAATCAAGACCAAAGCGCCGGTCCACACGGTTTCGCCAACAAAAATGGGTGGAAACCACTTACGCCAGGGTGCACGGACAAGCCCTGCCGCCATCAACGCAGGAATGACCAGCCCCGCCGTAATCTTGGCAAAGAAGAGCACCTTTGTCGCATTTTGTTCGAGCTGACCACTCAATTGATAGACCTGCTCAGGTTTGAGACGAATCCAACGCCCATAGCGCGCCACCCGATCGAGACGACCGCTGCGCCCGATCCAGTACCAGGTAATATCTGCACAAAGATTGCCAATAATCGCAGCGAGAAAGACCCACGGTAGGTCGAGCGCGCCAGCAGCAGCGGCAGCAGCGCCAAACAACGTGGCAATTGGCCCCTCGATCGCCACCAACACGCCCAGCGCCACATATCCCAACAGGCTGCCTTCCAGGCTCTGCACAGCCGGCAGGGCCAATTCAACATTTTGGAACAGTACGGCGACCCTATCGAAGACAGACATTTCGCTCTGGTCTGTGCTCCCCTGGGTCGCCTCGCCCTGTCCCAGGTTGACGCCATCAACCGTTTGCTCTGCGCTTTTCTGTTCGACTGGCGCACCGACGGACGGGATTGCTATCATGCCAGGTATGTTTGGCGCCCCGCTCCAGTCGGCAAAGTAGCTGATGGCAAACACGGTCGCCAGGATGACAAAGAACATCCACTTGAAGGCGACCTGATGGGCGTGCCACTGAGGTTTTTGAATGAGCGCGGGGATGATAGACAACCTCTGAATCTCAAGTTCTGTCCAACTGGCTGATTTTCGGCTTCGTTTCTTTTTGTCAGGCGCAGACATTTTCCACTCGATCCACTCTTTAGCAATTTTCAGGAGTAAACTACCATATCGAGTGCATAAATTGCAACCTGGTGTAGTGATCGTCCAACCATTGGACTTGTCAGACTCCACACTATCCAGGAAGCTTCGGGCTTCCTGGATGGTTGTAAATGGGAAATTACCTATTGACGGTTACACTGCGTTGGTGGAAGCGCCGGTTGGTCGCCAGCTTGCCAGGGGCGCATTCATGGAGAGTAGCCAATCCTCCTGCCCTATGATAAGATAGCGCCATCCTGCCCCGGCACACTACGTTGCTGTTCTCTTCAGGGTCTCGTGTCTGGCTATTCTTGCCTGTCTTTGCAAGGAGCTTCAGAACCATGAATAAAGCCTTGTCATTCAATCCTGGCGCCCTAATCCAGCGCGTCGGCGTCCTACCCAGGCCGGAAGACGACGCCGAGTTGAAGCGTCGCGTCTTGATCATCATGACGTTGATGACGGCAACGGCGGGCATTGTCTGGGGCTTGATCTATGTTGGCTTTTCAGAGATGCGGGCGGCTGTCATCCCTTTTGGCTATAGCCTATTGAGTCTGCTCAATCTGATTGGCCTGGTGATCGTCGGCAGTCTCGTCTTCTTTCGCTCAGTGCAGCTGTTGCTGATCCTGATGTTGCCCTTTCTCCTCATGATGATGTTGGGCGGCTTCGTGAATTCGGGCGCGGTCATCTTGTGGTCGTTGTTAGCTCCGCTGGTGGCGTTGCTTGTATGTGGACGCAAAGAGGCGGGACGCTGGTTCATAGCCTATCTTGCACTCATCATCGTCAGCGGTTTCTTGGAACTGGGGTCACCGCATACCAACAACTTGCCGACGGATGTGATCATTGCCTTCTTTGTCCTGAATATCTGCATTCCAACCCTGTGTGCGTTTCTTTTGCTCATCTATTTCGTCGGCCAGAAGAACCAGGCCATGAACCTGCTGGGAGAAGAGAAGAGAAAATCCGAGCGTCTGTTGCTCAATGTTCTGCCGCAAGAGATCGCCAGCCTGCTCATCGATCACGAAGATCGCAGGATCGCTGAATACTGCGACCAAGTGAGCGTCCTGTTCGCCGATGTGGTCGGCTTTACCCCGCTTTCCGAAGTCCTCACCCCTCAGGAGGCAGTAGACGTACTGGACGAGATTTTCACCTACTTCGACCAATTGGCTGAACGACACGGCGTGGAGAAAATCCGCACCATCGGCGATGCCTATATGGCTGCTACAGGCGTCCCCATCCCCCGCCACGACCATGCCCAGGCGCTGGCGCGCATGGCGCTGGAAATGATCGAATATGTGGATTCCAGGCCTCCCTGCGCCGGCGTGGCTCTCCAGGTGCGCATCGGCGTCAACTCTGGACCGGCAGTGGCCGGGGTCATCGGCACCACCAAATTTCACTACGACCTGTGGGGCGACGCGGTCAATATCGCCGCGCGTATGGAATCCCACGGCGAGCCTGGCAAGATTCAGATCGCCGCCAGCACCTATGACTTGATCCGGGATGGGTTCGTGTGCGAATCGCGCGGGGTCATTCCCATCAAAGGCAAGGCGAACATGGAAACCTGGTTTCTCATCGCCGAACGGACGCCGCCGCCAGACGAGGCTTCGCTCAACGCCGCTTCACTGTGAGCGTCAATCACCGGGCTTGGACATGAACTTGTCATGGAGACCATTGCGAAGATGAATCAGACCACCCAAGACAACCCTCGCTGGCATCATCGCGCCATCCATCGCTTCACCTCGAAGCCTGTTGTGGCCTGGTTGGGAGCGCGCGCCATGCACCACATCGATCGTGCAATCTTCCGCCTGAGCGGCGGGCGCATCACCGGCGCAGCACTGTTATCTGGGCTGCCCACGGTGATGCTGACCACGATCGGCGCCAAGAGCGGTCTACCGCGCACGACGCCGCTGATAGGCGTTCCAATCGGTCACGATATGATCCTGATCGGCTCCAATTGGGGTCAAACGCGCCACCCGGCCTGGGTCTACAATCTGCGCGCCAATCCGCGCGCCACGGTCACGGTCAACAGGCGGACGGGAGCCTACCTGGCCCGCGAGGCGACAGGAGTCGACCGGGAAGTCCACTGGCAACGCGCAGTCGCGCTCTATCCCGGCTATGCGGCATACAGCCAGCGCACAGGCGGTCGAGAGATTCCGGTGATGATTCTGACGCCTGAGAGTGCAAATGATCAGGAGAAGACCGAGGGTGTGAAACAGTGAGTGACGAACGGGACGAGCTATTGGAGGCAATCCAGGAAAGCGTGCTGCGCCTGGCGCACAGCAGCACGCGCGTCGTCCCTCCATTGGACGATGTTCACGAGAAGACCCGCCTGGCAGTTCGCCGCCTGGCGCGCAGCCGCATAAGTGAAACGCTCCGCCAATTGCGGGCGGCCAATGGCCTCAGCTACGAACGCGTTCAAGAGCGCACAGGTCTGTCGCAACAGCTTCTTTTTGACATGGAATACAAAGAACGCCGACTGACGCTGGATGAGTTGCGTAGACTCTGTCAGTGCTACAATATAGGGGTCGATGACATTTTGGGGATCGAGCTAGAGACAAATTGAAGGAAGACTGAGGTGGAGCCATGAAACCAGACCATTGGGTTCAACCCCAGCCCGGTCAGGAGTCTGTGTGGGACTATCCACGCCCGCCGCGCGTGGAGCCGAGCAACGAGCGGGTTCGTGTGGTCTTTGGCGGGGTCGTCATTGCAGACAGCGTGCGGACGTTGCGTGTGTTGGAGACCAGCCATCCGCCTGTCTATTATATCCCACCCGAAGACATCCGTATGGAGCATCTCGTCAAAACTTCCCAGCAGACCTTTTGCGAGTGGAAAGGACAGGCGGGCTATTACTCGGTGGTCGTTGGCGACCGCCGAGTCGACAATGCCGCGTGGTTCTATCCCGCGCCGACGACTGGTTTCACTGCCATACGCAACCACGTGGCCTTCTATTCGGGCCGCATGGACGCCTGCTATGTGGATGACGAGTTGGTCACGCCCCAGCCGGGCGATTTCTATGGCGGCTGGATCACGAGCAGGATCGTCGGGACCTTTAAGGGCGCTTCCAAGACGTGGGGCTGGTGAGCAAAGGAGAGTCGCTTATGCGTTGGTTGAAACGAATCTTGTTGTTCACCGGCGTCTTCCTTCTAACATGCGTCCTCTTTCTCGCCCTCTCGATTGCGTTCGATGCCCTGACAGGACGGAGCCGCATGGATACGCTGGCGAACATCCAAATCCCCAATCCCAACGGAGCGCCTGTCGCCGGGTTTGTCGCTCAACCCCAAACAGACGGCGTCTTTCCGGCGGTGATCATGATTCATGAGTTTTGGGGGCTAAAGGATGACATCATCGGCAAGGCCAAAGCCCTTGCCGACCAGGGATATGTGGTGGTTGCGCCAGACACCTATCGCGGCCAGACGACTGGCTGGCTGCCGCGCGCCATCTACCTGGCGTTGACAGCCAACGATGAACGCGTTAACAGCGACCTGGATGCGGTCTTTGCCTGGCTCGCCTCTCAGCCAAATGTGGACCCGCAAGAGATCATCGTCGTGGGATTTTGCTATGGCGGCGGCAAGGCGCTGCGTTACAGCCTGCACAATCCAGAGGTAGCCGGGACGGGCGTCTTCTATGGCAGCCTGATCAGCGACCCGGAAATGCTCGCTGCTCTGCCGGGTCCGGTGTTGGGCATCTTTGGCGCGCTGGACGGCGCCCCCTCGCCGCAAGATGTGGCCGCCTTCAAAGACGGGCTGACGAAGGCCGGCGTCGCCCATCAGATCACTGTTTACCCTGGCGTAGGCCACGCCTTTGTCAAAAGCATGGAAGAAATCCGCCAGGGCGGCGTACAGTTGGACGCGTGGAATGAGTTTCTGAATTGGTTGAGGGACTCAACCTCCTGATCCCATGCTCGAAGTGCAGACTGCGGTCGCCAAGATCAACAAATATGCAACCAGCGAGAGCGGCGACACCGTGGAAGTGATCGAACGGCCACGGGGCGGCCTGAGCATCGTCATGGCCGATGGCCAGCGCAGCGGGCGCAGCGCCAAGGCCATCAGCAGCATGGTAGTGCGCAAGGCGGTGAGCCTGTTGGCGGAAGGAGTGCGCGACGGCGCGGTTGCCCGCGCCACCCACGATTATCTCCAGGCCCAGCGCGGCGGCCAGGTGAGCGCCGAGCTGGTCATCGTCAGCGTGGATCTCGTCACCCGCACGTTGGTCATCAGCCGCAACAGTCGGTGTCCCAGCCTGCTGCGGCTGTCAGGCGAAAATATCTGGCTGCGTGACGATAGTGAAGCGGTGGGGATCCATCTCAACACAAAGCCAGCCATCAGCCAGTTCGCCATCGCAAGCGACATGCTGTTGGTCGTGATGAGCGACGGCGTCTCTGCGGCCGGGGTGCGCACGGGCGACGCACTCGACCTGCCCGGACTGCTGGGCTGCGTGGATGGCGATGGCTCCACACCTGCCGGCGCCATCGCCGACGCTGTTCTTGCTGAGGCTCTGCGCCTGGATCAAGGGCGTCCCCATGATGACGCCACGGTGCTCGTGGCGAAGATCATCGAACAAGGTGAACCCGATCCGGTGCGCCGGCTATCCATGCGGTTTCCCATTTAGCCTGGTGTGTGGTCGAAAGTCGCACCAACATTGGCAATGCCGTAGGCGCGGCTCGCAGCCGCACAGGTGGAATTGAGCCAGGGGCAAGGAATGCGCGCCAGACTGCCGGTGATCAAAGTAGTGGGCATGAGCGCCAGCGGCAAATCGACGCTCACGGCAAGGTTGCGGCGAGCTGGCTACGACGCGCGCCCGGTGAGCCAGGAGCACAGCAATGTCCCCGATCTGTGGAAAAAATTCGACTTTCCTCAAGTGCTCATCTTTCTGGACGCCTCGCTCGAGGCGCAACAGATGCGACGCCCCGACGTGAGCTGGGATGCCAGTCAACACGCAGAGGAAGCGGCGCGGCTATCCCACGCGCGTGACCACGCCGACTTGCGGATCGACACGACGCAGATGACGGCGGAGGACGCTTTCACGATTGTTGCGGCCTATTTGCAGAAGCGGAGGATGCGCCGGGCCGAGGGGGCCCTGCCAACGTTGGGTGAAACCGGCGCGCCGGTCAAACGGGGAAGGAGCGGACGCGCACCTCATTCAAGCTGATCGGCTGCGAAATCGTGGGGGCGAAATTTCTCATCGTTGAGCATGACGACCATTTCTTGCCCCTGCACGCCTAAGGCGAACAACCCCTGACGATAGGCAAAGCGGTCGGCGCCCTCGACAAACTCCAGCGCAGCGACCGCACCAAAGATGTGATAACCATTGTAGCGCGGAAAGAAATGAGTGAATCGCCCCAAGTCGGCGATGAATTCGCGTACATCTCCCACGCCCATCGCGCTCTTCACCTCTCCCGCCACCACCACCTGGTCATCTTCCATGATCATGTCGATTTCCATGGTGTCGCCGTTGAGCTGTGACTTGGCGCGAGAATAGAGGCGGCGCACGCCAACGCCGCGCTTCTGGAAGAGCGTCAACACACCCGGCTGCACCAGAGCCTCGATGAGCCTGCCCCACTGATTGCCAAAGAGACCTTCCAAGCGGCGCAGATTCTCATCGCTTTCGCGAAAACGCTGGTCGAGACGGGCGTCGGTCTCCTTGAATCTGGCGTCGGTCTCTTTGAACCTGGCTTCGATCTCCTGGAATCCGACTTTGATCTCTTGGAACCCCTCGGCAGTTTCCCTGAATAATTGGCGGATCTCCGCCGTGGTCATTTCAGATGCCTGATCGCTCATGTGAATCCTCGCGGTGTGGACAATCCTTCAGACAGAAGTATAGCAGATGAGGTCAGGCGGAGGCAAACAAACTGCATTCGCCCCATTTCTTCACTTGAAATGCAACTTGACATCTCTGCGTGATCGACATATCATGCCTAAACAACTTGTCTTCCATCAAACACGACTATCATCAACCACCACAGGAATGACCTCAGCGTGAGGCTCAGGATCGCCCGATCTTCGTCATCCACGTGTCATTCAACAGGGACTGAAGGATAGAGTACATGGCAGCAACACTCGACACCTCTCCCGTCGGTACGTCAGCAGCAGAAGGTCGATCTGGCCCCAACCTGGCGCGTAGATTTGTGGACTCCTACTACGTTCGCAAATTCCTCAAGGCGATCTTCACCATCTGGGCGGTCACGACCATTGTCTTCTTTCTCATTCGCCTTCTCCCCGGCAACCCTATCGAGCAATATGTGAACGCCCTGGTGGTCAACCAGAACATGGAATACAAACAGGCGCTCAGTCAGGCCGCTGCGCTCTTCGCCATCGACCTGAATCAGCCGCTGTGGCAGCAATATCTGGACTACATGCGCTACTTGTTGAGCGGTGACTTGGGCAACTCGATTGTCTCACCTGGCACCACGGTGTCCTCCATCATTCGCCAATTCCTGCCCTGGACCCTCTTCAGCGTCGGCGTCGGCCTGACCATCAGCTTCATCCTGGGCATCCTTCTTGGCCTGCTGATGGCCTATCGCCGCGACCGCCTGCCCGACCATGCCCTGACCATCTTCGCCTCGCTGGTAAGTTCGGTGCCGAACTATCTCATCGGCATTCTGATCCTGGTGTTGTTTGGCGTGCAGTGGAAGCTCTTTTCCATTGCCCAGATGCGCGGCTCCATCACCTCGGGGATGCAGCCTGGCTTCACCTTTTCGTTCTTCTGGGACGTTCTCTATCACGCCTTTCTCCCTATCCTGACCTATGTGCTCACTTCCATCGGCGGCTGGATGTTGGCCATGAAAGGCAGCACAGTCGGCACATTGGGAGAAGACTATGTGACGGTGGCGCGCGCCCGCGGCCTCAAGGATTGGCGCATCACCACTGCCTATGTGGGACGCAACGCCGCCTTGCCGCTCTTCACGTCGCTGACCATCGCCATCGGCTTTGTCATGGGCGGGTCGTTCCTCATCGAGCAGATTTTTCAGTATCAAGGCATTGGCTACGCGTTGGGGGCAGCCATCGCCAGTCGAGATTATCCGGTGATGCAGGGTATCTTTTTGGTCATCACCATTTCAGTGATCTTTGCCAATTTCTTTGCCGACATCCTCTACGGTTGGCTCGACCCGCGCATCAAACATTGATGGGAAATAAAGATCAGTAAGTTGCGCCCGTATGGGTTCGCCGTAACAATGGGAGAAATCGGATCATGAGCATACTCTCCAGACTTTGGTACAGCCTCAAGACTACATTGAAGTTGATGACCTATAACAAGGTTGGGTTCATTGGCTTTCTTGTCGTTCTGGGTTTTATCTTGATGTCGTTGGTTGGTCCACTTGTCATCCCGCTGGACACAAAAGTCAAAGTCGATAAGGTCTATCAACCCCCTTCATTCGAGCACTGGCTGGGCACCGATCATCAAGGGCGCGACACCTTCTCCCAGATTGTTCACGGCGGCAAAGATGTGATCTATGTGGGCTTTGTCGCCGCCCTCATTTCCACCGGCATCGCTGTCACTTTTGGCACCCTGGCCGGATTTGCTGGCGGGCGCGTGGACAGCGTCACCATGATGATCACCGACATCGTGCTGACGATACCGGTCTTTCCCCTGCTCGCGGTGTTGGCTGCCTTCGTCAAGCTGGACAACCTGACCATGTTGGGCGTACTACTGGGCCTGCTCGCCTGGGCTGCCCTCTTGCGCGCTGTACGCGCCCAGGTGCTCTCTCTCAAGGAGCGCGACTACATCGAGGCTGCGCGCGCCCTGGACCTGGGCAGCCGCCACATCATCTTTCGCGAGCTGGTGCCCAACATGATGACCTACATCGCCATTAGCTTCACCCTGGCGCTGACGTCGGCTATCTACACCCAGGTGGGCCTGGTCTTTCTCGGCCTGGTGCCTATCTCGACAAGCAATTGGGGCGTAATGATCAGCCTGGCCTGGACGCGCGGCGCGGTCTTCTATCGCGACAGTCTGTGGTACATTCTGTCGCCCGTCGTGGCAATTGCTCTCTTCCAGTTAGCGGTCGTCACCATGAGCCGCTCGCTGGAAATGGCCTTCAACCCACGCCTGCGCACGACGGTGTAAGCGTCGCCAGTCAATTGTCAACTATCAACCATTCACCATTCCCAGTTAGAGATCGCTACATGACTGGAACGCAGCTGGATTGGTCTGTAGAAGGGACAGGCGACGGCCGTCCACCCCTCAGCCTGAAAAATGTCTCGGTTGTCTACAAATCGCGGCGGGGCGGCGTCCAGGCCGTGCGCGGCGTGACCCTCGACCTGCACGCCGGGCAAAGCCTGGCTCTCATCGGCGAGAGCGGTTCAGGCAAGACGACCTTGGCGCTGGCGGTGGTGCGCTTGCTGCCCGAGACGGCCACTGTCGAAGGCGGCATCCATTATCGGCGCAACGGGCGCGAGGTCGATGTACTTCAACTCAAAAGCGGCGAACTGCGCGAGTTTCGCTGGAGCGACTGCGCCATGGTCTTTCAGGCTGCGCTCAACGCCTTCAACCCGGTGCTCAAAGTATGGGATCAGGCGTGGGACACCGCCAAAGCCCATGGCTGGAATGACAAACACGCCGTGCGCAAGAAACTCACCGAGACCCTTCAGTTCGTCCAGCTCGACCCCAAGCGGGTGATCAACGCCTATCCCCACGAGTTGAGCGGCGGTATGCGTCAACGGGTGCTCCTGGCGCTCTCGCTCTTGCTCAATCCGCAAATCCTGATCTTGGACGAGCCGACCACTGCGCTCGACATCCTGACCCAGCGCACCATCATCAGCCTGCTGCGTCAACTCAAAGAAGAGCAACACTTCACCATGGTCTTCATCTCCCACGACCTGGCCATCGCCGCTGAATTGGCCGACCGCATCGGCGCCATGTACGCTGGGCGACTGGTGGAGCTGGGCAGTTCGGACGACATCTTCTATCGGCCACGCCATCCCTACACTCTGGGGCTGATCCGCGCGGTGCCCACCGTGACCGGCGGTTTCGAGGAGTTGGCGTCGATCCCCGGCTCCCCCCCCGATCTCATCGATCTACCACCCGGCTGTAAATTTCACCCGCGCTGTACCTTCGCCAGCGACCGCTGTAAGAGCGAAGAACCCGCCAGCGAGCTGGTGGGGCCAGGCCACTACGCGGCGTGCTGGAACTGGCGCGCCGTGGAAGAACACCTCGACGCCAATCCGCTCCACCGCGGTGCCCACTCCATCACACTGGAAGCCCTGCACATCGAGCCAGGAGAAGGGCAGCTATGACGCCTATCATCGAGCTGCGCAATCTGACCAAAAAGTTCGGCAAAGGCAAGGAGGTTGTCACCGCGGTCGATGCTGTCTCCCTTGCCATCGAGCCGGGCGAGACGGTCTGTCTGGTGGGCGAGAGCGGCTGCGGCAAGAGCACCACCGGGCGCATGGTGGCCGGTCTGTTGCCGGCTACAAGCGGGCAGGTCGTGTTCGAGGGGCAGGACATTGCCAAACTGGACACCAACGGTTATCGGCGCTATCGCCAGGGCGTGCAGATCATTCACCAGGACCCCTATGCCTCGCTGAACCCCACCCACGCCGTGCGCGAGATTTTGACTGCGCCGCTGCTGCGTCACGGCAAGGCGAAGAGCCGCTCTGCCGCCGACGCCCGCGCCATGGAACTGCTGGAGATTGTCGACCTGACGCCGGCGCGCGACATCATCGACAAATATCCACACCAACTGAGCGGCGGGCAGCGTCAGCGCGTCTCGGTGGCGCGGGCGCTGACGCTGGATCCCAAGTTCATCGTGGCGGATGAGGCGGTCTCCATGGTCGATGTCTCGATCCGCGTCAGCTTGCTCAGCATGTTGGCGCGGCTCAAGCGGGAGTTCGACGTCACCTTCCTCTTCATCACCCATGACCTGGCCCTGGCCAAGTATTTTGCCTGGAATGGGCGCATCACGGTCATGTACCTGGGGCGCATCGTGGAGGATGGCCCGACGCCGCGCTTGATCACCGACCCACGCCACCCCTACACTCAGGCGCTGTTGAGCGCGGTGCCCGAGGCGGACCCGGAGCTGGCGCATCGCAAGCGCCATATCGAGTTGCGCGGGGCCGAAATTCCCAGCCTGCTCAACCTGCCGCCAGGCTGCACCTTTCATCCGCGCTGCCCCTACTTCGAGCCAGGGCGCTGCGATGTGGAGCGCCCTCCCCTGGAGGCGCTCGTCGAGGGTGGACGCGTGGCCTGTCCGGTGCGGCAGGGTGTACACATCGAGCTGGTAGCATAGGGGGTGGGGGGCGGCGATGCAAATTCGTCTCGACCAGCATAGCTTTTCGCCGCCCATCTCATGCCCGTACCGCTGCAAATAGAGTTATGACGAGGCAGGGATGACGTGGACCCGCAGATCGGTAGGGCTGGTTTTGGCATCGGCACATTTCTGGTGACGACAGGCGGTATGCTCCTCTTCACCTTGGAGCGCAACAGCGCCGAGTTCGTCGTCACTACCGCCATCGTGTTCATCGGCCTGGTCTTTATGCTTGGCATTGCCCTGGCCGTGATCATCACCCGCAGGGAGTAGGGGGTGCTATACAGGCAGTCTGCTATGGACGCGGATTTCATGTGACGCGGATTAGCGATATCTGCAAACGATCCGCGCTTCCTTTGATCCGCGTCCCTGGAATTGCCAAATAGCCTGTATGGTTACGAATAGGGGTTGCAAAATAGTAATGTGAAAGGAGCAAAGAACGCAAAAGATCATTCATGCCATCCCATCTTCACCGTTCAGTTTTTCCATTGTTCGACAACAAGGAGAGTTCTTCATGAAAACACGAGTTTGGATCGTTCTCACCCTGGTGGTGGCCTTGCTGCTGGCCGCGTGCGCAGCGCCGGCCGGCCCGGCCGCGCCTGCCGGAGAGGCCGCGCCGGAAGCCGCCGCGCCCAGCGGCGCCGGCGAATTTCACGGCGCCTGGCCCTACACCGTTCCACCCAATGGTCACTTCAACACCTTCGTGACCAATGGATACGACATGAATATCTATCACTTCCTCCTGGAGCCGCCGCTGTTCATGTACATGTGGGCCGACCAGAGCTGGCGTCCGTTGGCCGGCGAGTCGTGGGAGTGGGTGGATGACACGACGTTGCGCGTCACGCTGCCCGCCGACGCGGTGTGGAGCGATGGCAACCCATTCACCAGCAAGGATGTGGTGGACACGTTCACCATCCGCCGCCTCCTCAACGCGGTCGAGTGGACCGACCATCTCGTCGACGTAGTAGCGGTGGATGACAAGACCGTTGACTTCCTGCTCAATGGCCCGTCCAACACTGCGCCGCGCCGTCTATTGCGCGACGTCTACATCCGGTCATCGGCCACTTACGGCGAGTGGGCCGACAAGGTGCGCGCATTGGTCGATGCTGGTAAGACCAAGGACGACCCAGAGTGGCAAGCTCTGAACCAGGAATTCACCCAGTTCCGCCCCGAAGACATGGTCGTGCTCGGCCCCTACAAGATCGACCCAGCGAGCATCACCGAAGCCCAGTTGATTATGAACAAGGCGCCCACGTCGCACATGGCCGACAACGCCAAGTTCGACCGCCTGGTGATCTTCAACGGCGAGACGCCCACCGTCACTCCGCTTGTCCTTGCCGGCGACATCGACTATGCCACCCACGGCTTCCCGCCTGCCACGGAGCGTGAATACATCGATCAAGGCATTCGCATCCTGCGACCGCCGAATTTCGGCGGCCCGGCGCTGGTCTTCAACCACACGATCCATCCCTTCGAGATGAAGGAGTTCCGTCAGGCGCTGGCCTATGCCATCGACCGCGGGCAGAACGGCGCTGTCTCATTGGGTGATTCGGGTAAGCCATCGAGCTTCATGGCCGGCTTCTCGGATAACATCATCCCAGGCTGGCTAAGCGAGGAGACTCAGGGTGCGCTCAATCCCTACGCTCTGGATCTGGCAAAGGCCGAGGAAATTCTGACCGGCATCGGCTTCACCCGCGACAGCGACGGCGTGTGGATGGACGAGACCGGCAAGCGCCTGGAGTTCGAGCTGACCGCGCCGGCGGAGTTCGCCGACTGGTCTGCCGCAGCCGAGAACTTGGCGCAGCAACTCACTGACTTCGGCGTCAAAACGAGCTTCCGCGGCGTCAACTTCCAGCAGCACCCCATCGACGTCAACAACGGCGACTTCCAACTTGCCATCCGCAACTGGGGCGCTGGCAATCCACATCCCCAGTTCTCGTTCATCACCAACCTGCGCACCTATAACCAAATGGAATCCAACACCGGCGACACCAGTATGCCCGGCATGGCTTTTCCGTTGAAACAGATGACCGACGCTGTGGGTGAAGTTGATCTGGCGCAGATGGTGCTGGACGCCGGCGCGGGCAACGACACCGAGGCGCAGAAGGCCGTCATCAACGACCTGGCCCTGGCCTACAACGAATTGCTGCCCCAGATTCCTCTGTGGGAACGCTATGGCAACAATCCAGTGCCCGACATTCGCGTCACCGGCTGGCCGGCCGACGGCGATCCCATCTATCTGAACGGCGCGTATAACGACCCGTTCATCGCGCTGTTGATCCTCGACGGCACGCTCATGCCCAAGTAGGCGTTGGCCCCGGCATCGGTGCGGCATCTGGAAACCGACGCCTGGGGCGACGAAACCCGCAGGGCGGGTTGAGCTGAACAAACAAGAAGGCGGCAAGGTGATCACCTTGCCGCCTTCTTGTTGACCCGAATAGGCGCCGTACAGAGCCTCATACGAGAGTCTGTGTAAGTTCCCAAATTCGTGCAGAGCGGTTGTTCAGATCGCTTCAGTCACAACAACATGGGCCTTTTCTCGGCGCTTCAAATAGCGCGACAATGCAATGCTGACGGCAAACATGACCACGGAAAGCGCAACCAGCCGCCATTCCAGGGTCGGCAGCTCGCCCGTCAGGAAAAGGTTGGTGATGGCGTCCGATGAGAGCGACGCGCCCAGCAGGACAAAAGCGATGGTGCCGGGGATCGAGCCGATCACGGTTGCCAGTAGAAAGGGCCAGTAGTGGATGTGGAGAAAACCAGCCAGATAGTTTACAAGATCGTAGGGCAAGAAGATGAAACGCATGATCAAGACCGTCTCGAAGCTGTTTTCGCGCATGCGTCGGGCATAGCGCTGTGTCCACCCTTGGGCGGTCTCATCTTCCAACACACCCTGGCCAAAATAACGGCCAATGAAGTAAGCAACCGTGGCCGACAGGTTTGCGCCGATTGCAGTATAGACAACACCCCAAACGGGCCCGAAAAGAAAGCCGCCGGCCAATGTCAGCAAAATGGAAGAAAAGAGGGTCAGTGGGCGTAGCGCATAGAGAAGAATATAGGCCAGGGGCGCCAGCGGGCTGCTGCCTACCCAGGCCATGCCAGCCAGAAACAACTCCGCCAAAGTCAGGTCATTGACGCGCATGAAGATCAACAACCCTGCGATCAAGAGCGCCCAGATCGCCGCTGCAACAACTTTCTGCCAGTGTCTACCCCACCAGGTCGTTCGTTCAATATGTTCCATATGTTCGTCGCTTTCAATCACTACCGCAGCATCGAATGAATAGTTTACCAGTAACAAGACTCGCTGAGTATGTCTTCTCTTACCCCGAAACTTCTTTCTGGGCAGTCAGATAAGGTAAAGTAACTTCATGAGCAGAAAACTTTCTTGGCGTCAGCAAATCTCCAATCGGCTCTTTGCCGTTCCGTTACTCACCCAATGGTGGGCCAGACGCGCCGTAGACAGGCGCCTGCAAGAGAGCACTGGGGACGGTCGGCCCCCTTTTACTGTGCTGCACAAGCCTCTGGCAGAATGCCGCGCGGTGTTGATCACAACTGCGGGGATTCACTTGCGCAGCCAACAGCCGTTCGACATGGAGAATAAGGATGGCGATGCCACCTATCGTGAAATTCCCGCAACGACGCAAATGGATGAACTGACAATCACCCATGATTATTACGACCACAAGGACGCCGACCGGGACCCGAACGTTGTCTTTCCCCTGGTTCGTTTTCGCGAATTGGTGGGGCTGGGGGTGATCGGCGGCCTGGCGCCGCGCCATTTTGGCTTGATGGGTCATACAGAGGGCGAACAGCTCACGCGGCTGACGCGCCGAAGCGCGCCCGATGTGGCGACAAAGTTGCGCAAGGATGGCGTCGACTTTGCCTTCTTGACGCCCGCCTGAGGGCTATGCAATCAGTCCGTGGGACTGATCGCTCGCATCATCGAGGCGGCTGGCATTCCAACTGTCAGCATTTCTTTGGCTCGTGATTTGACAGCGGCGGTCGGCGTCCCACGAGCGATTTTTTTGAAGTGGCCGCTCGGTCATCCTTTGGGTGAGCCTGAACGCCCTCTCCAACAACAAAATGTGATCCACCTGGCGCTCTGCACCCTGCTCACCGCCGCGGAGCCTGGCGTGATCGTTGAGCCGGGCTGGCGGTGGCGGCGTGAGGAATACACTCCGCCAAATTGGGAAGAACTGGCGACGCTCAATCGACGTGACGATTCAGCCACTAGTCGGGGGGCTGATTCGAGTTGAGGACAAACCGCCGTATGGGCATGAAGTAGCCCACCAATCGAGGCGCTGTTCATGTCTGGTCATGGGCATCCTTACCATTCACATCGCCGTGTAGGCGCGCCCCGCGCCGATTCCCGTCGAGTGCAGGCTGTGCCTGAGCGTGCTTACTGGACGGAATTTGTAATGCCCATTGTTGTACGGGTTGAACCATGCCGCAAATTGCGGTGCGCCCACCATAGGCGCTGGCCGACGCCGACGACCACCATGCCGGCCATCACCCCGAACAACCATGGTAAGTATTCGGGCCAAAGAAGGAAAGCGCAGTAGAAGATGATGGTCTCCGTTCCGCCCACAAGACCGGCTGGCATGGTCACTGTCGTGAATTCGCCGCGGATGTTAGCGCCCAGAGAGCGTTTTTCCAAGATGGCGGAAAGGTAGAGCCAGGATACTGCGTTGACATAGAAACACGCCAGAAGAAGGATCGTCATCAGGGCATTCGCTGCGCTTGGGTCGCCCCAATAGAGGCCGATTGGCAGACCAGCATAGACGACAAAATCCGCTACAATATCGAGATATCCGCCAAAATCATTCTGCCGCCCCCATCCACGGGCAACGATGCCATCCAATCCATCGAGGACGCGGTTCGCCAACCATAGACCCAGTGCAAGCGAATACCAATGTGTGGCCGCTGCGCCCGCGGCTGCCACGCCAACCACCAGGGCAACCAATGTTATGATGTTAGGGGAGATGCTCCGCAGCCTACATGCAAGAGGGCGCAGCATTTGATCCTTATACACGCGCAGCTTATGATCCAGCATTGCGGTTGCTTTCATTGGTTCATGTTATGCAGAGACGCCAATCGCCGCTGTTTCTACTGCGATCAGATGGAGAACAGCCCTCATGACCTACGCTCATACCCACCTCTGACAATGAGTTATTTCCGAAGTCGTTATCCTTGCCGCAAGTGACGCCACAGGGCATGAAAAAGCTCTGCGCGCTCCATGTGAGCATTTTTTCAGGATTATCCGTTGTTGTTTTTCAGAGTAGACGACTTGACGCGCACCGATCTTACCTGCGCCAGACGCTGTGTGGTCATTCATGGGTAAGATCAGGAACACATCACTGCGTCAATCATACAGAGAAGCAGATGGAATCATGGTAAGAATTGGTGGAATGTTCACATGCAAAATCACCCAAGTATTCTGGTCAAAAGAATTGTAGAATCTGTCGTTCGGTTCGTAATCGCACGTACCAGACTGGTCAAGGAGCATCTATGAGAGTTGACGCACGCCAAACCAACAGACAATATGACGTCGCCATCATCGGCAGCGGCATCGGCGGCTCCACCCTGGCCACCGTACTGGCGCGCCAGGGCTTGCGGGTGATCGTCTTCGAGGCCGGGTCGCATCCACGCTTCACCATTGGCGAATCGATGATTCTGGAGACATCCGAAGTGATGCGCGCGTTGGCCGAATTCTACGACGTGCCCGAACTGGCCTATTACAGCTCCGAAAACTATTACAACTTCATTGGCACCCAACACGGCGTCAAACGTCATTTCAGCTTCCTCCACCACACACCTGGCGAACCGCAAGACCCGCAGCGCAGTCTCCAGGCCGTCATTCCCAGACTGCCCTACGGACACGAAATCCACATCTATCGCCAGGACGCCGACGCCTTGCTCACTGCGCTGGCTGTGTCCTATGGCGCCACGGTTTTGCAGAACACTCCGGTCAAGGATGTGCAGATCGAGAACGACGGCGTGGAGATCGTCACAGACAAAGATACCCATTACCGCGCTGCCTATGTGGTGGATGCCAGCGGTATGCGCTCGCTGCTGGCCAACAAATTGGGCTGGCGTCACCGCGACCTCAAAGCGCACACGCGCACCATCTTCACCCACATGATCGACGTACCTTGCTATAACAACGTGGGCGCCTCGCGCGCAGCCTATGGACATCCTTTCCGCCTCTCGGAAGGCACGCTCCACCATATCTTTCGGGGCGGTTGGCTCTGGGTGATCCCCTTCAACAACCATCCGCGCGCTACCAATCCCTTGTGCAGCGTCGGGCTACAGCTTGACCCACGTCTCTACCCTTTGCAGCCAGAGCTTTCACCCGAAGAAGAGTTTTTCGCCTTCATCCGCCAATTTCCAGACATCGAGCGCCAGTTCGCCACCGCTCGGGCCACACGCGCCTGGATGCGCACCGAGCGCCTCCAATACTCTGCGCAACATGCCGTCGGCGATCGCTTTGCGCTGTTGGCCCATGCCTTTGGCTTCATCGACCCGCTCTACTCGAAGGGATTGTATGTCACCCATATGAGCGTCATGCTTGCCGCTGATCTGATCTTGAAAGCGCACAAGACCGGCGACTATTCGGCAGAGGCCTTTGCACCGCTGGAAGCGCTCACCCACAGCTATGTGAACATGCATGATCGACTGGTGGCAAGCTCTTTCAAATCATGGAGCCATTTCAAATTGTGGCATGTCTATGCAGTATTGTGGCTGTTGGGCGCCTACCTGGAATATGTAAAACTGACGGTCACCCGCCTGCGCGCTGTCGATCGCGCCGATTACCTGGCCCAGGTGAGCGGGTTGCGGCTGGCCGGCGGCGGCTTCGAGCCATTCTTCGCCCTACAAGAGAGGATCGACGCGATCATCGATGCGGTCAATCCTGACGATGAGGCCGATGTAGAGCGCGCCGCAGCAGAGATCAGCTCTATCTTTGAATCATTTCAATGGCTTTCTTCCGCTTTTCGCGACCTGTTGCACGGCAAGAACCATTTGCCCAATAACAAACTGCGCGTCAACTTGCTGAACCGGACGGATGGCTTTTTGGGCGATGGCATTTATCGTGCGCATTTCTTCGGCAATTCGTCGACCATGGAGCTGCTGCAAAAAGCGGTGCGCGAGCAAGCGCGCTATTCGGTCTTCGCCTTGAACCGTCAGCGCCATACACGCGCTCGTCTGGCCAGTCAGACAGCAGCGGTTTCCTGGAAGATCGAACACGGGAACGTGATTCGTTGACAAGTTCCTAGCGACGCCAGGCAAACCACCGCCTGAAGAGTTTCGCCACCATGGGCGTGAGCCGGGTGCGGTTGTAGGCGTCGGCTACCTTGCGAATCGCCTCGGCCTCCGTGGGATAGGGATGGATGACCCCAGCCAGATGGCGCAGCCCCAATCCCCCGCTCATGGCGACTGTCACTTCACTGATCAACTCGCCCGCGTGACGCCCCACAATCGTCGCGCCAAGAATTTTGTCGCTGCCTCGCCTGACATGTACTTTGACGAAGCCGTTCTCTTCACCGTCTGTACGCCCCCGGTCTGTTTCTGCAAGCGGCTGCGCAAAAGTATCAACTACGATGCCCGCCTTTTCGGCCTCCCAGTCATACATTCCTACATGGGCCACCTCTGGGTCCGTGTAGATGGCCCAAGGAATGATCAGGTCGCTCAACTTCTTCTTTGCGCCCGGGAACAGCGCATTCTGCAACACCATGCGCGCTGTGGCGTCCGCCGTGTGGGTAAACTGGAAGCGTGAGGCCACGTCGCCCGCCGCGTAGATATCGGGGTTGCTCGTGCGCAGCGTATCGTCCACCTCCACGCCGCGCTTGTCATAGACGACGCCGGCAGCTTCCAAGTCGAGCATCTCCAGGTTAGGCAAACGACCGGCAGCGACCAGAATTTCATCCACCATCAGCGTATAGGCCACATCGTTCAGCCTGTAGGTGATCTGTTTGGCCTCCCCCTGGCGCGACACTTGGTCGATCGCTGCGCCCAGGGCCAGGTTGATGCCCTCGGCCGCGAAGATGCAGCGAATGACATTGGCTGCGTCTTCATCTTCGCGACCCAACAAGCGCGGAATGACATCGAAAATGGTCACCTCGCTGCCAAAGCGCCGAAAGGCCTGGGCGAGTTCTGCGCCAATGGGACCTGCGCCGATCACTGCCAGACGCGGCGGCAAGATGGTCAAATCCCACACTTTCTCATTGGTGAGATAGCCAATATCCGCCAGGCCAGGAATTGGCGGCGCCGCCGGTCGTGAGCCTGTGGCAATCACTGCCTTGCTGAAATGTAGGGTTTGCCCGTTCATGGCAATGGTGTTTTTGCCGGTGAACTTGGCGTCGCCCAAATACATATCGATGCCCAGCTTTGTCACCCGATGCACCGAGTCGTGCGCGCTGAGCTCAGCGCGCACGCGCCGCATCCGTTCCATCACCTGGCCAAAGTCGACTCGCACGCCATCTACATAGACGCCCAATCGGTCTGCGCGAGCGATCTCACCCAGGGCTTTGGCCGAGCGAATGACCGTCTTGGAGGGAACGCAGCCCACATTGAGGCAGTCGCCGCCCAGATGATGTCGTTCGATGAGCGCCACCTTTGCACCCAAGCCGGCTGCGCCAATGGCCGCCACCAAACCTGCCGAGCCGGCGCCAATGACAACCAGGTTGTATTTGCCAGTGGGTTGGGGATTGCGCCAATCCGGCGGGTGCACGTTGGCGATGAGACGTTGATTGGCGTCGCTCGCCGCAGTCTCGGTGGGCCGGTATCCAGTGAAATAGGTGAGGCGCTCCATGAATCGCTCCTTGCATATCTGGTAATCATTCCCAATGACGCCTGTCTGCGCAACGCATCCTTGCTCACACAGACGACGCGAGATGGGGTGTCCTTACCCTTGACGGCACGCGGACTCCTGGATGCTCCTGATCATCCAAAAGAGATTCGAGAAATCGCCGCAAAGAGGAGGGTAGTGGAAGGGTCGAGGGCAGACTGTTGGCTATAAACCTACGAATTCGAGAGAACGCAGCAGCGCCTCGAACTCCTCGCGGCAGTCGGGGCACATTGCCAGATGGTGATGCACCAATGGCATGAGCGCCGCCGCGTCTTCTCCGCGGCGCACCCGCTCAGCGAAGAGATCGAGCAGCGCATAGACCTCATCACAGCCCAGTTCCTGGTCTTGCGTCTGGGCAATCATCGTGAGCGACGCGCGCACCTGGCGCACTACAGCAGGGTTCGGTGCAGCCGGTGTGGGTTTTTCGCGACTCCAAAGCAACTTCACGAACTTACGAATGTTCATAACTCTTCAGATGCAAACCACAGTCGAACTCTTACATACAATCTATTTGGCGAATCGCTTGCAGAGTGCCCGCGTCACAGACCATCGAACATGGACAAGAGATCTTTGGGCGTCATTCCTTCGCTCATCATTCGTTTCTGAAGGCGTTGACGGGCATCATGGAGCAATTTGTAGAGCGCATTGCGATTGGTGCCCATCCTTTCTGCCACCTCCTGCATGGGCATCCCACCCTGCATCACTGCCATCATCGCCGTCCGTTGGCGCTCGGTCAGCTCTTCGGCAATCATACGCTGAACAGTCGCCATCATCATTTGCGCGGCCGCTGCTTTTCCTGGGTCCATGGAGCGGTCCATGAGGACATTCGGCATTGCATCAGACGACTGACTGGCGGAGATCAAGTCTTCCAGCGATACATCACTCCAACGCCGCCGCCGCAACTCTGTGAGGGCCACATGGATGCAGACTTTTTGCGCCCAGGTGGTGAACTGTGCATCACCTCGATAGGAAGCCAGTTCGTGGAGGATTTTCACCAGGCCATCCTGCACGAAATCTTCCAGATCGCTTTGGGTGACATGATAGCTGGCCAGGGCATAACGCAGACCTCGCAGCAGCAATTCGCGGAGATCGACGAGGGCTGCATCGGGCGTCGGTCCACCCAGTTGCGCGCACCACTCCGCGTCGGTCCTCTTGCTCATGGTTCCGCCAATCTGTCCCTGATGCGAGTGCTGCCCACAGGTCAAATTACAAATTTCTGTGGAGAAAATCCCCCATGCGAGTAAAACTGTCGATGCGATTGGGTAGCTTGCTGAAGATGTGCCCCTCATCCGGGTAGTGAACGAACTCTACCACACCGCCAGCGGCTCGCAGGCGCTCCACCACCTGCTCGGACTCGTAGAGCGGCACGCGCGGGTCGTTGTCGCCGGCAAGCACTAGCAAAGGCGCCTTGATGCGCTCGATCTTGTGAATCGGCGAGATGCGCTCCAAGAATGCGCGGTTGCGCTCCAGGCTGCCGTATTCTGCCTCGCGGTTGGCGCGCCGCCACGGCCCTGTGCGCTCCAGGAATGTCACCCAGTTGGCAATGCCCACCACGTCGATGCCGGCGGCGAACTCTTCCGGGTATTCGGTGAGCGCAGCCAGCGTCATGAAGCCGCCATAGCTGCGGCCATAGACCGCAATGCGATTCCCGGCGATCTCTGGCCGCCGACGCAGCCATTCCAGCGCGTACCTCAGATCCGCCACACTGTCCATACGCAACTCCACGTCGTCGAGGGTCTTGTAACGACGACCATAGCCCGTGCTGCCGCGCACATTGGGCGCCAGGATGGCATAGCCTTGTTGCAGGAAATACTGGAACGAGATGTTGAAATCCGGGCGCAACTGGCTGGTCGGCCCGCCGTGAACGTAGAGAATACAGGGATAGCCGCCCGCCGGGGGTGGCTGCTGTGGCCGAAAATAGAGCGCAGGTATCGACCTGCCGTCGAAGGTCGTGTAGGAGACAGCCTCTGGCATGACGAACGCGCCCAGATCGACGCCAGCCCGGTTGCTAAAAGTCAACTGGCGGCACGAACCATCGACAACGCGCACACTCCAGGCGTCTGGGTTAGCGACCGGCGACTGGAAATCCAGAATCAGGAAAGTACTGCGCGCGTTGAAACGCAGGGTGCTGATCACCCCCGCGCCCAACTCGTCAACCATATGGCGCTGCCCGCTGCGCAGGTCAAGAAGATACAAACGGCTATAGCCATTTTCGTTAGCGGTATAACCGGCATGACGACCATCCAGGGCAATCGTCAGGAGTTCGAGCTCACCCTGACCTGGGTCGTCATCGGCTGTGAAGATCACGCTCAGATCGCCCGTCTCAGAGTTCAGCTTACAGAGCGCGCCCCGGTCATGGGGTTGGTCGCTGAACAAGAAGACGCCGCTCATCGCCCATACAATCGACCAATAGTTGGCTGGCGGCTTGCCCGCAGTCAGGCAACGCTCTTCGCCGCTCTTCAAATCGAGCAGATAAAGCTCCGCCACATTGGGTGAGACGTTGTCAACGGAAAGCACGGAGCGGCCATCGGGCGACCAGGCAGCGATAGAGCGCAGTCCCTGGGACGCGCGCAACAGCTGGCTTTCGCCGCTGCGCACATCCATGCGGTATAGATCGAAATGCACCCCGTTGCGGGCGTTGCTCGAATAAACGATCTCCTGGCCGTCGCCGCTCCACGCACCAAAGATGTGGATGGCGTCGTCGTTCTGCGTCAGGCGCACCACATCATGGACATCGCGCTTCTGACTGTCAACCCCATAATTACTGATGCGGTAGAATTGCTGGCGTTCGTTGCCGCCTACGTCGCTCACGGCCAGCAGGTGGTGCGCGGCCGGCGCGCCATGCAGCTCCCACACCTTGTCGGGCAAGAAGGTGAGCTGGCGCGGCCAACGCAAATCCCCCTCGCCGTGCGTGACGACGCTCCACACCTGCCAGTTGCCGGTGATGTCCGAAAGAAAGGCGACGCGTCCACCTTCGGGCACAAGCACAGGATTGATCGCGCTGCGGATATTGAGATAACGAGCAAAGTCGTGAGACATAGAGGCGTTCTCCTCGAATCAGGGTTGTCAGGCTTGCAGCATGGCCTATTTACTTAATACTTAACCATTCACAATTCACCGTTTACCATTCACCGTTTCGAGCGGGCGGCTTGCTCAAGCACGGCCAACGTTTTCTGAGCCGCGTCTTGCCACGAAAAACGCTTGACATTCTCATGGCCGGCCGCAATGAGCCGCTGACGCAATTCTTCGTCGCGGCTGAGGCGCAGCATCGCGTCGGCGATGGCGTCGATATCTGTGGGATCTACCAACAACGCGGCGTCTCCGGCAACCTCGGGCAAAGAAGAATTGTTGGCAGTCATGACAGGAATCCCGGCGTATTGCGCCTCTAAGACGGGCAGGCCAAAACCTTCCAGCAAGGAAGGATAACAGAACAGGCGCGCGCCCTGCAACAATGCAGCCAGGTCAGCATCGGCAAGATAGCCGGTGAAATGAATACGATCCGCTAATCCGGTTTGCGCCGCACACCTGAAGATGCTGTCGCTGAGCCATCCTACTGCGCCGGCCAAAACCAGGTCGAATTCTACCCGCTGTTGGTCGCACAATCGGGCGAAGGCCATGATCAATCGCTCCAGGTTCTTGCGCGGCTGAATCGAGCCAACGTATAACGCGTATGGACGCAGCAAACCACAGGCTGTCTGGGCGGCTTCAATCTCAATTGGCGATGGCGCTGTCCGGGGCGACGCTGCTTCGTAGATCACGGCGATTTTCTCTGGCGTTGCGCCGTAGAAAAGAGTCAGATCGCGGCCAGTCGCCTGGCTCACCGCAATCAGGCGCCGCGCGGCATGGACAGCCCAGCGCGTGCTCAGCTCCAGATAGAGCCGCTGGCCGATCGTATGGGCGTGGGGAAAACGACGATGACCCAAGTCATGGATCGTGACGACGGCTGGCGGGAGGCGCCCCGGCGGCCAAACGAAGGGTAGAACGTGGGCAGGCACAAAAAGAACGTCAGGCGAATGTTGCGTCACCTCCTGGGCGAGACTGCGGTGCGTCCACATGCGGCGCGCGGGCAACACCACCACGCGGTGGGGCGGCGCCGGCTGACCGCCCGGCGCACCCGTGTCGAGGAACAGATCTGGCGGCAGTCCATGGGTGTACAGCCGCCACTCGTGCGTCAGCGCCCGGTCAAGACGCAGAAGGTGACGAATGATTTCCAAGGAGTATCTTTCTGTCCCTGTGCGCTGAGCGCGTATGGCGCGAGATGCATCGACCCCAATGATCATTTCAGGAACTCTCGCCGGTTGCGTTGGGCAACAGAAAGGAAATTGGATAATTGGGGCGTAGAATGGATGAATTGTTGACGCACACCGGACATTGTTTTCATGAAAGACATCTATGTGTATACTATCAGGCGGTGTAGGTGTAGTCAAACAGTGTCGGACTATTGAGTACCTCCCAGAGTTGCAGGTGTTCCTGGACGTGTGGTGAGCGGCAAATTCACTTCCTCTGACACAGATCGAAAGCGACATGTTCACGTTGGCCGACGTCTTGATCGATGGGTTATGGGTGGCTGGGCTGGCAGCCCTGGTCGCTACCCTTAGTTATATTGGGTGGTATCGTCAGCAGCAGGGCTGGAGTTGGCCTGTAGCTTTTCGGATGCCGCGTCTCCTGACGCCCTTCTGCCTGAGCCTCACCCTCTTTTGCATCGGCATGGCGCTGAACGGTCGCATGTCTACTTCCCCTGCGCCGCTTTGGGAAAGCATCGCTTGGAGCATACTGATTGTGCTCTTTGCGTTTTTCTCGCTTGCCTATTGGATGGCAGGCGCCCGGCGCGGCTGGGATACGCCAATCCAAGGAGAAAATCGTTCATGACCCAACAGCAAATCCCCAATCAGTGGCAACTAGACGATACTGGCAAAACGCAGGATCGCTGGACGCTTCAGGAAAACGACCAAGTGTTACCTGCTCACCTTCAATTGCAGCCCGAAACAGGCGCTAGCGCGTCCACGTGGCAGCCGATTGACTATCAAACGCCAAAGCCGCGGCGGCAGCAGCGCGGTGGCTGGGTCGTTGGCGTGCTCGTCATCCTGGCGCTGATCGCGGTTGGCGCCTACCTGACATGGTTCTACATGAACCAGCTCGATGCGGGCGTTGCCCAGCCGCCGCCAGGCGCGGTCACACCCGAAACGCAGCCGCCGACCGGAGGCGAACCCGCAGTCGTGATCGCGCAGACCGCGACAGAAGAACCAACGTCAACACCCGTGCAGGAGCCGACCGCAACCTTCACGCCCGAACCCACATCTACGCCCGCACCGCCGCCCGTAGAAATGCGCGAGGCGTTAGTGAATTCCCCCTACGGGGTCAATCTGCGAAGCGCCCCCGCGGCGAGTGGAGAGCCTCTCAAGCTGCTCGACAACAACACACAGGTCTTGATCATCGGCGGCCCGGTGACCGACGCCGACGGCAGCGAGTGGTGGCAGGCGGCGGTCGAGCCGGGCGTTCAAGGCTGGGTCGTCGGCGAGTTCATGACGCTCTCTGTCCGCCAGGTTGCCCTTGAGGAATGGATCGCACGCTTGCGCGCCATGGGCATCGAGCCGACGCCCACCCCAGAGCCTGTGGCTCCAACCAGTGAAATTGCTTCAACTGCACCCCTCACTGACTCAGCCGGCGCGACCGACATGAACCAACTTGGCGACCTGACCGCCGATATCGGCGTGACCGCCATCATCAGCGCCGCAGCCGGCCTCAATGCGCGCGAGTTGCCCGCCGACGAGGCGCCCGTAATCACACTGCTCGCCAACAACGCGTCGCTGGCAGTCGCCGCTGTCTCCGACGATGGGCAGTGGCTGCAAGTGCGGCTGCCAGAGGGTGGATTGGGCTGGGTGTCACGCGCCTTTGTCAATGTGATCGGAGACCTTGCTGGCCTACAAGCCGGCGCCGAGACGGCTCCCAGCCTGCCTATCACCTCAACAACGAGCCTGACGGCTACTGCGCCGCTCACCACAAGCGTGACGCCGTCCACCACGCCATCTATTACGCCAACTGCAACGACCACGGGCGCCGCGATCGTGACTTTTGTCACCGGCGTCAACGCGCGGCCTGCGCCGTCGACCGAAGCAGCCGGCCTGCGACTGTTGGAGTGGAATTCCACCGTGCCAGCCATCGGGCGCACGGCGGACAACGCCTGGGTAAAAGTCGTGCTGAGCGATGGCAACCCGGCCTGGGTGGCAGCCAGCGCGGTCAGCGTCACGCCGGAGATCGGCGCGCTGCCGGTGACGGATTGACGAGCGGAGGTCTGCGAGTTACAGTTTGCGGCGATTCAGCCAGGAGTTGCAGAGAGGCTGACCCTTTGGAACTTGTGTCTATACAATGAATGACACTCGACTGAGCCAGCTTGCCTGGGCCGGCGCGTTGATCATCGGCGGAGCAATCCTCCTGCTCTTCAACTTCGACCTGTTGACGGCTTTCGAGCCGCTGGCCCAGTACATTCTGGCCGGCGCGCTGGCCCTAGGCGGTGTGGGCTTTTTCGTCGGTTTCGTCGCTGCCAGGGAGAATTGGTGGCGGCTTATTCCAGGCTGGACGTTGCTGGCGCTGGCTATGATGGTGGCATTGAGCGTCTTTCCCGCTGTCAATCGCGCCCTCATCCCCTCGATTCTCTTCCTGGGTCTCGCCATCGCTTTCGGACACATCTATCTCCTCCAGCGCGGCGTCAACTGGTGGGCGATCATCCCTGGCGGGTTCTTCCTGGTTCTCGGCGTCGTGGTGGCGCTGAGCGCCTACCTGACCAGCCTGACGCTGCTTGGTAGTCTGCTCTTCATCGGCATCGGTCTGGTCTTTTTTGCCCTCTATCTACTGGGCGACCGCAGCCGCCAGTGGTGGGCGTTGATTCCGGCCAGCATCCTGGCGCTCTTTGGCGTCTTCATCGTCTCGGCCGGCGGCGAGGAGCCGAGCGGATTGCTGCGCTGGTGGCCCCTCGCCGCCATCGGTGTGGGCGTAATCATGGTCTGGCGCACCATGCGCCGTCAGCCAACGGAAAAGCTGGTGATGAATCGCGCGCCGTCGATGAAATCGGCAGCGCCGCCGGCCTCAGAAACGACGGTGACGGGGCGCGGGGTCTTAGGCGAATACACGCAACCGGCGCCCGGCGCATCCGTTCAGGTTCTTCCCGATCCAGAAGAGACGAACTGAACGGTTCCACGCCCACGGGAGGGGGGCAACGAGTAATACTGACTTCTATACTTCGCTCTGTTTGAAACCAGGAGTTTTTGAACTGTGAAACCTCCTGGTTTCAAAGCAACCACAGTTTAGCGAGCAGTAAGAATGTCTCCGCGCTCCCCTGTGTGGCCTCGGTGGTAAAGCGATTTTCAGGTTAGAGGACAATCCATGACAGACTACACAACCATCGCCATCACGCTCATCCAGATCGACTGCCCGCTGGGCAAACCCGCCGAGAACTTCGAGCGCGCCGAGGAACTCGTGGCCGAAGCGGGTCGCCGCGCTAGCGACCTGGTCGTGCTGCCCGAGCTGTGGAGCACGGCCTACGACCTGGAGAACGCAGCCATCCATGCAACGCCGCTGGCGCAGAATCACCAGGGCGACGGCTGGTTTGGCCGTCTGGCGCGCATGGCGCGTAGCCATCACGTCTGGCTTACCGGCTCGATCCTGGAAGCAGACCAGGGGCGTTTCTACAATTGTATGGCGCTCTATTCACCACAGGGCGAGCTGGCCGGCGTCTACCGTAAAATCCACCTCTTCCGCCTCATGCAGGAGGAACAATTCCTTGCCCCTGGCCCCGAACCAGTTCTGCTCGACCTCCCCTGGGGTAAAACCGGCCTGGCGATCTGTTACGACCTGCGCTTTCCCGAGCTGTTCCGGCGCTACGCCCTCGACGGCGCAACCCTGGTGGTGCTCCCGGCCGAATGGCCCCATCCCCGGCGCGAACACTGGCGCACCCTGCTGCGGGCGCGCGCCATCGAGAATCAGTGTTTCATCGCCGCGTGCAATCGCGTGGGGGAAGGCAAGGGCAATCGCTTCTTTGGCGCGTCCGCGGTGATCGACCCCTGGGGTGAGATCCTTATTGAGGGCGACGAAACAGAAGCCTTGCTCACGGTCACGGTCGATCTAGCCGCGGTTGCCGCCGCACGCAGCCGCATCCCGGTCTTCGCCGACCGCCGGCCGGAGCTGTATTGAGATTTACGGTTTTGGCGCTCGCACCTATCGCTCCGGCGTGGGTGCGCCCTTCGGATGCTCAGCGTCCCGTAATCCCCTGGATCAGCGTCTCGGTCTACAATTTGCGAGGTGTAGAAAATGAACTCGTTGTCCTGGAATGAATACGTCCGGCTTTGTCTCAGTTATGCTGTCTTTGCGCGCAATGAGGATGTGGGGTGGACGGTCGAAATACCGACCTTGCCAGGCTGCATCTCGTGGGGTGAAACGCGCGCCGAAGCCGCCATGATGGTCGAAGACGCAATTCATGGCTGGCTCGTGACCGCGCTTCGGTTCGGTGACGCAATACCCGAGATCGACGGCTACAGGCTTAGCTATCTCGTCGATGAGGAGTTGGAGCCAACGCCAAACTATGCCTAGATTAATTGCTGTCGGTCCACGCGAGGTCATTCAGAAGTTACGTGTCTTGGGTTTTGACGGTCCTTATAGCGGTGGTCGGCACATGTTCATGCGCCATTCATTGACTCAACTAAAAATATCCATCCCCCTTCACAAAGGGCAAGACATTCCGATTGGTACATTGCGGGCAATCATCCGTCAACTGGGATTGACGGTCGAGGAATGGCTCGCCCTGTGAAGGGCAGTTGCAGGAATCTGCGATTTACGAGAGTTCTTGTGGGTCACGACTTGTCTCGTAAACTGTAAATTGCTTCACGCTACCGCCAGTTCTTTCGCTTTGCGCACCGCCGCGCCGGCGTCCGAAGCGTAACCATCGGCGCCGATCTCATCGGCGTAATCCTGCGTCACTGCTGCGCCGCCCACCAGCACCTTCACTCGGCCGCGCACGCCCGCCGCATCCATTGCGCCGACGATCTTGCGCATCATGGGCTTGGTGGTCGTCAAGAGCGCCGACATACCCACGATCTGCGGCTGGTGCTCCTCCACCGCGTGGATGAACTTCTCGGCGGAAACATCCACCCCCAGGTCGATGACCTGGAAGCCGGCGCCTTCCAACATCATGCCTACCAGGTTCTTGCCAATGTCGTGGAGGTCGCCCTTGACTGTGCCCACGACGACGCGTCCGGCGGATTTGTCGCCCGACGCGGCCAACCGTGGACGCAGCCGACCGAGCACCCCGCGTGCGGCGATGGCAGAGGCCATCATCTCCGGCAGGAAGTATTCGGCGGTCTCGAAGCGCGCTCCCACTTCGATCATGGCCGGCACGACGCCGCGGCTGATGACCTCCTGCGGCTCGACGCCATCATCGAGCGCGTCTTGGGCAAAGGCTGCGGCTTCAGCAGCATTGCCCACGATAATGGCATCTTGCAGATCGAGTAGTGTTTCTGGCAGGGTCTCCTCCACCACTGGGAAAGCCCCTACTTCTTCGGGTGTGGGCATGCGCGCTGGCAGCGCCGCTGAAGTCGCCCCCGTGATGTCGGCGCGGTCCAGGGCCGCCGCGTAGACGTAGTCCGCAGGCCGCTGACCGACGCCGTTCGGCCCATAAACGCCGTACTCTTGCAGCGTCTCCCACAGAGCCATGATATTTTGCGGCGGCACATTGGCCTGAATGTTGTGGACGGCCGCAGCCACAAAACCGCCGCCCGGACCGAAGTCGTCGATGCGTCGCCGCACCTCTTCCCGCACCTGGGCCGGAGTTGCATCGGTGAAAACGCCCTGGGTGTCCACCAGGCCGCCCCAAAAAGTCATGTCGCGGCCAAAGTCGCGCTTCAATGCCGCCGACTCCATCCCCACTGCACTCACTTGCACCGGGTTGATGATGTCCACGCCGATTTCGACGAGGTCAGGGATGATTTCGCGGATAGCGCCGCAACTGTGAAAGAAGATTTTGGCGTTGGTGCGCGCCTTGATGAAATCCATGATCTTCTTGTGGCGCGGCTTGATCACCTTGCGATAGGTCTCAGGGCTAATGAGCAGGCCGAACTGCCCGGCCAGGTCGTCGGCCTCTTGCACCACATCGGCGTAGTCGCCCACCAACGGCAGCGCGACCTCCCAGTAGGCCAGCTTGAGGTCGATGATGGTGTCCATCAGGTAGGTCATCCACTCCAGATTGGTCACCAGGTCGGGGTAGAAGCGGGCAAAACCGCGCGTCCACGCGGCCAGCTCCACGAAGCCGGCGGCCAGCCCACCCAGGATGACCGGTTCGCCCAGTTCTTCGGCCACATAACGCGCCCGTTCTGCCAGCCCAACGAAGCGCGTCGGATCGACCGGATTCGGCCAGGGGTAGTTCTTGATGTCATCGATGGAGGTGGAGCCGGCGAAGGGATGATGGAACATGTCATAGTAGAAGCCGCCCTCTTTGGGCATGCGCCAGCCGATGCCCCATTCGTCGTGGAAGAAGCGATAGCCGGGCATGGACTCTTCGTCGATGACGATCTTGAAGGTGGCCGAGGAACGGGGCGCGACATTGCGACAGTCGCAGCCCAGTTTCTGACGCACATCTTCGTCCACCGCCACGATCTGCTGAAAGACATCCATGATTTCGATTTCTTTGTCGGGCAGTCCCAGGTAGCGCCGCAGATTGCGATACGCGTTGACATGGATGCTGGTGAGCACCGTGCCCCCCAGGTCGAAAGGAATACGGTCGGGTTCTTTGTGGTCAAGCGCCAGCTTGACTCGTTGACGAGAATTCATAAATTGTTCTCCATTTCATACACCGGCAATTCAGGCATGGATCGGAATAGTAATCGTATAGTCGAGTGCACTTCTTATGATTGCTACATCTTCATCTTCCCGGCCGGCTTGTATAAATTGCCCAGGTTCGAACACTGGCGTAATTTTCTTTGAATCGATAACATGCATGTTTACCCGAGAACAACGATCGCCGTCTTTTGCATCTCTACGAATAAATTTCTGTATCAGTCAGGTGAAGAGCTACAGCACCGACGATTGCCTTCACAAATAGGTTCACGTAACGCGCCTCAGCTGGAGATACAACCACCCGATCCAGCCGCACCCCCTCCAGTGGAGTGACCGACCCCAGTGGATCCACGCGCAAACAGTTGCCCGCATCATCCAGCCACGCCGCTTGCAACATCCCTTCGTCGAAGACGCCAAAATTGCCGCTCAGATGAACTTCACCCGGAGTGACGCGACGTGCGCTGAGCGCCGCGCTGACGCAGCCGGCCGGGGTTACGTCGCGCACCGCGCCGGAGCAGCGGCAGGCCGCCCAATGCAGGTTGAAATGACTCGATTCACCAGGGAGAATCGTCTGCAAGGGGCCGAGCACCTCGGTTTCCATGAGATAGACGCCGCTCTCGGCGTAGTTCAAATTTCCTACCACACCCGCGCCCACAGTCCAACACTCCACCGTCGAGCCGTTGTCGGGATATTCGCCGGCAGGGTCATGCTCGAAACGGGTAACGAAGGCGATGGCCTCAGACCCCTGGTGAAAGGCAATCCAGCCGCCGGGCGAGTCGAGGCCCACCTTGCCGATGACCCAGCGATAGTCTGCCCAGAAGAGACCGTTGCGCGTCTGCCACTGGGGGTTGTCTTCGGCCCCAAACATGACGTGATAGCCCCGCGGGTGGCGGCTGGCCGAATTGAGAGGCGCGGTGACCACGCAGGTGGGGTCGTAGGCGCGGCTGCCGTCGGCCAGGGTGCGTTCTGCGCGCAACTGGGTCACGTCCCAGATGCTCCAACGCAGCGGGCGCTGGCCGACGTTGCGAAAGGAAAGCTCGACCGCCACCCTGCTTGTGCGCTCCTGGATGGTGAAACGGCGGGAAATCTGCAGGCCGGTTCGCTCATCGGGCGGGCTGGTCATCTGCAACGTCGCAGAGCGACTATCGGCGTGCAGCGCATCGAGCGTATAGCGCCCCGTGTCCAGCACCGGGTCCGGCGGACCGTGCCACTGGTCATCGCGCTCCCAGCCCTGGGGCGCAGGCCAGGTCTTGTCCCCGCCATAGTTCTTCCACGCGGCCAGGGAGCCGTCGCCCTGGTTTTCCTCTGGAGAGAAGAGGCGTCCGGCCAGGCTGTCGTCCACAAACAGGAAAGGGTGATCGCCCAAATCATAGGCCATGACGCGCCCGCCGATGTCGGGCGCAGCGACCAGGCGAATGAGGCCGTTTTCCAGCCAGCAGGCGTCCCAACCGCGAAAGTCGCTGCGGCGCGCGGTGACAGGCTGCCCTATCATAACGGACTCATCCTTTCTGCGCCGCCGAAGTCATCACGCAGTCCGGTCGCATAGGCCATGAGCACCTCTTCCGTGGCCTCGCTGTGGTCAATAACGCCTGTGACCCGGCCCTCGTGCATGACCACGATGCGATGAGCCAGCGTCAGCACTTCTGGCAACTCCGATGAGATGAGGATCACACCCATGCCCTGGTCTGCCAGGTTGCGGATCAGGGCATAGATCTCCGACTTTGCACCCACGTCCACGCCGTGGGTGGGTTCATCCAGAATCAACAGCTTGGGTTGCGTGGCGAGCCAGCGTCCCAAAACAGTCTTTTGTTGGTTGCCGCCGCTCAGACTGCTCACCGGGTCGTCCAGAGACGCCAGGCGGATGTCGAGCTGACGGACCAGGTCCTCGCCCAGCCTGTGCTCTGTGCCATCGCTGACCACGCCCCGGCTCATGAATGGCAGCCGCGCCAGGGTCATGTTGTGGACGATGCGCATGTTCATGAACAGACTCAGCACCTTGCGGTCCTCTTGCACCATGGCCACGCCGGCGCGGATGGCGTCTTGGGGCGAGCGGAAACGCGTCGGCCTGCCCTCGAACACGATCTCGCCGGAAGTGAAACGATCGGCGCCAAAGATAGCGCGTGCAGTCTCGCTGCGCCCAGCGCCCACAAGACCCGAAAAAGCCAAGATTTCACCCTTGCGCAGGGAAAAAGTCACGTTGCGAAAACGTTCGCCGCACAGGTCTTTCACCTCGATGAGTGGTTCGCCCACGCCTTCCGCCAGCCTGAAGCCCTCGCGCGTCAGGCCGCGCCCCACCATCATGTTGACGATGCCTTGCTCTGTGGCATCCTGGCGGGCGACCGAACCGACGAGCTTACCGTCGCGCAACACGGTGATGCGGTCAGCGAGGCGCAGCACCTCGTCGATCTTGTGCGACACATAGATGATGGCAATGCCGCGGCGCTTCAGCGTGTCGATGACAGCGAAAAGCCGCTCCGACTCGGCCTGGCTGAGCGACGAGTTCGGCTCATCCATGATGATGAGCTTGGCGTTCACGGAAAGCGCACGGGCAATCTCGATCATCTGGCGCTGGGAAATGGTCAGGTCGCGCACGGGCGCGTGGGGATCCACATTGAGGTCGATGAGCGCCATGGCCTGGCGGGTGAGGGTTTCCAGTTTGCTCCAGTTGATCACCCCCAATCGCGACGGCATGCGCCCCATGTACATGTTCTCGATGACAGTCAGGGACGGCAACACAGAGAGTTCCTGATGAATGATGGCGATGCCGGCGCGTAGGGCCGCCTGGGGACTATCGAAGGAGACAACCCTGCCCTCGAAGATGATGACGCCCCCATTGGCCGGCGTGACGCCACCCAGGACTTTGATGAGGGTGGATTTGCCAGCGCCGTTTTCGCCCACCAACGCGTGCACCTCGCCATAGTGCAGGTCGAAGTCGACCCCATCCAGTGCGTGGACGCCGCCATAGCGTTTGGAGATTCCCTCGACGCGTAGAATGCCCTGGTTGTTCTGCTCCATGGGTTGTCCCTGGTTGGTCATGTAGATCACGAATTAGAGCACGGATCGAAAGAAAAGACGGATTTGCTCGTCTCCATTCCGCGTCCTCGGATATTGGTCTACACGCCCACGTGCACGAGAGACACGTGGGCGTGCGTACCCAACTACTGGGGCGGCGACCAATACTGGTCAATATTTTCCTGAGTCACCACATCAGCCGCAGTGACCAATCGTGCGCACTCTGGCGCTTCGCCGGTCATCAGATAGTTGAAGAGGCGCACCGCCGGGTCGTGTCCCTGGGCAAAGGGATTCTGGCCGATGGTGCCGCTGATGACGCCTTTCTTTACGAATTCCATGGTTTCATCCACAAAGTCGAAGGAAATGACCTTGACGACGCCCGTCTTGCCGGCGTCTTCCACTGCCGCTGCTGCGCCAAAGGGGCCGCCGGCCGTGACATAGATGCCCGCCAGTTCTGGATTTGCGGTCATGAAGTCCTGGGCCTGGGTGTAGGCCACATCGCCCTTGTCAGAGTTCTCCACCTCACCGACGATCTCGATTTCTGGGTAGTTGGCCTTGAGGTAATCGACGAACCCCATGCGTCGCAGCTCGTGCGCCTCCACGGCAAAGAAGCCCGTGATGACGCCCACCTTGCCCTTGCCGCCGATGGCGTCGGCCATGGCCTGGCCGGCCGCCTCGCCCTGTTTGTAGAGATCGGCGCCGACGAAGAAGAGTCGCTTATTGGGCGATGCAGTCTCGGAATTGAAGGTCGCCACCGGGATGCCAGCGTCGACCGCGCGGTCGATGTACGGGACAAGGCCCGCATCGCCGGCGATGGTGGCGAGCGCGTCATACTCCTGCGCGATAGCCGCCTCGACGCCGCCCAGGAAGTCATCGGCTACGTGCGATTCGCCAGGCACGATCCAGTCCACAGTGACGTTGTAGGGCGCCAGCTCTTCCGCGGCCTTCATGGTTCCTTCCTTGACGGGAATCCAGAAGGGGTTGTTCTCCAAGCCTAGCACCGCTATCTTGAGGGGGCGATCCGGCATCATGTCCACCGGAGCGACGGTCCCTTCATCCGCCGCCGAACAGGCCGAATCGAAGGTCGGAGCCGGCTGGCGCTCCACCTCATCCACCACCACAACGTTGGCAGCGGCCGGCTCTTCGGCGCTGGCCGCGGTCGGTTCGGCTGCCGGGGCTTGCACTGGCGCGGCGCAGCCCGCCAACAACACAATCAACACAACGACTGAGAAGATGCGCAGATAGTTGTTTCGCATGACATTGTCTCCTTGACGATCTCTGAAATGTTTGACAATCAGTAACCACCTTGTACGATCTCCGACCCACGATTTCCTATCTATCTCTTTGGTCATACCCCCTTCCTGAATAGACATAGCCTCAGTTTTGAGCCTTATCGGTTGCGCCGACGCATCTGATCCACTGCAACCGCCAGGATAATGACGACGCCGATGGAAATGGTCTGCATGTAGATGGGAAACTGGAGCAGCACGAAGGCATTGCGCAAAACAGCCATGATGGCTGCGCCAATGATGGAGCCGATGATTGTCCCCTCGCCGCCGGCCAGGCTGGCGCCGCCGATGACCACCGCGGCGATCACATCCAGCTCGCTCCCGGTTCCCGCGTTCGTCGCTGAAGTGCCGAGCAGACCGGCGGTGATCATGCCTGAAAACGCGGCCAGCAAACCGGTGACAGCATAGACGAAAAGCTTGACCATGTTGATGGGTACGCCGGAGAGCCGCGCCGCCTGCTCGTTGCTGCCCACTGCGTAGATTTGCCGACCGAGTACGGTGTAGCGTAGGAAGAGGCTGAAAATCACCACCAACACGACCATCTCAATGACTGGAAAGGGCACTGGGCCCACATAGCCGTTGCCCAGGAAGTTGACGATTGGGTCGCGGAAAGGCACGTTGCTGGCGACGGTGCCTTCCAATCCAGACGCCAGCAGATAGGCCAGACCGCGCGCAATGCTCAACATACCCAAAGTGGCAATGAAGGGATTGACGCGCAGACGGGTGATGACCAGGCCGTTGACTGTCCCCAACAACGTACCAAAGGCCAGGCCGCACAAGACCGCGACCCACGGCGAGACCGTTTCGGTGAACATCAGCCGCGCGGCGATCATAGCGGAGGCGGCCAACACCGAACCAACCGAAAGATCGATGCCGCCTGTGATGATGATCATGGTCTGGCCGATGGCCATGATGCCGATGGTGGACATGCCCCGCAAGACGTTGAAGATGTTCTCCGGCTTCCAGAAATAGGGGGTGAGGAAGCGCATGGCGATGACCAGGGCCAGCAAGGCGAGAAAGACGCCGAACTCGCGTGATTGCACCAACCTTCGCCAAAACGGCGTGGAACTTCGCTGCCGCGCCTCAGTTTGGGCGATGCCTGCCTTAGTTTGCTCCATTCTCATGCTCCCGAATCTGCCTGTTGTTTTGGCCAAAGAGCGACCAGATCAACATGATGTGTTCGCGGATCAACCGGGTCGCCTTCTCCACGTCTCGTTCGCGCAGGGCCGCGGTGATGGGCGCATGGGTTTCGGCGATCTCCGTGACCGTGGTGAAGTAGTTCTTGTGGGTGCGCATAACGAAACGCTGTATCTGACTGTAGAGCGGATCCCAAGCGCGCAACAAAGTGGCGCTGCCAGACCATAGACAGATCAGCCGGTGAAAGTGCAGGTCGTTCTCGGTGAGCATGAACATGTCGTCGCGCTCGCCGGCCGCCCGCATAAGGTTGACCAGTTCTTCCAGTCTGTCGCATTGCTCCGACGTTATCTTCTTTGCCGTGCGCTGCATGGCGAAGGATTCGATGACGCTGCGGATGGAGAAAAGCTCGTACATCTCATCCATGAGCAAATCGGTGACGAAGGTGGCGCTGTGAGCCTGACGCTGCACAAGCCCTTCGCGCTCCAGCCGCTGCAAAGCCTCGCGCACGGGACCCTGGCTGGTGCCCATGGCCTCGGCAATCTCCAGCTCCACCAGCCGTGCGCCGGCAGCATATTGGCCGATGATGATGTCCACACGCAGGCGCTGATAAACCTGGTCTGCCAGCGATTTCACGCTTCGCTCGTAGGGATAGACTTGCGTCGTGATGATGGTGCGCCTCCTGCCAGCTTTCCTATCTCAATCAGATCTCAACCTGTGATCAGATGCCCTGCAGCGGGCGCGCTGGGCGGGGCAACGACCCGACGACGTAACGGGTTGTCGGCGAAATCCGCCGCGACATAGTATTCCACGCCCTGACAGTCGCGAGGCATAATGAACTCGATGGCGTAGGTGCGCCGCCCCACATGCGTCATGGCCGTCGTCTGCCAGGCGACGGCGCCCAGCCTACGCCAAACCAGAGAGACGCCCACGACTTCCAAGAGACCGGGCGCAATTGCCGTGATCGCTGCAGACTCGCCGGCGGCCAGGCGTGTGGTGCGGGTAGGAACAATGACCGCAGCGGCCAGGTCTGTGTCGGCAGCCAGCGCCGCGCGATAGGCGTCCTCTGCTTCGGGCGGCAGCTGGTCGAGAAACTCCAGCAGTGATGCGCGGAAACGGAATGTGGCGATGCGCACGAACTTGTTGTGAATCGAGGCCAACATGCCCAGGTCGTTGCGGGTAGCCACGGTGTGCTGGAAGCTGAGCACGGCTTCACGAGTGCAGCGCAACAGCTCCATCCACAGCGGGATGCCCTCTGCCAGCGCACGCGCTGCTGCGCCCGCAGCGTCGCCGTTCTGTTTGCGCTCCTGAAGCGCCATGACCAGCTTGTGGAGGGCCACGCCCAGCCGCCAGGCCCGTGCGTAGGGGTCGAGAAAGCGAGTCTGGCCGTAGAGGTAGCCCAATCGCTCCCTTTCGAGAGGAGACTCTGCCTCATCGAGCAGGCCGCCCAGCGTCGCGATGACCTCCTCTTGACCGGCGATCAACTCGTCGCCAATCTCGAAGCCAGATTCCACGGTGAACGCCTCGCTGTAATCGCCCGAAAAGCCCTGATTCACGGCGTGACCATCGGGCAGATAGGCGCCGTTCCAGGTGGAAAGTAGGCGGCGATTGGCGTCCACATCGCTGAGCAGCTCGGCCAACGCGCTGCTGCGTGGGCCAGCCGCCTGGGTCGCGGCAAAGGTCCGATAGTGCTCGTTCGGCGTCGCCTGCGGCGACCACAGCCGGCGGGCAAAATAGATCGCCGTGGGATCGACGATGCGGTGACGCCAGTGAATGCCCAGAACGCCCTGGCAACCGAATCGCCCGGCTCGTTCCAGGTCTTTGGCGAAGCGATTGACATGAAACTGGGGAAACCACATGGCCGGGTCGTCTTCCAGCCACGGGATGGGCCAGCGTTCGCGGTCGCCCAACTGACCGAAGGCTTCGTGCACCGGGTCCCACCCCACCTGGTCGTTGAGCGCCGTGAAGATGATGTCTTCGGGCAAGCTGGCATGGAGCTGGGCAAAGTGACGCACCACGCCGCCCCAGCCGGCCACCACCAGGCGTTTGTCCGGCGCGTGACGACGGAGGAAGTCGTGGGCGTGAAGAAAGGGTGTTGTCGGGATGGGCAGATCGTGGGCCTGGCTGGCCCAGTTCACCATCTCGTCTTCCCACAGATAAACATAACTGACCGACGGATAGGCCTCCAGTAGCTGCGCCAGCCGCGTTTCCAGAATGAAACGCGCCGTGCGCGAGTTTGGGTCGATGCGTTCGATGCGATGGGTGCGCCCGTGGAAATCATAGATCTCTTCCTGGCGCACTTCGGGTGGGCAGGCGCGGCGAATCTCTTCGGGCACGCGATATGGCTCGAAGCCCACGCCCGTGCGGATGCCCAACTGCTCGGCGTAGGCAAAGGCCTCGGCCCACACCTGTTGCGCCATCGCCGCCGCTTCCCAAGGGCCACGCGCCCGGCGGGTGGAGTCTGCGCCGAATATCTCATCATCGAAATACTGGGCCGCGCTCATACCAAAGCGCGAGGTGCGCTGGGGCAGGTAGCCCCAACGATCCGAAACCGTCGTGTCCAGAAAAGAAATATGACCCACGCCGCCATACTCGAAGGAAAGGAAGGATTCAGCCCACTGGTCTTCTTGCCCATAAACATGAATGCCCAGGGTGTTGAAGCGCATCCGCAACATGGCTTCCAGATAAGCACGCCAATCTTCCCGGTTGTAGACGCTGATGCAGTTGAGAAAGTCGGGCCAGGGCAGCAAACCACGCACAGCGAAACCAGGTGCGGATGCCCACGGCGCATCCGCGGTTGGCAGCACCAGCGCCGTCGGCGGTACGATGGGATAAAGCTCACCGTCGATGCCAAAACGTGCCCCCTGGTGCTCCAGGAAGTCGAAGACCGCGTACAACAGCGCCTGTTCGTTCACGCCGGCAAACTCGACAATCACCGCGCCCGATTCATCGGCGCAGGCAGAGATGGTATAGCTTTCACCACTGGCCCGTCCTCTGACCAGGATGAAGGTCAGGTCGCCCGGCCGCGCGGCGAAATCGCCAACGCTGCCAACCGCCAGCGCCCCGCGCCACCCCAGTTGAACCAACCCGCGTTGCAATTCAGAGGCGGCCAGGCGCTCTTTGAAGCTGGGATGGACGGGGGCGGCGATTTTGATGGAATGAATGGAGTCGAAGGGCAGGTTCATCATGAATTCCTATACCAGGGTGCGCTATCCTTTGACAGCGCCCAGCGTGATGTTGTTGAGCAATTGATTACGCCCGGCGATGAAGATAACGAGGATGGGCAGCGTCGCCAGGAATGCACCGGCCAGGATCATGCCGTACTCCACTTTGTAGAGACCGACCAGCGTGGCCAGCCCCACCGGGTAGGTGAACTTGTCGGTGCTGCGCAGCACGATGAGCGGCCACAGATAGTCGTTCCACGAGCCGAGAAAGACCAGCACGGCCAGCACCGAGAGCGCGCCGCGCGAAAGCGGCAGCCCAATACGCCAAAAGATGCCCCATTCCGATGCGCCGTCGATGCGCGCCGCGTCGATGAGGTCGTTGGGCACGGCCAACATGGTCTGGCGCATGAAAAACGCGCCGAACGCGCTAATCGCGCCGGGCAGGATGATGGCCAGATAATTGTCCAGCCAGCCGATGTTGACCATCATGAGAAAGAGCGGCACAAGCGTCACCTGAAAGGGAAAGGTCAAGGTAGCGAGCAAGATAAGAAAGAGCGCCTCCTTGCCCCTAAACTCGTATTTGGCAAAACCCCACCCCACGCAGGAGGCCACCAACAGGGTAAGTAGCGTCTGCGTCACGGCAATGAAGAGGCTGTTGGCGAACTGGCGCACATAAGGAATCTCACTCCCGTTGAGCAGGCGTTCATAGTTGTTCAATGTGGGACTGGCCGGGATGAAAGTCAGCGGATAGCTGAAGATGTCGGCGTTGAGCTTGAAAGATCCGGTGATCATGTAGACGAAAGGCGCGCCGACCAGCACCACGCTGACAAGCAACGCCAGATAAATGAGGCTGCGCTCCACAGTTCGCCGCCAGTGAAATACGTTTCGATCTGTGCGTCCGCCTTGCAGGTTCGTAGCAGATGAAGCCACCTCAATCCTCCTTGAACACATTCAACACGCGCAGTTGAATCAGGGTGAGCAGTAGAATGATGATCGCCAGCGCATAACCAATGGCCGCGGCGTAGCTGAACTTCATAAAGCGAAAGCCGGTCAGATAGAGATACATGGTCATGAAAAGACCAGCGTTGTTGGGCCCACCCTGTGCGCCCACCAGGATGCTTGGCTCGGCAAAGAGGTTGTAGGAGCCAATGATGGCGAAGGTGAGCACGAAGATGAGCACTGGGCGCAGCAGCGGCAGCGTCACATAGCGGAAGACCTGCCAGCGATTGGCGCCGTCGATCATGGCCGCCTCACGAATCTCTTCCGAGATGTTCTGCAGCCCGGCCATAAAGTAGAGCGCGTTGATGCCGGTGTAGCGCCACAGCCCCAGGATGATGATGGCCGGCATGACCCACTGGGGTTCTTGCAGCCAACGAATGGCAGGCAAGCCAACTGGTTTCAGCAGATAGTTGTTGATCAATCCATATTCGGCGCTGAAGACCAGCGCAAAGATGATGCCGACGACCACGCCAGAGGTGATATTGGGTGAAAAGAAAAAGAGCCGGAAGAACTCACGCCCGCGCAGGTGGCGCATGAAAAGTGTCACGCCCAGAATCAGCGCAACTGGCGTGATCACAAAAATACTGCCCGCAGCGTAATAAGTCGTATTGACCAACGCCTTGCGAAAGGTCGAATCGCTAAAGAGATTGAGATAGTTGCTGAAGCCAACAAATTTCGGCTCGCTGCCAATGCCCACCTGCTGAAAGAAACTCAGATAGAGCGCCCACAACACCGGGTAGAGAAAAAAGATAGCGTAGCCAATGAAAAAGGGACTGATGAACAGATAGGGCGCCATGCGCCGTCTCAGCTTGAGCATCGCTTGCTGTTCCGCTTCTTGCAGGTGACAGTCACTTTTCGAGTGACTGTCACCTGAATGACCAGTGCCTTAAAACCTCAACACTCCAAAACTCCGCCCCGACGCGCTCACTTCTCCTGCTCTATCGTCTGGCGCACCTCGTCGGAGACTTGCTTGAAGGCGTCGGCCGGCGTGATCGCGCCGTCGTAGATTTGCTGCCAGAGCGCGTCCAGCTTGGATTGAAGTTCAGCGCGATAGGGGCTTTGATACTGGGGCGGCACCGTGGGTCCTACCTCGGCGAAGAGCGCGCCCAGGTCTTGACCGGAGAAGTATTCATCTGGCGCGTGCAGTCGCGGATCATCCATGGCCGGAATGAAGGGTGGGAAGAGATTGGTCATCTCGTAGCGTCGCACATTGCCCTCGTTGGACAACATGCTGTATTTCATGAAATTCCACGCTTCCTCCACGTTGGGGCTGGTCTTGACGATGCAGTTGCCTGTTCCACCCCAACAACTGGTGCGCAAGCCGCCGGCTTCCCACGCTGGCAGGGGCATGGCCTTCCATTTACCCGATAGCTCCGGCGCGTTGTCCTTGAAGAAGCCGGCGTACCAGTCTGCGCCCACGTGCGAGAGCCACTTCCCTTCCTTGACTGCGGCATACCAGTCATTATTGAAAACATTACCGCCTGTAGGCACATCCGAAATACCGTGCTCGTCGCGCCAGGCCAGGATGTCATCCATCGTGCTGATGGAGAGATCCGAATCGAGAGTGACATTGCCCTCCGCGTCGAACCAATCGCCGCCCCGCTGTCGCAACAACGCGCCGTGATCCTCGAAAGGCATGGCTTTGACCTCGTCAGTGGAGACTTCTTTCGCCAGCGCAATAAAATCTGCCCTGGTTGTTGCGCTGGGCAGATCCAAACCTGCCCCTTCCCACACATCGGCGCGATAGTAGAGCACCACCGGCGTCAACGCATGCTCCACGCCATAATTTTTGCCCTCATAGCTGTAGAGCGCCTGGCGTGCGGCCACCAACTGATCCATGTAGCCGCCTTCCTTCAAGCGGTCCGTCAGGTCGATCAGTCCAGGGTCGGCGCCGCGCAGAAAGCCGCCGAAGCGACCTTGCTCGATGTCGGCCAGGTCCGGCGCGCCAACGCCGCCCGACTGCAAGGCAATCTGTAACTTGTCGTGCATGTCGGAATAGGCAATCTCGCTCACCTCAAGCTCAAAATTTGGATTGACCTCCTTCTTGTAATCCTCCGCCATAGAGCGGAACCAGCGCGCATGGGTATTGACGAAGGTCCATAAGGCTAACTTGAGCGCAGTTTCGGCAGCCGGCGCTGCTTCGCCGCCGGGCGCCACTGGGGCTGCGCAGGCTGCCAGCGCCACCCCGGCGCCGGCGACGCCCATCATCTTGAGAAAGTTACGCCGCGACATCCGCGATGACCCGATTCGATTGCGTTCCATTGTTCTCTCCTCTTGAGTGGTATTGATCAAAGCCGTTGACGACCGGGAAGGACAGGGTGGAAAACCAAAAGCGAAATCCTCGATTATTAGTAATTGATTATTGATAATTTGCTGATGTTGTGTATAATAGCGATATTCTCGTCAATTGTCAAGAGCCAAAAAGGGAGGAAGCCAATGCAACGATTGAAACACAAAGTCGCGCTCATCACCGGCGCGGGCGGCGGGATCGGTCGCGGGATCGCGCTCAAATTCGCTGCTGAAGGCGCGCTGGTGGGCGTGCTCGATCTCAAAGAGGAGGTGTGCCAGCAAGTCGTCGATGAAATCGAAGCGGCCGGCGGACATGCCCTGGCGTTGGCCGCCAACATCACCCAAGAGAATGATGTGGAACGGAGCGTCGCCGCTCTGCGCCGTCGCTTTGGCCTGGTCAACGTGCTGGTCAACAACGCGGCCGTCATGCCCACCGGTCGGCTGCACGAGACAGACCCCAACGATTTCGAGCGCTGCGTGGCCGTCAATCTGCGAGGGACGTATCTGGTTTCACGTGCGGCGCTCCCCCACATGATCGAGCTGCGCCAGGGCAGCATCATCCATATGGCGAGCGTGACCGGCGTCATTGGCTACCCCGGATTGGCGGCTTACTCCGCCACCAAAGGCGCGCTCATCGCCCTGGCCCGCGCCATGTCTACCGATTACGCCCGCCTGGGCATCCGCGTCAACTCCGTCTCACCCGGCACCATTGACTCCCCCATGCTCCACGCCTTCCTGGCCGCCCAGTCTTCGCCAGAGTATTACCGCCGCGCCTTTGACGAGATTCATCCGGTGGGGCGCGTCGGCACCATCGAAGAAGTGGCGAACGTTTGTCTCTTCCTGGCCTCCGACGAGGCGAGTTTTGTCACCGGCGCCAACTATCAAGTGGATGGCGGGGCCAGCGTCAAGGGACATCAGCCGCAGGATGAGGTGGGAGAATGATGAATAGTGAATTGTAAATGGTGAATTGTAAATGGTGAATGGGTAACGGCAAGGCCGTTGGCCGCTTGCTCGACTCACACACAGAAAGGAGAACTTCATGGAGATTGCGCCTGGCGTTCATCGGATTCGTTGTCTTTTTGGCGCGGGGCGGGTGGTCTATGTTCACCTGCTCATCGGCGAGGTTGCAGCCATGCTCGTCGATACGGGTTGCGCGCACAACCCGGCGCAGGAGATTCTGCCTTACATGCAGGAGATTGGTTTCAACCCGGCCCGGCTGACCTACATCGTCATTTCCCATTCCGACCTGGATCACCAGGGCGGCAACCAGCCCATGAAGGAGGCCGCGCCCCAGGCCCTACTCATGTGCCACAAGCTGGATCGCCCCTGGGTGGAAAGCACCGAGGCTCTCATCCGTGGGCGCTATTCCCAGTTCGAGCAAGACCACGGCATCGGCTACGACGAGGCAAGCAAGGCCGGCATCCGCGCCGGCTGCCTGAGCGCGGCGCTGGATGTGGCGCTCTCTGGCGGCGAGACCTTCCGCCTGGGCGCCGACTGGGAGGTGGAGGCAATTCACACACCCGGCCACACGTGGGGACATCTGACGGTTTTTGACCTACGCAGCCACACCCTCATTGCCGGCGAAGCGACCATGTGGAACGCCATCCTGGATGACAACTGGCAACCGGCTATGCCGCCCACCTACTGCTACGTGGACACTTATCTGGCGACGCAAGATCGTTTGCTTTCCATGTCCATTGACCAACTCTCGGCCGCCCACTGGCCCTTGCAGCAGGGCGCACAGGTGAGCGAGTTCATCTCGGAAAGTCGCAACTACTGTCTGCACGTGGAGAGTCGGTTGCTCGATTTTGCCCACGAGCGGGGCGAGTTTACACTCAGAGAGGCCATCGACGCCCTGGCGCCAACCCTGGGTCGCTGGCCTGCCGCGACCAACCAGGAATTCAGCTATGGCATGGCCGGCAACTTGGAAAGCCTGACAAAACGAGGTCGCTTGAGCCCATACCGCAACAATGCCGGATCGATAGTCTGGAGGCTGACATGAATGATATGCAACTGGTTCGTTTCTTTCACCCAAAAGTCGGCGCAGCAGTGGGCGTGCTGCGCAATGATGTTGTTTGCGATGTAACGGAGGCGGTCGGTTCAGTGGCGGTCTGGCTCAGGGGCAGCGTCGGGCGCGTTGCAGACGCCATCGCCGAACTGGGAGCCGCGGCTGATGTCGCGGTGCGCACTTTCCCGGCTGTCCTCTTCGACCAGCCGCCTGCGCCGGACGTCCCCCACTGGCTGCCCGCCGCGGATGAGCAGGATGTGTGGGCCGCCGGCGTCACGTATGAACGCAGCCGCGCCGCCCGCCAAGAAGAGGCGCAAGATGGCGGCGATGTCTATGCCCGCGTCTACACGGCCCAGCGCCCAGAGTTATTTTTCAAGGCAAAAGGTTCCTGGGTGGTGGGCCAGTGGGGGCAAGTAGGCATTCGTCGCGATGCAACCTGGAACGTGCCGGAGCCAGAGCTGGCGTTGGTTATCAACCCGGTCATGGAGATCGTGGGCGTGACCGTGGGCAACGACATGAGCAGCCGCGACATCGAGGGCGAAAACCCGCTCTATCTGCCCCAAGCGAAGATGTACACCGCGTCGTGCGCGCTGGCGCCCGGCATTCTCCTGCGCCAGATGGACGAGCACTGGCCTGCGTTGGACATCCATCTGCGCATCGAGCGCGACGGGCAAGAGGTCTTCAGCGGTTCCACAAGCACCCAAAAGATTCGCCGAACGCCGCGCGAGTTGGCCGACTATCTGGGGCGCAGCCTGGCCTTTCCCCAGGGCGCGGTGCTCCTGACCGGCACGGGCATCGTCCCGCCCGAGTCGTTCACCCTGGCGGCGGGCGATGTGGTCACGATTGCCATCGACGGCGTAGGGACGCTCATCAACACAGTGAAGACGGTGTAGAGCGAATCCGACTATGCCGTTGCTGCAAAGAAGAATTATCGCAACCGATGTTCATCCTGTATATCCTGTCATCCTGTCTCGACCTGTGTAGGGGGTTGGCATGAAGATCAGTGCAATCGAATCCCTCACCTGGACGGAAGTTCCGCGGCTGATGGTGGTGCGTGTCCACACCGACGCCGGCATTGTCGGATTGGGCGAAACGGTGGATAAGATTCCCGGTGCACGCGGCGCGCTCCACGGCACCATCGCGCCATTGGTCTTGGGCCAGGACCCGCTCGACATCGAGGGTCTCTGGCGTTTCGTCATGGACAACATCATGTATCACGGCTACGCCGGGGCCGAGACGCGCGCGCTCTCAGCGCTGGAGGTGGCCCTGTGGGACATCATGGGCAAGGTCTACGGCGCGCCGCTCTATCACCTGCTGGGCGGCAAGACCCGCTCGACTGTGCCCACCTACAACACCTGCATTGGCTTCGGCCCGGTGCAGGATTACGCAGCCTGGCACGAAGATGCGGGGCGGCTCGCCTGCTCTCTTTTGGACGAAGGCATCCACGCCATGAAAATCTGGCCTTTCGACCGCTTTAGCGAGGTAAGTTTTGGGCAATACATCAGTCTGGGCGATGTGGAGGAAGGATTGACGCCAGTGCGCCAGATTCGCGACGCAGTGGGCAACGAGATGGAGATCGGTATCGAGTGTCATTTTCGCTGGAACCGCGCCAGCATGGAGCGCATCGCCCGCGCCCTGGAGCCATACAACATCCTCTTTCTCGAAGATGTACTGCCAGCAATCTACCCGGACGAGATCAAGCTGCTGGCGCAAAGCACCTCCATTCCCATCATCGGCTCGGAGCTGTTGATGACGCGCTGGCAGGTGCGCGAGTGGTTGGAAAAGCATGTCTCGTCCATCCTGATGACAGACCCGGTGTGGAACGGCGGCATCGGCGAGACGCGCAAGATCGCAGTCCTGGCCGAGACCTACGGCGTTCCCCTGGTGTTGCACAACGTGGCCGGCCCCATCTGTCATGCGGCCTGTATGCACCTGGGCGCGCACATCCCCAACCTCTTCTTCGTCGAGTCGGTGCGAGCATTCTACAAGACCTATTTCCCCGTCCTGGCCGACTGGACGGTGACGCTGGACAATGGTGGATTGAATGTGCCCCATGGACCCGGGCTTGGCGTCAATTTGAATCCAGCCATGCTGGAACGAGCCGACCTGACGCGCATCGTCTCAGAGGGCGAGGGACTGGCGCACGGTCGCCGCGCCATGGGCGACCACTGGGCGGTGGAGGATATTCGCTGAGCGCTGGCATACATCTTGCGACAGTGAACTGGTTGCACTAAAATAGGTGTATGCCGACAATCAAGCGCTTTACCAACTCGCGCATTGTCATCTATCCGCAGGAACATGGCGTCCCTCATTTCCATGTGGAATTTACCGATGGCGATCGCTGTGCAATCTCGATTGCGACGCTGGAAGTGTTGGCTGGTCAAGTCCATCCTCAACGTAGGCTGCGGGAAGCCTTGACATGGGCCGAGGGCAACCGCACCCTGCTATTCATGAAATGGAAGGAGATTACCAGGTGATCAAGCCACCGCGCATCAGTGAAGTCAAAGCCGTCCTGCCTTCAACATTGGAAATCGCGTGGACGACCGGTGAGGTGCTACGCGTCGAGATCGGCGACTGGATTGACCGTTTCGAGCTTTTGCAACCGCTGCGCGACCCCGCGTTGTTTGCACTTGTGCGGGTGGGCTGGTATGGACACAGCGTGGAGTGGAACGAGACCATCGAACTTGGCGCTGACCAACTTTACGAGCGCAGCAAAGACCAGACAGGCGAACCCTCTCCCCAGCGATTCGATGAATGGATGCGCCGTAATCGTCTCTCGCTCACAACGGCAGCAGAGGCGCTGGGTCTTTCGCGCCGCATGGTTGCCTACTATCGCGCGGGCAGCCGGCCCATCCCCAAAATCGTGGGTCTGGCCTGCATTGGTTGGGAATCAGGGCAGTCTCGAGATTGATCACAAGGATAGAGTGAGCGCCCCTATCTCGTTCGCCCCGAACGCACGACGATCTCGTCGCCGGTCATGCTCTCGATGACCGCCAGGGTGATGATGGGCACGTGCAGGTGCGCCAGTTGGGCGCGGCCAGCCTCGAAACTCTTCTCGATGAGACAGCCGATGCCGCACAAGGTCGCGCCGCATTGCGCCACCAGCGTCGCCAGCGCGTCGATGGTCTTGCCCGTCGCCAAAAAGTCGTCGATGAGCAACACCCGATCGTTGGGGCGCAGGTATTCCGGCGAGACGATCAGCTCCACCACGCCGCCTTTGGTGTGGCTGGGCGCCGAGGCGCTGTAGAAGCCATCGGGCATGGTGATGGGCCGCGTCTTGCGCGCATAGATGACAGGGACGTGAAGAACCAGGCCGGTGGTCAACGCCGGCGCAATGCCGCTCACCTCTGCTGTGATGATCTTCGTGACGCCGCTCACGCCTGCTTCCTGAAAACGCCTGGCGAATTCTCGCCCCATGCCCAGGGTGAGCTCCGGATCCAACTGATGGTTGATGAAGCCATCCACCTTGAGAATGCCCCATCCCAGGTTGCGCCCTTCGGCGCGAATGCGCTCGACCAACTCTTGCATGACTCTGTTTCCTTTCCTATAAAATTTTGTGGCAATAGTCTGACGCGTAGCATCGAATCCAGGGTCCATCATAAGCAGAAGGGATAACATCGCCGGTCAAGACTGGCATTGTAAGAAGCAACTCGTGGTACAATGTTTGAAAGGAAAACAATAGTTGCTGGAAGGCGGTTAAGAGATGTTGATTGAGCGATAACCCATATGCCGGCGTCGCCATCCCTGGATACGCACAGGCGGTCTGGAAGATCCGTCTGGCGAGTAGCGACATGCACACTGGAAAGCGTGGTGGATACCGTGTTATCTATGCGGTGGACGCGGTAAGCAGTCGCTGTATATTGCTCTATATCTACCCCAAATCGGAACAGACAGCAGTAACGTCGAACGAAATAGAAGAGCTTCTTGCCGAACTGAGCTGATGATCCCCCGAAATAAGAGCTTGATCTCCTCATCTTTGAAACGATATAAGCAGGTCTGCAGCGGCGGCTGGCCCACCCAGACTTGCGAACTCGGCAGCCAGCGCAGCAGCGCGGGCGCGGAAAGGCGATAGGTCAGGCAAGAGGCTGGCGAGCGCACCCTCCAGTCGATCCACCGTCACCTCGCGTGGCGCGACCGCCACGCCCACGCCGGTGCGCTGCACACCCAACGCCTGACGCTGCTGATCCGCCGCATGAGGCGACACAATCTGCGGAACGGCCTGCGTCACGAGCGCATGGGTCATGCCGGCCCCGCCGTGATGGATAGCAGCGTTGGTGTAGGGCAACACCGCCGCCAGCGGAACACGCCCCCACACAGTCGCCTCGATTGGAAGTCGGCCAGCCAACTGAGCTTTCATGTCTTGTAGGCGCTTCGGGTCATCCTCGCCCAGAAGAATGATCGGCGCGCAACCGAGGCGGACGGTCGCCTGGGCAGCCATTTGGAAAAAGTTTGGGTCATCATTAAAGCTGGTGCCCAGGGTGATCACGACCCACGGGCGATCTTCCGGGTGCGGCAGTTCGGCCAGAGGAGGGAGGGCTGGTGGTGCGCTACCGCCCACGTGTTGCGTCTGGGGGAGCAGCTTTGCGCCGGCAAACCAGGCGGGACTCCAGTAGGTGACATGGAGGCGGGGGGAGCAGAGCGCCGGCGGGCCGCTCGTGGTGAAATTGACGCCGGCAATGTCCAGGCGTTCAATGATGCGATCCAGACGTCGCCTGCCATAGACCACCAGGGGGTCGCTGGCAGGCGCGTCGCCGGGTGCATGGGCCGGCCAGCCCGCCACGACAAGCGGCGTCTCGGTCATCTCGGCAGCCAACCCAGCCGCGGCGACGAACATCTCTGTTACCAGCACATGAGGCCGAGAACGTCGAATCAGGCCGACCAATTCCACCGTAGCAGCAATGACCCGCTCCTCATCCAGCCATTGATCGATGGCTCGCTTGCCCCGCAGCTGTTGCAGCTCTTCCTGGGAGCCAACATCACGACGCTCGATGGGCGGTGGAGGCGGCCAGCGCCAGCCCGTTTCCGCCAAAGGATGAAAACCGATCCCATGGACTTGAACCAAAGGCGCAACTTCCACACCGCTGGCCCAGACGACCTCGTGACCCCGCTTTGCCAGCTCCACTGCGGTCGCCAGATAGCCGCCCCAATCAAGGTGGGGAGCAAGCTGGGCAGAAACGAACAAGAACCGCATGAACCAATCCCTCGGCCTTCACGCGCCAGCGCTGCACAACTGTTGCATTTGCCCTATCGTCAGTTGCTACATCCTGGCGTGATGCGATAGAGGCCGCCAGAGCCCGTGCCCATCCAGAGCGCGCCGTCTGGCGCAGTACTCACGGCCAGCACGGGCCAGGCAAGCATGATGCGCTCGGCGACAACTTTGCCGCTGCTGTCCGCGCCAAGTCGATAGAGACCCGGGTCTTTTCCATAGACGCCAAAAAAGATCGAGCCAAAGGCCCAGGCGATGCCCGTGGGCGCGGCGGTGTTGGGCAGGGCCAATACCGGCTTGGTGTACCATTCAGGCGCTGGCGGCGTCAGCGCCAAGGGGAAGCCATAGTAGGGGGCGCTCTCCTCGCCGCCGCCGATGACGCCAGGATTGAGCGCATTCACTTCATCGCCCGCGCTCACATCCTCCGGCACGTTGGTGGCCCCATTATCGGTGAACCAAATGCGCCCCGACGGGTCAACCGTGATGCCATAGGGGTTGCGCACCCCGCGCGCAGCCGTGGAAAAGGTGTTGATGCTGCGCTGACTGACCAGGGCGTCCAGCGGCGCCCGCACGATGCGCGCGGCATAGGGATTGCCGCCGCTGACGATCTGCTGGGCGCCGGCCTCGCCAATGCCCACCAACGGCCCATCGGAGTAGCCATCGATCACGCCGCCGGCCGAGACGTAGAGCCAGCCGTTGCTGATGACCAGTCCATTATTGGCGTGAAAGAGCTGGCTGTTGACGGCGAAACCAGCGGCCAAGCGTTCAAACGCCCCGCCATCGGGGATACGCCCCACCTCGCCAGCGCGACTGATGTAGAGCGCGCCATTCTCCCAATCCATGCCCGTAATGCGGGGCGACTCGCTGAGAATTTCCGTCACCGTGCTATCGCTGACGCCATCATAGACAACCACCGACCGGCTGGGGTGATGGGCGTCGTAGAGAATGAGGGGATCGACCTCGCCGGCCAGGCTGGAATCCAACGCCAGGAAGATGCGACCGTCGGGCGCAAAGGCGATGGCTGTAATGCCGCGTTCATTCTTGCGCAGGCGCTGCTCGATGCAAAAGCCCCCTTGGGGCGTCAGCCAGCCGTCGCCATTCCCTGGGGCAGGAAGGCCAAAGGCGCGCGCCTGGATGCCCGCTTGAGCCGCGTTTGCAGCGTTGAAGCCCGGCTGGGCGGCGGAGACAACCGCAGCGGGAGCAGCGCCAGCGGCCGGCGCATCGCTGGCGCTTGCCGCTGGCGCGCTGGCTGGGCTGGCGACCCTGCCGGAGCTGGGGCGTGGCGCAATTGCCGCCACGCCGGATGTTGGCAGCGCCAATGAGACGCGTAGGGCATTGACTGCCGCAGTCTGGGGAGCCTCACCGCACGCAATGGGCAGGAGCAGATCAGCGCTGACCACGCGCAAGGGATCCTCGACGGGCGTCGGACAGATATCGCTGACCGGTCCCACGTCGCCTGCTTCCACAACAAACCACCGACGATCTTGCGACGTGGACGAACTGGCGGATTGGCGCGTTGCCGGAGTCGGTGCGGGTGGCTGCGCAGGGGCCGGGCGGTCTTTCACCGCGCCGCTGTCGATCCACTCCTTGATGAGCAACTTCTCGTCCGGGGTGAGCGCGCCAATCATGGGCATTTTGTTGGATTCCAGGACTTGCCAGAGCACAGAAGAAAGAGAGTCGCCGGGAATCACGACCGTCCCGCTAAAGCTGCCGGTCATCAGCGCCTCATAGTTCGTCACCTGAAGCCCCTTGTTCTTGACGATGTCGCTATGGCACGAATTGCACGTGCGCATCAAGATAGGCTGAATGTCTTCGCTGTAAGCGACAGCGGGCGCGGGACCGTTTCCTTCTGGAACGGGTGCGTTCGGCGGAGATGAGGCGATCATTGACGCGCTGATCACTGCGCTGACCGTTAGCGCCTCGGTGATATGCACAAGACTGCCTTTTGGAATACGTCCCATGCGGCAGGAGTCCACATTTGTATCCATGCGCACGTTGGCGTTCTGTAGCGCCAAGGCATAGACTTTCTTGCCATCAGCCAGGCATTCTTGGGCGTCGGCCAGACTGATAGGCGTAATTGCCTCCACCTCTGGCAGCGTGTGGCCCGACTCGCCCAAGAGGCTGCTGCTGCCATAAGGCGGCGGCGGTCCTCCTTCGACCACCGTGTACACAACTGATGAGTCGATCGATGAACAGCCAGCGATCTGGAAAATCGCAAAAAGTGAGATGACCAAGGGGAGAAACTGTCGAGCATGGAAGATATCATTGCAAGGGGAAAACAAGCGGGACAGCGACAATCGCTGCAAAAAACGAAAGCACATAATCTTTTCCTCATCCATCAAGCGGAGCACTCAGCCCACCAGTCTGCCGGCGAAGAGAGAACGTGCGTGGGCAATGTCCGCATGAATTTGGGCGACAAGCGCATCCAGACCAGCAAAGCGGCGCTCGCCGCGCAGCCGTTCGACGAATTCAAGAGTCAAAATCTCGCCATAAAGATCGTCCACAAGCTCGGGCGGCGGAAAGTCGAGCAAATGCGCCTCGATGCGATGGTGCATGCCATCGACCGTAGGTCGCACGCCAATGTTGGTGACGCTGGCAAAGGTGTAGGCCCGGTTCGCCGTGCAATGGTGAGCCAGCGTCGCGTAGACGCCATCAGCCGGGAGCAGCTTATTCGACGGGGGGTGGAGATTGGCCGTTGGGATTCCGATGGTGCGGCCACGTTGATCGCCTTGCTGCACTTCACCTGTCACACTGTAGAAACGCCCCAAGAGATCGGCGGCTTCGCCCACATCACCCTCTTGCAGCAAGCTGCGAATCACACTGCTGCGCACAATGCGACCGCGCCACTCCACCGGCTCCATTACATGAACGCTGAACCCCAGATCCTCACCCATGTGGCGCAGACTGGGAATGTCGCCGCTGCGGTTGCGCCCCAGGGCAAAATCCGGACCAACAACCAGCCCGACAATGCCCAAGTGATGGCAGAGCAAGTCTACGAAAGTGCGCGCTTCCATCTGCGCAGTGTCGGGGTTGAAGGGATGGATAACGCCAATCTCGCTGCCGTGACCCGCAGCCAACATCAGCCGCTCGTTGGGTGAAGTCAGCAGCGCATAGGGCTTTTCGGGGCGCAGGACTGCCAGCGGATGAGGATCGAAGACCAACAGCGCAGCCCGGCCTCGCCCGGATGGGTGGGCGGCAGCCAATGTCCGGGCGCGATCGATGAGCGCCTGATGCCCCCGATGAACGCCGTCGAAGTTCCCGATGGTCAGGTATGTGGGTCCCAGACCTTGCGCCTGACGCACGTCACGAAAAGTGAGCATTCAGCCTATCCTGAGTAGCGCCCCGCCACAGAAAACACAAAGAGCACAAAGGCGTTTCACGCGCTATGACGGTCAGCCTACCATGAATACCTATCCAGCAAACCATTTCTCTGCTTTCCACACGGCCCCGTCGCCCTCCGCATCACCCATACGGCGCAACACCCCCAAGAAACGACCATCCCATCCACGCCCTTGCGCAAGAATAGCCTCCTCGTATTCTTGGTCTGCTGCGACTGGGTTGGCGAGCGAATCTGTGGAGTTCGACGGGGTGATCTTCACGAGCTGGCCAAAACCAAGCCGTCGCGCCGCTTCGTCGTCCACTTCGACGGAAGGCAGGTCAAGTCCAGCGCCCAAAGGCAGCAACAGCGACGCTAGCGCCCCTTCTTGAGCTGCGGCGCAAATCTCATCCAGCGAGTGGGCTTGTCCCAACGTGAATGGACCGGTCGCTTCGCGACGCAGTGCGGCCAAAAGCCCCACTGTTCCCAACGCCTTGCCCAGATCATACGCCAGGCTGCGGATATACGCCCCGGCAGAGCAGTGAACCCGCAGTGTGACGTGACCTGGAGGATCAAACGAGAGCAACTCAAGACAATGGAATGTAACGCGACGCGGGGCGAGCTCCACGGTTTCCCCGCGCCGCGCCTTGTAATGGAGGCTCTCACCGCCTTGCTTCAAAGCTGAAAAGGCGGGCGGGGTCTGCATGACAACGCCGCGGAAATGGGCAAGGCTCTCTTCCACACAAGCAGCGGTCAAATGGGGCGCAGCGATGCGTTGCGTCACGATGCCGGTGACATCATACGTGTCTGTGGCGACGCCCAAAACAATCTCGGCCAGATAGCGTTTGTCATGCCCCTGATAATATTCGACGAGGCGGGTGGCGTGTCCCAGGCAGAGCGCCAGAACACCGCTGGCGAAAGGATCCAGCGTGCCCGTGTGACCGATGCGTCGTTGGCCGCTCCAGCGCCGCACGCGCTGCACAATGTCATGGCTGGTGGGCAGGTGGGTAGGCTCGCCGGCGGATGACAGTGCAACACCATCCCCTTCCAGGCGGATCGGTTGTCCAAATTCCAGGCCGGGCTTGTCGACAATCAACACCCCGTGAAGTCGGCTATCAGCGCTGGACACGTTCGAGGCGCAACTCCATTTCACTTCTCCGTGGCGCGATCCTGACTGACGGTTTGAAGCATCGGCGTCACGCGTGCGATCACGGCAGCGAGCGACCCTGACACGGTGCAGCCTGCTGCCCCGGGATGTCCCCCACCGCCCAGAGCAAAGGCCACGTTGCTAACATCGAAGCCACGCCGGGCGCGGAAGCTGCACTCCACTGCCGGCGCGCCGTCGTGGCCAGTCTTCTCCACAAAGCTGGCGCTGATATTGGCGCCCACGGTGCGAATGAGTAGACTGCTCAAACTTCCGTCATCTCCTTGGCTGGCGTCGGCGTCGGCAAGCTGTTGACGGCTGACGCCCGCCCAGATCACGCCCTGCTCCATGGTTACGTCATCGAGAACCGCGCCCCACAGACGCAATACGCCAAAGGTGCGCCGGTCGAGCATGTCCTCTGAAATGGCGGCCAGATCAGCGCCGGCCCGCATGAGGCGCATGGCGGTCTCCAATACGGCAGGGGTCGTGTTGGGCGTCCGAAAGCAGAGGGTGTCGGTCACCAGGCCCGCCAGCAGACATTGAGCCAGTGGGCTTTGCAGCGGTGCGCCCAGGACGTCGGCAAGCTCGACCAGCATCTGGCAAGTGGCCGCGGCTTGGTGATCGACCCAATTGATGCTGCCAAAACGGGTGTTGGTCACGTGATGGTCGATCACGATCAATGGCGCATCGGCGAGCGCTGCTGTGTAGACGCGCCCCATCCTGTCGGCGCTGGACGCGTCGACGCAGATGACCAGATCATAGGCGTCGCCAACGCCGCGCTCATCAACAATCTCCCCAACGCCTGGCAATGAGCCAAATTCAGGCGGCGTCGGGTCTTGCAGCGCCAACGTTGGCCTCTTGCCCAGGGCGCGCATCATCCACCCGATGCTCAGAAGGCTGCCCACTGCATCGCCGTCTGGATTGACATGGCTGACCGCCAAGGGCGCACCACTACGCGCCAACATTTCCACCAATCCAGATGGAATCATAGGCCAACGCTACCCTCTAGATTTACCGTCTTGGTGGCGCGTTCACTGGCGATCTGCTGGAAGATTTCCGAGAGACGCAGCGCGCGCTCGTTGGACTCATCATAGTGAAAAGTCAACTCGGGCATCAGACGTAAAGTCAGACGTTCGGCCAATTGGCTGCGCAAATAGGGGGCAGCCCGGCGCAGGTGGGCAATGACCACTTGCTTGGGCACTTCTTCGTCTTGATGGCTGACAAAAACCTTCACATTGCGCATATCTTTGCTGACCACGACGTCCGTCACGTTCACGAGTTTTAGTTTCGGGTCGTCCAGTTCATGGCCAATCATGATATTCAGTTCTTCGAACAGAAGACCAGCCAGACGTTTCTGGCGTATTTCGCTGCTCATCTTTCGTCATTCCATTCGTCCGCGTCCACTCCCACCACGACCATCCTTGCGCTCATCCAGCCGCCCATGTGCGTCCGGCGCGCGTGGGCGTGCGCACTGGACGTTTTCCGAAGACTCCATGGATACTGCACTAGCGCACGCGCACCTTCTCGTAGATCTCGATGACATCGCCCACTTCCACTTCGTCGCTGCGCTCCTGCACCTTGATTCCGCACTCAAAACCCATGCGCACTTCGGCTACATCTTCCGTGAAGCGACGCAACGTTTCGATGCGCGTACCTGTGATGATTGGCTGTCCTGCTCGCAACACACGCGCCAGCGCATTGCGCTTGACAACGCCATCGCTGACCATGCAGCCAGCGATAGTGCCGCGGCGCAGCTTGAAGAGCTGCAACACCTGGGCATGCCCGGTCAGGCGCTCTTCGTACACCGGATCAAGCATCCCCTTTAGCGCGTCCTGCACGTCCTCCAGCATCTTGTAGATGACATCATAATGGCGAATCTCTACGCCGCTCTGTTCTGCGCGGGCGGCTGCTGCGCGATCGACGCTAACGCTGAAACCGATGATGACCGCTTCGCTGGCCTCTGCCAGCATGACGTCCGACTCGGTGATGTTTCCCACCGCCGCCTGGAGGATCTTGATTTGAATCTTGTCATCAGAAAGATCTTGCAGCGTTTGGAGCACTGGCTCAAGGGTGCCCTGTAGATCGGCGCGCACGATCAGATTGAGCGTTTTGGTCTCTCCGCCCTCAAATTTGGCAAAGATCTCTTCGAGCGACATGCGCGGCTTGACTGCCAGGCTGGCCTTCGATTGTTCGGCAAGTTTGCGTTCTTCCGAGATGGCTTTGGCCTCGCGTTCACTCTCTATGCTGGTAAAAATATCACCGGCGTTGGGGCTTTCCTGCAAACCCAGAGCGACAACGGGCATACTCGGCCACGCCGAACGGATCGGCTTGCCTTCGTAGTCGAACATGGCCTTGATTCGTCCCCAAGTGTTGCCGACGATGATAACATCGCCTGGGTGAAGCGCGCCATTCTGCACGAGCAGCGTCGAGGTGACGCCGCGATACTTATCCAGCGAGGCCTCGATGACCGTGCCGACCAACTTGCCATTGGGGTTCGCACGCAGGTTTTCCAGTTCGGCAACCACCAAGATGTTGGCGAGCAAGTCATCTATGCCCTGGTTACGCAGTGCGCTCACCGGCACGACGATGGTGTCGCCGCCCCACTGTTCAGGCTGTAGACCTTCTTTGGCAAGCTCTTCCATAACGCGTTCGGGATTGGCGTTGGGTTTGTCCACCTTGTTGAGCGCAACGATGATGGGTACGCCGGCGGCGCGGGCATGGCTGATTGCCTCTTTCGTCTGGGGCATGACGCCGTCGTCCGCGGCCACCACCAGCACCACAATATCAGTGACTCGGGCGCCGCGCGCACGCATGGCAGTGAAAGCCTCATGGCCGGGTGTATCGAGGAAGGTGATGCGGCGTCCCTGGACGATGACCTGATATGCACCCGTGCGTTGGGTGATGCCGCCAGCTTCGCCGCTGGCAACGTCGGTGTGCCGGATGCGGTCGAGCAGGGTTGTCTTGCCGTGATCTACATGCCCCAATACGGCCACAACGGGCGGGCGCTCGGTCAGGGCCGTCTCGTTCTCGTCGCCAATAATCTGCTTTACAATCGAAGGGGCGGGCCTGGCGTCCTCTTCAGCCTTGATGGCTGCTTCCTCTTCCGGGGTGATCTCGCGTTTCGGCCAGGCGACCTTTACGCCCAGTTCTTCGCCCAGAATCACAGCCGTATCATGGTCGATACTGTGAGTGATCGGCGCCATGATGCCATATTGCATGAGGATCTTGATCAGATCGATAGGGCTGCGTTCCATCAGCGTCGCCAGATCGCGCACTGTGATGAAGTCGCCAACTTCTACATCCGTGACGACGCGCTTGACTTCCTTGACCGACCTGGCTGCGGGTGCGCTGCTCTTGCCCGGCGGACGAGATGAAGCGCCGTTCGCACCGCGGGGGGCGGCTTTGCCGCGCGACTCCTTGGGCAATGGCGCAACTTCCAGATCAAGGTCAAGCTCTGGTTCCTCACGGCGCGCAGTCGCCCGACCCTGGGGGCGACTGCCTCCCTTACCGGACTGTCGATTGGGGCCGCCGCCTTTGCCCGGCGGTCGGCTGGGGCCGCCGCCTTTGCCCGGCGGTCGGCTGGGGCCGCCGCCTTTGCCAGGTGGTCGGCTGGGAGCGCCGCCTTTGCCAGGTGGTCGGCTGGGAGCGCCGCCTTTGCCGGGTGATCGGCTGGGAGCGCCGCCTTTCCCTTGATATCTACCGCTTCCGCCGCCAGCACCCTGATCCCTGCTCGGCGCATCAGTTCTGTCTTGATTCGAATGATTCATCGTTGATTCCTTTCTACCACAATCGGCATCCATCCCAGTTGCACGCGTGTCAAGGCGCAATGAACACGACGCAGCTGGGGTCTGCAAAGCTCGCGCCCAGTTATCACGAGGCCGTGCTCGGTCGATCAGGCGTGAAACAGCGAGGAAACAAATTGGGGTGTCTGGTGCGTCGAGCGAGGAAGAGAGGAGAATGCGAGAAAACTACCGAACCCGCATATTGCACCTCCGCCAAGCCCGTTGTCTGATTCCAGCCGCCCTGAGCTGTCCCCAACCGGTTGCTCGCTGCTCTGCGCTATTGGCCGCCATAGCGCTGTCTCTTCAGCGCTTGTTGCATCTTGAACATCATCAGTCTTCGCCGCTTTCTTCACCCTCCGGCAGGGTCTGCATGAAAGCCAACAGCGCCTGTCGGTCATCCGGGCTGAGTTTCGTGCGCAGCGCCTGGTCGATGCGATTGCTGCGCAACACGTTCTGCCAACACTCTCGATTGGGGTGGAGATACATCCCCCGGCCCGACTTTTTGCCGGATAGGTCGACCTCCACTCCCCGTTCCGTTCGCACCAGACGGATCATGGCGCGCTTACCCTCCACCCGACGACAGGCAACGCAAGTGCGTTGCGGCGTATGTTTGGGGCGCGGCGCGTTCTGTCTGGGCATCAGAAATAATCCTCGTAAGTATCCCCCTCGTCTGGATGCCAACGTTTCTTGCTTTTCTTGTCAGAGCCTTTCTTCGCCTTCGCCTTGGACTTGCCCCGCGCGTCGCCGGCGCCAGCCGCATCACCTTCACTATCTTCTTTGTAGCCGGCAAGCAGTTCTTCGGGAATCTCGATCTCTACGGCGCGCATATCCATCTCTTTGCGTTGCGCCATGCGAGCGCGCAACATGTCAGCCGTAATGATCTCTGGAAGCGCGTCGCCGGTCGTCGACGTAGTGGACGGCGGTTGCACTGTCGGCGCAGGAGCCTCGCCCTCCTCGAATGGCGCTTCGCTGGGCAACGCAGCTTCGGGCGTCAACTGCACTGCCTCCAGAGTGCGTTGGAAGGCGTCATCGAACTGACTGGTCTCTCTGCTGCGAGGAAGGGCGAGTGCGGCCTCGAACGTTGGGAAGTCGCCCAGCATCGTAGGCAAGCCTTCGGCCAATTCGTCTGCGCTTTCCTTCTCCCTGGTCTCAGGCTTGACGGCTTTGGCTTTCTTACGCGTGCGTTTCTCTTGTTCGCCTTCGGTCGCAGCCTCGGTGACGGCTGGGGCTTGGTCTTTGAGTGTTTGCGCAGCTGCCCACAGGCGGTCGGGGCCAGCTTCGCCGCCGCCCTTGAGCAGACGCTCAGCCATGGCCAGCAGATCATCGGCCTTGCCAAAACTCTGCATGGCACGTTCAGCAATGATGCGGTCCAGACCTTCGACGGCAGCTTCGCTTTCGCTTTTGATGTCGATGCGCCAGCCCGTCAGTTTGGCGGCCAGGCGAGCGTTCTGCCCTTCTTTGCCAATCGCAAGACTGAGCTGTTTGTCGGGCACAATCACAATGGCCGTTTTGATGGAGCTTTTCTCGTCGAGAAGCACATTGCTCACTTTGGCAGGGCTGAGAGCGTTGGTGATGTAGGTGATCGGGTTTTCGCTCCATTCCACTACATCGATCTTCTCACCGGAAAGCTCATTGACGATATTCTGGATGCGCAGACCTCGCTGCCCCACGCAACTGCCCACTGGGTCGATGCCCGGGACGGTTGCAGCGACAGCTGCTTTGCTGCGCGCGCCCGGCTCACGGGCGATGTTCTTGATCTCGACCAGCCCATCACGCACTTCAGGAATTTCCTGTTCCATGAGCCGACGGAGTAGAGTGCGATTGGTGCGGCTCAAGCGAATGAGAGGTCCGCGTGGGCCTTTATGCACATCCACGACCAGAACTTTGAGAAAATCGCCGCGACGCAGGCGCTCATTCGGAATCTGGTCTTCGCGCATCATGAGAATTTCGTGTTTATCATCCACCATCAGCGTCACTGCGCCCGACACAGCGTCAATGCTGCGCACCTGGGCAGTCAGGATGTAGTTTGCTTTCTGAGCGAAATTCTCATAGACGGTGTCCCGTTCCGCCTCACGGATGCGCTGCAAAATGACCTGCTTGGCTGTCTGTGCAGCGATTCGGCCAAAGTCATCCGGCTTGGTTTCGATGCGAATGATGTCGCCCAAAGCAGCGCTCGGCGCGACCTGGCGCGCCTCGTCTTGCGACACTTCTGTCCGTGGATTGATCACATCATCCACTACTTCTCGTTCGGCAAAGATGCGCATATCGCCGCTCTGTCGGTCGACGTGCGCGCTCACATTGGCCACCGAGCCATAGCTGCGTTTGTAAGCGGATACGAGCGCCGCCTCGATCGCCTCGAAGATGACTTCGCGGTCCAGCCCTTTGTCGGTCGCCACTTGATTGATGCCAGCAATCAAGACTTTGGTCATAGGATTCTTCCACTCCTTCCTAGAGCCATATCCCATACAACAAGAGAAGTGGGGGAGCGCCCCACTTCTCACGAGTCCATGATCAGTTTCACTGTGGTAGAGTGTAACACGTTCATGATGAATGTCAAATCTGCGTAGGTCTGTAATGGCATGGGGGGGGACAAGAGTACGCGTTTTCCAATTTTCCGGCTCTGCCAGTCTTTTGGAAACTTGATGGCAGTGCTATAATTTTGTTATGCGCCCGTAGCTCAGTGGATAGAGCACCTGACTTCGGATCAGGTGGTCGGGGGTTCGAATCCCTCCGGGCGTGCCTTTCGGCGACCTGCATTCATCACAACGCGCAAACCTCTTACACCTGTGACACATGCAGGTGCAACGATACTCCCCCACTTTACTATCCATCACCATCCATTTCGAGGAGGCTTCCGATGAAAACAATATCGCGCGTGTCTTTGCTGTGTCTTGTGGCCATTGGCCTCAGTTTGCTCATGTTTGGCGTCCTCATGCAAGAAAACGCGGTTGCTGCCGCGGGCGCTACTGGATCGGCGCCAGAACGACGGCTCTTTGACGAATCGGGCGGAAGTCTGCCAGTCACGATTACCCTGACCATCAGCAAAGTCGTGGTGGGCGGGACGCCGGTTGGCGACTGGGAGTTCAACGGTACGCCAGACCTGGGCGACTTCACGATCCCGGCAGGCGGCGGCGTGGGCGTCTTGACCGCCAATGCGCTGACAAATTACACCATCACTGAGATCGTCAAGCCAGGATACTTTCTCTCAGTTGACTGCGACGCCGCAGAGTGGAATGAAGTCGAAAATGGCGTGTTCATTCCTGGCGCTTTGCACGACGTGGGCTGCACGTTCACCAACACACAATATGCCAATGTGACGGTTGTGAAAAAAGCTATTCCTCAGAGCCAGCAAACCTTCGACTTCTACACATCGAATAAGGACGTGTTCACCCTCATTGACGACGGGACGGGGTTGACCAACACCGCAGTGTTGACTCGGGTGCGCCCCGGCGAATTCTCCGTCGTAGAGCACTTCCAGCCTGGCTGGCACACCATCAGCAGATGCGATTATGAAGACGGCGGGGCAAGCCCAATTGGCGACAACAATGTTGACCTGACGCTAACGCCCGGCGCGTCAGCCCTCTGCGTCTTCACCAACACCATGAACACCATCACAGTGATCAAACAGGCGTCGCCTGAGTCTGCCCAGCTCTTCGATTTTCACTGGATAGGATTACCACAGCCAACTGCCTCATCAGGCAGTACGGTTGTCCCGACTCCCGAAGGCGTCTTTCAGTTGAGGGATGATGGCAGCGGCGTCGGCCAAAGCTACGTCATCACCCAGGCGTTTGCCGGATATTCCTACGTCGTCTCAGAAGACCTACCACCCGGCTGGAAGTTGGATAGTCTGGCTTGTGTTGACAACACGGGAGCTTCTGTGGGCGAGGCATTCCCCGAAAATGGTTATATCGAGTTCGACATTGCTTCCGGTCAGCAATACACCTGCACCTTTGGCAATATCGGCCCATCCATCGCCCTGACGAAGACGGTGGGCGTCAACCCCAATGAGTGTGCGTCGAGCAACACCATTGGCGTCCTGGCCGGAACCACAGTCTACTACTGCTACACGGTGCAGAACACTGGGCCGATTACCTTCACCACACACAGTCTGGAAGACAGTGTTCTGGGGAACATTCTATCCAACTTTGCATATGTTCTTGCGCCGGGAGCGTCCGCCGTCGTCACGCAGGCGTACACGGCTGATGTCAGCGTCACCAATGTCGCCACGTGGACGGCGTCGTTCCAGGTGGAACCGGCCGGGGTTGCGCCGCCTCAGGTGGCGGCCGCTACAACAGCGTCGGCGACCGTCACAGTGACCCCGCGCACGCCCAATATCGAATTGCGCAAGACGGTGGGTCTCACACCTGCCGGCTGTGCAACAGACAAACAAGTGTCAGTCTTTAGCGGAACGAAGGTCTACTATTGCTTCACGGTGGAAAATACAGGATTGGTCACGCTGACCAAACACAGTCTGCAAGACAGCGTCTTGGGACAGGTGCTCTCCAACTTTGACTATGTCCTGGCCCCGGGCGCGTCAGTCTTCATCACCAGCGTCCATACAGCGACGGTGGGCGTCACGAACATCGCTACATGGACGGCCTCTATCGGTCCCGGCGAAAGCGCTTTGTCGGTCGTCGCCAGCGATTCGGCGACGGTGACCGTAACGCCAAAGCAACCGAGCCTGGCGCTGCGCAAGACGGTGGGCGTCGATGCGGCTGTGTGCTCCACCTACAGCGACATCATTGTGCTCAGCGGGACAACCGTCTATTACTGCTATACAGTGACGAATACAGGCAACATTACATTGCCGCTGCACACCCTCATTGATGACAAGCTGGGCAACCTGCTGGTCGGCTTCCCCTATAACCTGGGGCCGGGGCAAAGCGTCTCCTCGGTGGCTGCTGGCGCGGTGATCAGCGCAGTGATCACAGCTAACACGACCAACGTGGGTGTGTGGACTGCCGGCGTGCCGGGCGGCGGCTCTGTCTCGGCCACATCCAGCGCAACAGTACGGGTGGGCAAAGCCAGCATTTCTGTCATCAAGACGGTCAGCAAGAACGCTGTCGGCTGCGGGGTCGTCACCACGCTCAACGTGCTGGCGGGCGAGCAGGTCTATTTCTGCGTCACCGTGCAAAACACCGGTGATTTCACCTTTACGTATCACATGATCGACGACCCACTGCTCAACTTCAAGACTGCCATCCCCTATGTCCTGAAGCCGGGCGAGGTAGTGGTGATCACCCGCGACATTGCGCCGCAACTTGGCCCGATCACCATCAATGCACCCATCACCAACGCAGTCACGTTCACTTCTAGCACACACATGCCCAATCTTGCCGAACTGGAAGCGGCTGCAGCGCAACCAGTCATCGCAGTCGCATCGTCCACCGGCGTCGCGTTCGTCAAGGTGCAGGAGCCGACGGCGCTGGAAGAGACGCCCGAACCCAGCGCAGACCTGCCGCGGCGACTTTATCTGCCGGTGATCAATCGGTAGGAGGACGGATTGCTTGATGGAAAGTCGGTGCGAGACAGTGCGATGAGTACACCTCCGGTTGGAGGTTCGAAGGTTTTGGAACGCGAATAACACAAAAGGGGCGAAAGGGTTTTCGCCCCTTTTGTGCGCCTCGTGTTCCAAACGTGTGCTCCAAGTGTGAATTTTGGTATTGACAAATTTGTAAGGAGGTGTATAGTTAGTACAGTTGAATGTACGTTCCAGAGTACGCTTGGCATCGAGAATACTGTTGCGGCGACGCGCTCATTGCTGTTGAGAGGTGAATACCATGACAATCCAAATCGTTCCGATCACCGAGTTCCGCAAGGAATCCAAAAACATCCTCCATGGGCTAAACGATACGCCAGTTATTCTCACTCAACGCAGCCGCCCGGTGGCGGTCTTGATCGAGTATGATAAGTATCAAGAACAGGAAGAAAGGATCCGATATTTGGAGTTGATGGTGGATGATCTCGTGCTTGCACATGCTATCGAGACAGCGGAGGATTTCGTTTCCGTGGAAGATCTGTTTGCCGATAATCGTTCATCTTGACGTTGACGCGGGCATCTTGTAGGGCGACTTGCGGTAACAGTTGTCTGGCGAACAGCCTCGTATAGCCAATCATCTTTCTTTGAAAGTGACAAGTAACGACGAACAGAAAATGTCGTAATGAGTCATGGCTATCGCTATCAAGGTTGGAATTCCCATTTCAGCTGTGCATCAATGATTCGCATGGGTACAGTAACCCTGAGTCGGGCTCCCATTAATGGATGCACAACATATAGCGTACGAACTTATGTCACATGGGAGAAAGCTGAATGGGCCAATACGCAGTTCGCGCTGACCGTCGGATCGCAAAGTCAACAGGCAAGTTCCCGCCAAAACTTATTGCTCAGATCAGGTCTGCACTTGATCGGTTGTGTGATACGCCCCGACCCCATGATAGCCAGAAGCTGTCGCGAGGTTATCGTGTCACCGTAGGTGAGTATCGCATCCTGTACACCGTTGACGATGAGGCGAAAGTTGTAACAGTGTACAAGATTGTCAAGAGAAACGACTTCTCATATGGGGATTGACCCATAGAGAGCGGCAAATGATCCTAGTGTTCCTGTTCCACCCAGGAGCACGCAACAGGAGTCGCCCCGATTGAGGCGACTCCTTTTTTTTCTACATGATACGTGTTGATATACTCCGCACGGCATCAAGTTGAGCTTTTCTATGGTTGAAAAAGCTCAACTTGTGCCCTTGTGCGGTATAAACGATGGCTCTATGATTTGACATGCTGCGTCGGCCAATGGCAAACTATGGGTCAAATAGAATTTTTGTTCTATTTTCCAAACACAGCCAGGCTCGTGAGCGTGCCTATTGGACTGCTGCGAGCCGAGAGAGTGCAGCCTGGTTTGTGTCACAAATGCCCGATTTTCGCTGCCTGCGGATCATCGTGCAGACGTGGCCAACCGGGCTGTTTCATTTCGGGAGGTGGACTCATGGCCGCTCGACGACGTATTCTGGAAGCTCAAGCAGATCGCATCGAACTTGTCCTGGCGCGTCACAAAGTGAACGGCCGGGTGCGAGGTGGAGCCGTCACCCCACGCACCGTGCGATTCGAGATCGTCACCGACTTGGGCGTGCGCGTGGACAAGGTGCGCCAGCTTGCGGACGAGATCGCCATGTCCCTTGACAAGCGAGAGGCGCGAGTCTATCGGGATGGGAGTTCAATCCAGGTGGAAGTGCCGCGTGACCACGCAGAGCCAGTGCGCCTGGTGCCTCTGTGCCTGCGCCTGCATGACCCACCACCGGCGACCGCGCTCCTGGGCGTAGATCCCGACGGTGCGCCGCTCCTGCTGCGCCTGCCCGCGCCCGATGTGGCGCACGTCTTGATTGCCGGAACTACCGGGAGCGGAAAATCTGCGCTGGCGCGTACGCTGCTCACCTCGCTTGCCATCTATAACCGCCAGAGTCAAGTTCAGCTCGTGCTCATCGACCCCAAGCAGCGCAGCTTCACCCCACTTCTCCAATTGCCCCATGTGTTGGGTGAGCTTGCATCCACGCCCGCCGAGGCGTTGGACTGTCTGCGCTGGCTGGCGGATGAGATGGAACGGCGAGATCGCCAGAAGGTCAGCAGCCCGCTGCTGGTTGTGGCCGTGGATGAGCTGGCTGACCTGTTGCAGACTGGCGGCGCGCCTGTGGAAGCGCTGCTCACCCGTCTGAGTCAACGGGGACGAGAAGCAGGCATTCACCTGGTCTGCTGCACCCAGAAACCGACTGCGGCGCTCATTGGCGGCGCGATGAAGGCCAACTTTCCTGTGCGACTGGTGGGCGCAGTCACGAGTCGGGACGAAGCGCGCTACGCCGCCGGCGTCACCGACAGCGGCGCAGAAAAGCTTGAAGGAAAGGGCGACTTTCTCCTCGTGGCAAAAGGAGAATTGATCAGGTTTCAGGCGGCTTGGGTCGGCCCCCAGGACCTGGCGACCATTGCAACGGCGCTCAACAGCGGGCGTTCGCTGATGGACGCGCCAGCCAGCGAACTGGGCAAGGAGAAGCATGACCGAGTTAGACATGACCAGCATTCGACCGGAATCGGCGCAGCCCTTCGTCGCCTGTTCCGACGAGGCTGATTGCCCCCAATGCAGCCGCCGCGCCAGGAATGTGATGAACCATGGCGTTCGGCGGTATGGAAACCGCCGGCTACGAAATGGATGCGCTTTTGGTGAAGCGAATCAGTGAAATCATGGGGAGGAATCGATGAAGCAGTTTTCGGTCGTCGCAGTTCTGGTCTTTTTTGGGGCGGGCGCCTGGTACGTCGGCAGCCGCTTGAGCAGCGATGCAATTGGTATGGCGCTGGGCGTTATGTTTGGCGTTGTCGCAACCTTGCCCGTGGCCCTGATCGTGCTTGCGGTGCGACGGCGCAGTCATGAAGACGAGGAGTCGGCCAGAGCACCTGGGCCATCTGGTGGCTATTCACTCTCTAGGGCGCCGCAACCGCCCGTGATCATCGTGACTGGGCCAGGTTTTCAGCAACAGGGCAGCGCGCCGGTTGGCTATCTCCCCCATGGCGAACCGACCCGGCTGGCGCTGCCCGATTTGCAGGCGCAAAAGCCAGGCCGCGCTTTCCGCATGGTGGGCGAAAAAGACGAATGGATCGAAGAGTTCTAAAATGCCGCCTTCACAGCTTCCACTTGCAGGGCTGCGTCAGGTGACGGAGCGCGCACTGAGCGGTTATCAAAGTTGAAGGTGTAGCCGCGACTGAGCACATGCACCTCTGCGCCCACCACGGTCAGCGGCGTCTCTGCGCCCGCCTCGTGGAGATTGGTTTCGCTCATCTGGGAGCCATCCACCACATGGACGATCCCCTCGCCAAAGACCTCCAGGGTGGAATCTGGATAGATCACGGCGCCGGTGTCTGCATCCAATGCAACGCCCACAAGAAACGGGTTATAGGCAACGGCGATCAGGAGTCTTTGGGTCTGTTCCTGAGCCGTGGCAGCCGCTTTTGACGAGGAATCGAGCGCCATGCGATTCACGATGCCCAGCCCCGGCGCAAACTGGATGGCGCGACTCGGATGCACGAGACGCTCCGTAGATGGGAACGCAATCATGTGCTGACAGAGAACTGACGCACACCCGCCGACGGCGCATACTGCTTTGCTTTGCGCATTGGCGCGGCGAATGGACTGCGCCAATGGCGTGCCGCCGAGTTGTGCAGCAAGGCGCAAAGGGTCGTCGCCCAAAATGAGAATCGCCGTGGCCGCCTGCACAGCGTCAACTGCAGCAGGTTGCAGGGCGTCGGCGCGACTCCTCAGCGTCAATAGCTGCACCGTGTCGCTTTCCCAGGCAGCCAACTGGGCCGCGTAATGGCTGCCCTTTTCTTTGCTGGCCGAACGAGCCGCGTCAATGATGACGATACGTGCACCGTAGCTCCCCGCCTCGTCCCAAAAACGCTGCAAGAGTTTCTCTTCGGCGTGCAGCGAGTGTAGCTCGCCCAAGAACAGGATTGGGCCGCGGGTGAATCCTGCTGGCACTGGTGATGGCACGGGCGCTTCTCCTTGATTACGACAGATTACGGGGCGTCCACAATGGAGACGCTCCCCACGATCTCTGCGACTGTCTCTGCGATCTGGGGGGCAAACTCTTCCATCTTCTCTGCTGGACCGGAAAAAGTCAAGACCACCAGTCGGCGCGCGTCGATGTCATGAATGATGATCTGCTTGCCGCTGATGGGATGGGGCGCTGCGCCCATGAGATAGTCGATCTCACCGACAGGTTCCCCACCAGCGCGCAGACCAGAGATCACGGCAGCGCTGCTCACAAGAATTTCCGGCGTGCGAGCCAGGCTGGCAACTGTCGCAGAGACAACTGTGGGCAGGCGCAGGTCGTCCACCGGGAGCGCCACGACCACCAAACCCAACTCGCTCTCGGCCAGATTTGCCCCGTCCTGCGGCCATGCCGCCAGCAGAACGTCGACTGGGCCATCAATCAGGAGATCGCCTGCCCGCTCGCGGAGGAACGCGGGCGCGTCCGCCGCCAATTGACCGGCTGCCGCGCCGGCATCCAGCGTCATGGTGATCCAGTCGGCGGGAAGGTGCAGCGAGAAGGGCAACGTCACAGGCGCTGCATCTGGGCTGACCGTTGGCATTGTGACTGGGCTGGTCGCAACCGCGGCGACGGCAGTCGGCGTTGGCCGCTCTTCTGGGGGCGAGCTGCACGCTGCCATCCAGAACAGAGACGCAATCAGCAACATGCGCCGCATGAGAGACAGTCGATTCATGGCGCCCCCCTTTGTGCATCGCCAGAAAACTGCTGACCAGAGCCGCTGACCGCGCTCCGCAGCAGAGCATCCTGCAGCTGGGCGTGAGCCGAACGCGAGACTGGATAATAGTAGGCGACGACCATACTGCAAGCCAGAATCAGGGCGGGGATCGGCCCGATGAAGAGGCGGATCGTGAAGACGGCGCTCTCTGGTTGCAGCGACGCCGTCGCGCCGTCGCTGGGAGCAACGAAGCCGGCCCCAGCCAGCATTGCGCTCATCATCGCCAACGCCAGCGCGCCAGACACTCGCTGCATAAAGAGCAAGGATCCATAGAACACTCCCTCACGGCGCTCGCCCGTCTCCCACTCGTCGAACTCGACCACGTCTGGCAACATGGACCACGGCAAGAGATAGGCTACAGCCACGCCCGCGCCTAACAGGATAGCCAACGGCGCAAGCCAGGTCAACTCCACCGGCGCTATCAGATATATCGCCATCTGAACTGCGAGCCAGGCGCCGGCGCCCAACAGGTATGACCGGCGCTTGTCCAGCCAGTGACTGACCCTACTCCATACAAAGACAAAGACCAGCGCCGACCCATTCAGGACGAGGAAGAGACTCGAACGTAGCTCACCCTCACCCGCGATGCTGGAAAGGGAATACCCCATCGCCGCTAAGGAGACTTGCAACGCGCACCACGAGGCGACTTGCAGGGTGATGACGAAGCGAAAAGGCCGAATCGCAAGCGCAGCGCGCAGCTGCTCGCCAAGGGACATGGGCGCAAAGCCGACAGGCCGGGCCGACTGCCTACTGCGTTCGCGAATGACGAAGAAAACAGCCAGCGTCGGCGCAATGGATGCGATCCCCCATACACCGCCCGCGACCCGGTAAGCCATCTGGGGATCATCAAATTGCTCCAGGATTACAGGATGGGCGATGGTCGCCAGCAGCAGGCCAATGATGGCGAACCCAGCGCGAAAGCTCGTCAAGCTGGTGCGTTCGTCGTAGTCGTCGGCTAATTGGGGCGTGAGCGCGGCGTAGGGCACGCCAATCATGGCGGCGGCCAGGCCAAGAAGCAGCGCCACAGCCAGGTAATAGAAGTAGAGGCCGGGCGCAGCAAAGGGAGGCGTCCACCAGAGTAGCACAAAAAACAGAGCAAAGGGCAGAATGCCAGCCAACAGCCACGGGCGGCGGCGTCCCCAGCGCGTGTGGGTGCGGTCGCTCAGCCAGCCCACCAACGGCGCGCTCACGGCATCCCACAGAGTTGCAATGACCACGATGGATGTTGCGGCGGGCTGGCTCAGTTGGGCTGCGTCGGTGAGAAAGTAGAGGAGAAAAGCTGCCTTGAGCACGACAGCGATGGCAGGACTCAATTCACCGGCGCCATAGATGATCTTTTTCCAGAGGGTAAGGGGGACAGAGGGGTTGAGCATAGTCGTCGAGCAGTTCAGACCAACGTCGAAGGGCAAAGCTGCCGCACGTTGCAGCCGGCGCAGTTGGGCTTGCGCGCATCGCAGACACGGCGGCCATGAAAGATGAGTAGATGGGCGAAGTCGATCCACTCGGATTGAGGGATGAGAGCCATCAACTCCCGCTCGATCTTGTCCGGGTCGCTCTGCTCTGTCAGCCCCAGACGGTTGGACAGGCGCTTGACATGGGTGTCCACCACCACGCCGGCCGCCACGCCATAGGCTACGCCCAGCACAACATTGGCGGTCTTGCGCGCCACCCCGCTCAACGTCAGAAGATCGTCCATGGTCGCCGGCGTTTCCCCGCCATAGACTGTGACAATGCGCTGGGCGGCCTCCTGGATGTTCTTGGCCTTGTTGCGATAGAAGCCGGTGGAGCGAATGATCTCCTCTACTTCGTTTCGGTCAGCCCCGGCCAGCGCCTGGGGTGTGGGATAGGCGGCGAAGAGCACGGGCGTCACCTTATTCACGCGCTCGTCGGTGCACTGGGCAGAAAGGATCGTGGCAACCAGCAGCTCGAAAGCGTTGCGGTGATCCAGCTCGCAATGGGCGTCGGGATGGGCGATGCGCAGCAGGCGGATGATCTCGGCGATGCGCTCGGTCGCCGGCGCCGCCGATGTCAAGGTAGAGGCTTCGGTCACAGGGAATCTCGCTTTCCGAGATGGCTTACGAAAGGGTGGGCGCGGGCTGCGCCGGCACCCGGTAGTCCGTATCGTCGATGCGCTGCCAGGGGTAGTGGATGAAGTCCTCGGTGATCTCCACGTAGTGGTCTGGCTCGCTTTCGGGGAAGAGGCTGCTCGTGCGCTTCCAGTGGAGCACGGCCGTCTCTGGATAGCCGCCGGCGGCCTCAATGCGTCCACGCACCGCGGTGATGGTGCGCCCCTGAAACCAGAGGTTGTCCACAACCAGGATCTTGCGCCCTTCCAGCAGGGAATCCATGGGGAACTGAAGGAAACGCGGCCAGCTCAATTTCGTGCGCTGGCCGGGGTCTTCCGGGAAGAACACTGCGGCGGTGAGCACATCCTTCATCTTCAACGCCTCGGCGATCATGCCGCCGGGGATGATGCCCCCGCGGGTGATGACCACGATGGCGTCATAGGGCGTGTTCAACTTGAAGATCAATTGAGAGACAAGTTCTTCGAGATCGAACCAGGTGAGGTAAATGTGTCTCATACGGGCGCCAGTTGTGAAAATGTTTGCGCTGCGACTAAGTGTTCATATTTTATCACAACTGATCCGAATAATGACAACCGAGGAGTCTCAAACAGAATAGGGCTTATCAATCCTCCAACAATATGAGCATAGGCCTGCGCGACAATGAGGAAAGCGAGGTGTATTGATAGGCAAGGAAAGAGGCAAGGTGATGGAAGCGCGCAAAGGCAGTGTGATGGAGCGGCTGAGTCGCGTGCACGATCCACGTCGGCGCGAGGGAAAACGATATAATCTGCCGGGCTTGCTAGTAGTCTGACTTTTTAATTCTTAGAAAACGTGTTCAGAGTAAAAACGTGATCGTCCAGGCAGTCGATTTCTAAAAACTAAGTGGTCGCTCCACTAGGGATGTTGCTGCTGCCAGCAGTGAATGGGGAAGAAAGTCTGCGGGGGATGTGGCGCCTGGGAGCGGATTGCTGAACC